>NZ_JADBQM010000011.1:0-95788 GCF_014895895.1 Enterobacter cloacae complex sp. P14RS
TTTCATTATTGCTTAAATGATCCATAATGCCTGAAAGTTCATTTCGTAGGTTTAATAAATTATTTATATCTTTCTGAATAGCATTTTTGATTCGTTTTTGTTCTTTTCGTAGTAATTTTTTACGATCATCATCGGCCTTTTGTGCATTATATTTAGTGTTTATCTCTTCTAATTTCTCTTCACGAATACCTGATGTACGGCCAATGAATTTTTTTGCGACTTCAATTAGAATATTTTCTACTACTTCTCTAAAAAGTTTAGACGCTTTATTATCAATAATTCCTTCTCGGCCTGCTTTATCTCTTAAATTGGGATTGTCATTTTTAGTTATACAAACGCCGCCGAAGCATGCTCTGTTACTAAACATATACATACCCGCGTTTTTAGTACGGCGTTTTTCAATTTCAAAGAAATCATTGTCTTCTCGTCCGTATGGCATCACCCTAAGATGATCTCTAAACACCATAACTCCACCGAATTTATCCCGAGTGGATTCAAAAGTTGCATGCTGTTCATCTGATAACGTGGTATTTTTCTTTAAAATTTCAAATGTGCCAATTCGTAAGAAAAATGGGCCAAATCGACTGTCTCTTCTAGTCTTATAGGCAGTTTTAGGTTTGATTGTAATATTTTCATACCAATCCCCAAAAGCTTTAACCCTCCCTTTAAAAAGTCCAGTTTCGTCAATATCCCCTTCGACAATATGTTCTAATTGATCAAAATTTGATATATCAAAGTTACGTACTTCATCTATAATAAAACGTTGAAGATCGCCATTCCATGCAATTACACTAGTTTGAAAATCTGTGATTTTCTCTTCATTATCTCTTCTAAAAGGGTTCACAAAACTGTTAAGAGTCTGAATAAATCTTTCTTTTGCTCTTACTTCACTACCTTCAGCTTCGGAACCTGAATCATTAGATAATTGGGCAATCAAATCATCATGGATACCAGCAATGAACATTGCTGTTCCATGTTCCTCATTTTTACCCCAGACCGGCCATGATAAAAAATGTCTTTCATCAAAATAAGCATCGATGACAGTTTTCTCAATTGAGTTTTTAGTTGATTCTTTCTTTTCCCTCTCTTCTAGTTCTGAAAATAATCTCCAAGCTTGTTCGATTCTTTCATCTCGTAGCCTGTCTTTACCAGAACCCCACACATTGCTTAATAAAGCATCAAACATGCTGGGTAAAATAAGTGATAATTCTTCCTTAGTATCGAACTCAGTTATTGGTATATTTATATCATTCAACATTAAATAAGGATTCTCAAAAAGTCTCCAGTCTAATAAACAAGCCACATATGGTTTATTTATTTTTTTGGAAACTAACAGCATTAACGATCCTAATGCTGCACATGATAAACGACCAATACCTTTTTGACCTTGTTTAACCCTATCTTGCTGTATTCCGTTTTTATCCTCTAATGGGACATGGTTATTAGTTGCTTTGGATTCGGTCCCAACTGTCAACCATTTGTTTACTACATCATCGATCGACATCCCATGCCCATCATCCACTAACGTAGCTACAGGGATATTGCCATCGAAAATGTTTAGTGAAACATTTCTAGCATAGGCATCATAAGCATTTTTCCAAAGCTCTGATATGGCCGTTGGGCAATCCGCAATTTGTTCTCGACCTAAGTGATCAATCGTCCTTGCTCTTGTCTGAAACGTTGCTGATATAACCATTTTCGTCCTCATATAATTAATTAAATAATATTTTGCTATTCCCTTTAAGCAACTTATATATGATATTTTACATCATAGGTTTTGTAATATATATTTTATGAGCGCAGTACCCAACTCAGGAGGAACCGCATTTCCAATTTGTCTCGCTTGTTCTGTTGAATTGCCTATAAAAATAAAATCATCTGGAAAGGTTTGTAACCTGGCGGCGTGCCTTAAGGTGATACCGTGATTTTCCCATGGATGGACAAATCTTCCTTTAGAAGGATTATGGCAACCAGTTGTAATTGTATTAGAAGGGAGATGAATCATCATGCGCCCGTAAACATCTTTATGTCCTTCATAACCATTTGAATGACATTTTAATTGAAATTCTTCGCCAGCATCTGTTCGGCTACCATTTAAAATAGTTGCTTTAAAACGTTCCTCCATTCTTTGTGTAGGAATCATATGAATATTGCAAGGGTCATCTTCAGGGATTGGTTTGCTTTCGTATTCTAAATTATTAAGAAGCACTCTCGCGACATCAGAGGATATTTTAGTTTTACGAAGAAAGTATTCTTCAATATATCTTTCAAGAATTTCATTGCTAATTTTTGGAAACACACAAGAAGCTGTTCTCCATGTTTTTATTGATTTTCCTTCGCCTGAGCTGGCATTGGGATTAAAGTGGGTAGCTGGAGGCGGAAAAGGAAAATTAGTTTCTTTATTATAAATATCATTCCTTATACCTAAAATAAATACGCGCTTTCTATTTTGGGGAACACCGTAATCCCTGGCATTTACGATATCACAATGAACTAAAGTATAACCATTCTTGGACGTTAATTCTTTGAATTCTTTGAGATAATCACTGTGCCGTTCCCATAGTAAACCGGCAACATTCTCGACGAGAAATGCCTTAGGAAGAAATTCACATACAAAATCAAAATATCTAAGTAGTAATTTATTCCTGGGATCATTTACCCCTGAATCTTTAATTCTGTGGCTAGAAAAACCTTGGCAAGGTGGGCCACCAAGAATGATGGTTAGTTCTTTTTTATTTAAATTTAATTGTTGTCTAAGCTCTTTCGGATTAACCAAAAGTATATCTTCTTGTAATAACTTTGTTTGATGTTTAAGACGGTTGATTAAATTCATTTCGTAGGTATGTGCAGCAGCCCTGTCGAACTCTATGGCAGCAACGACACTTAAAGAATTGATGCTATGGGCTGCTAAACTAAATCCCCCTGCGCCTGCAAATAAATCTAATGCTTTCATAAATGTCCAAAAAAGATTATAAACCTATGCATTGTACACTAAGGTCTTTTAAAATCAATAATCAGGCATTCCTTGGTTCAGTTTAACTTATTGAATATTAATGATTTTTTTTGAGCATTAAATCATCAACTATAAGATTTTGATTGAAAATGGACGATCTAATTGAGTTTTAACACCTCCCTGCGATGCCACTCCACAAACCCCTCCCTTGGATAATTCCCTTTCACCATCGGCAACGTAATCTGCTTCCCGGCAAAATCCCAAAACAACCGCCCAACAATCCCACTTCCATTCACCGCCTCGGACACCAGCACCCGCATACTCTCATCAAGCCCAATCGATCCTTTATCAAACGCCTTATGATGAATCGCACACAGCGCCAGTCCATTCGGGATCTCACACGGTCCGCCAAACTGCTTCCACTTAATATGTGCAGCTTCAAGTCCTACAGAGGCGTTATCATGCCGCATGTTGAACCCGCAAATAGCGCACTCATAGTTATATGCGCGCAACACCTGCTGGCGGAACAGCGGATCGCGAACCTTACGGATCTGCTGGATATCAAAACCCATCTCATCCGCGATCTCCTCCTGAATGCTCTCAGGAAAGTGCGCTTCAAGGATCTGCTGCGCCAGCGAGCCGATCATTTTTTTGTTCTTACTCAGTAGCGCATAGTGTTCTTCATCAAACCCGCCTGCGACGTTATGTTCCACAAGTTCTTTAACGGGCGGTTGCTTACTGCCAGTGGTCGAACAGAACTCAGTATTCTTCAGATCCCAAAACCCATCCCCCTTAAGCCGCCAGAAAGGCATATTCGGATAATGCGCCTTCCGCTGTGGGCCAAAGCGCTCTAACAGGCTAAGAAGCTGCTCGTGTACCTCGGTTCCGTAATCAAACAGTCGCGCATGCCCCTGCTGATACTTCGCCAGCACGTACAGAAGCAATAAAGGTTTATGCGGCGCACGCTGTTCGCCTTTGCGCCAGATGGTGATATCGGCAATTGCCTGTTCGAGAGTTTTGCTGGAAGCCATCGCGTTACGGAACAAGGTAAATAATTGCGATGATGCTCGCAAAACCCAGACCAATCAACCCACAATTAACAAAAACATGACCTTACCGCACACAACCTTATTTCCTGAATCCTCCTCGCAAATTTCAAATTTACCCCACCCAAAACCGCTGTATTTATACTCAGCCCTGTATAATGAGCACCAGAAATTACGCCGAACGGCAAAGGATATATCGAAGAATATTTAACGAGGAATTCGCGATATGAAGGTGCTGCAACACCCCCATACCGCTAACCACAAACAACTATAGAGGAGTTGAAAATGGCTGCGACGGATTTTAAGCCAGAGTTTACTGTTTGCAAAACAGAATCAGACGCTTTCACCGGCGTGATTGAAAACCGCGAGCTGGTACGCAAAAACAGCGCCCGCCGTCTTCACGGCAACCCGCCTAACGCGGCGCCCGTCCATCCCCGAGCGGAAACGCCGCAGGACAGTGCCGCCTGCTGCGAACTGTATGCACGCATAGACATGAAATATCTTCTTTTGGGCGGCGAGTGGTTAACCCGTGCTGGCTTTATCAACGGCATGCCCGTGAAAATCCGCGCCATGAAAGACTGCATTGTGATTACACCACAGCATACAAGAGAATTATGGGGATGTCTGGAGGGTATGAGCGTGGTGAATATTAATAAGCAGAAAGTCGCCCAGTGGCTGAAGACCTTTCCGGGAGCGCTGAATGATACAGGTGATGTTCCGGTGATTAAGCGTGGGAGTGGGAAGGCCGTTTAAACTTAAGACTAACGAGTGCGGGCATATGAGCACATGCCCGCACTATGCTAAAAATAACTCAATCATGATCTACCTGTTCTTTAACTGCCTTAACCAGCACAGCATGAAGCTCGCCAACGGTTAAATCGTGTATCACCGGTTCCTGAATGCCTCGCAACCTGCGAATCAAGCGGCAGATACCAAAGTAATCTATGCCCTCGGTGCTAAAAAGAAACTCGTTTTCAGCGAGGGAAAAAGTTTTCTCATAGCCATCTTCTTCAGTGACAAGCGTAACGGCAAACGCTTCCTCGCAGTCTTCTATCAGGGCATCGCCATCCATGCCGCATATATCGAGGTCGGCTTCGATTAGGGTGTTCTCATCAATGCGCTTGCGATGATGTCCCGAGGACTGACGTACAACCTCAATGACCTGCGAAAGAGTGGGGTACATTATGTTGGATTCCGTGGGTGAAGAAATGACGTAGATATTGATTAACAGATCGAGTTAACGCCTGGGACTGATTATTGAAGGTAAAAAGAAAATAAAAACAATCCACGCAAACATCCCAATGATTTTTAACGGCCAGGGTTCGAATACATCAAAGCACACAATTGCGCCTATAACTAATAGTGGTCCTCCCAATAATTCCAGTATTCCTTCTAAGATAGATAACTTATGAGGCAATACACGATTCAGTAAAACGGCCATGAAATGTGCGCATCCTAAAGTGATGATTATAGCTATAGCGCATTCTTTCCAGTTATCAGTGACGCCCACGTATATGAGGCATAACACAATTACAAAAACACAAAGTAACGTATTCAGCATGGAAATAATAAACTTGCTCATAACAGTTATCGTGACGTTTAAAATAAAAAGAGTCTATGAATATAGCGCTCTCAACAGAATGACAAACGACAATGGCTAATAATGCATTTAAGCATTTATTGCGCCTTGCTTATTTACGCAATAATCAAGTTAGCGGCTTCATGCCAATCCCACGCACTCCACCGCTAAATCTACCTTAACTAAACACCGGCACCCCCAGCCCAACCTTCACCTCCCTCAACGTCTCCTGCGTCACCCCCTGCGCCCGCTCCGTCCCGCGTTTCAGCATCGCCATCAGCTCCCCCTTGTCCTGCATATACATCGTCCGCCGCTCCCGCATCGGTGCAATCAGTTCCTGCAAACACGCCTCCAGTTCGTTCTTACATACCCGGTCACCCAGCCCGCCAGCCTGATAGTGCGCCTTCATCTCCGCCACTTTCTCCTTGTCCGGATGAAACGCGTCGAGGTACGTAAACACCACGTTCCCCTCAATCTGCCCCGGATCGCTCACCTTCAGGTGGTTCGGGTCGGTGTACATCGCGCTGACCGCGCGATGAATGGTCTCTTCGCTGGCCGAAAGGTGCAGTGTGTTGCCGAGCGATTTCGACATCTTGGCGCTGCCGTCGATGCCGGGCAGGCGGCTAGTGTCGCTCAGCATCGCCTTGCAGTGGCGCAGCACAGGGGCGGGCAGCAGGCTGTTCATCTTGTGCACAATCTCGTTGGTCTGCTCAATCATCGGCAGCTGGTCGTCGCCGACGGGCACGCATTCGGCCTTAAACGCGGTAATGTCCGCCGCCTGGCTGATGGGGTAGGCCATAAACCCGACCGGCAGCGAGCGGGCGAAGCCCTTCTGCGCAATCTCGTTTTTCACCGTCGGGTTACGCTCCACGCGGGCGACGGTGACGATGTTCATATACAGCATCGTCAGCTCGGCGAGGGCGGGCAGGGCGGACTGCAGGCAGATCGTGGTCAGGTTCGGATCGATGCCGGCGGCGAGGTAGTCGGCCAGCACTTCGGGGATGTTGTCGCGAATTTTTTGCGGGTTGCTGCCGTTGTCGGTCAGCCCCTGCAGGTCGGCAATCAGCACAAACTGGTTGTGTGTGTGCTGGAGCGCCACGCGCTGGCGCAGCGATCCGATAAAGTGGCCGAGGTGCAGCGGGCCGGTTGGGCGATCGCCGGTGAGGATGGTTTGCGTGTTCATAAAGACTCCTTAACGTTGTAATGCCGAAAGGGGTCTTAGAAAAGTGAAAGCCGCCTTTCGGCGGCTATCTGAAAATGGGGAAAACTACTCCGTGCCGCCTTTAAGAAGGCAGCCACCAGCGGTTTACGGTGAGGACGGCGTGGTTTATGTTCATGCTTTTACCGTACCACGTCCGGCGCGAAAAACAAAAGGGCACGTCATGCTGCAATCACTCAACCACCTGACCCTCGCGGTCAGCGACCTGCAAAAAAGCGTCACCTTCTGGCACGAACTGCTGGGGCTGACGCTGCACGCCCGCTGGAATACCGGGGCCTATCTCACCTGCGGCGATCTGTGGATCTGCCTGTCGTACGACGAGGCGCGCCGGTATGTGCCGCCGCAGGAGAGCGACTATACCCACTACGCGTTTACCGTGGCGGAAGCGGATTTTGAACCGTTCTCGCAAAGGCTTGAGCAGGCGGGCGTCACCGTCTGGAAGCAGAACAAAAGCGAGGGGGAATCGTTCTACTTTCTCGACCCGGACGGGCACAAGCTGGAGCTGCACGTGGGCAGCCTCGCCGCGCGGCTGGCGGCGTGTCGCGAGAAGCCCTACGCGGGCATGGTGTTTACCTCAAACGAGGCTTGAGGCGCGCACCTTCAGCCTGCCCGCCAGCGTCACGTGCGTGGCGGCATCTTCCTGATTGCACAGGTACTCCACCGCCAGCCGTCCCAGCTCGCTGTAGGGCAGTTGGATACTGGTCAGCGGCGGGGTGAGCTGCTCGGAGATCTTCTGGTCGTCGTAGCCAGCCAGCAGCATGTCTTGCGGAATGCGCACGCCGTTCACCGCCAGCGCCTGATAGCAGCCAATCGCCAGCCAGTCGCTGGCGCAGAAGATGTCGTCCGGGCGCTCGGCCAGTTCCAGCAGGGCCGTGGTCGCGGTAAAGGACTCGCTGAACTGCCAGTTGGTCTGACGCACCAGGCCGTCGTCGCACGCTAATCCGGCCTGCTGTAGCGCCGCCCGGTAGCCCGCCAGACGCTGGCGGGAGGCCTCCATCCAGCTCTCGCCGGTGATGTGGGCGATGCGCGTGGCCCCGCAGGCGATGAGGTGTTTAGTCACCTGGAATGCGTTGGCGTAGTCGTCCGGGATAAACGACGGCAGCAGCGGCGAGCCGGGGTCTCGCTGGTTGAGTAGCACCAGCGGGATGCGGGTACAGTCGTGAAACGCCGTCATGTCCACCAGCGTGGTGACCGGAGAGGCGAGAATAATCCCGATGCAGTTGCGCTTCTCGAGCTGGCGGATAATGTTCAGCGCCAGCTCGATGTCGTCGCCGTAGTCGTAGACGGTGAGCAGGGTCTCGTTGCGCCACGCCGCTTCCCGCGCCTGGCTGATGGCGTCGATAAACGGGTCAAAGCTCTGCAGCGAGCTGACCAGCAGGGCGATCTCTTCCTGGTTGCGCGGGGCGTGAACGGCGGGGAGGCGGTCGTAGCCGAGCTCGGTGGCAACGTTAATCACCCGCTGGCGGGTGTCGTCGCTGAGCTTGATGTTGCGGGACTGGTTGAGCACCAGCGATACCGTTGCCTGCGACACCCCTGCCGCCCGCGCAATATCGTTCATCGTCACTTTTGTTTTTCGCTTCATCCGTCCTCTCCCTTTCGCGACTTCGCATCATACCCTAACCGCACGCTTTAGCGCCGTCGATCACGTTTCTCATTCATCGAAGCGTGAACTTTGTGAGGGGCATCGCTTTTCAGAACGCCGTGATTTGCGCATATATCCCGCAACTAATATTTATTAGCTAAATATTATCAGTAAGAGGATGCGTAATGAAAGAGCAGTGGAGCAGGGAGCAGGCCCAGGCGTGGTATGAGCAGAAAGGCTGGCTGTGCGGGTTTAACTATTTGCCGTCGACGGCGGTGAACTGGACCGATATCTGGCAGGCAGAGACCTTCGATGCCGCAACCATTGACCGCGAGCTGGGCTGGGCGGCGGAGGCGGGCTATAACACCCTGCGCATCAACCTGCCGTTTATCGTCTGGGAGCATGACCGCGACGGGCTGATGGCGCGCATCGACCGCTTTTTGACGATTGCCGACGGTCACGGGTTCAGCACCATGCTGACCCTGATGGACGACTGCGGCTTCTCCGGTGACGAGCCGTACCTCGGCCCGCAAAAGCCGCCCGTGCCGGGCAAGCACAACAGCCAGGCGGCGGCGAGCCCCGGTCGCGATAAGGTGTGCGATCCCGACTGCTGGGCAGACATTGAACGCTATATCCGCGACGTTGTCCGCCAGTTCCGCGACGATAAGCGCGTGCTGCTGTGGGATCTGTATAACGAGCCGGGCAACCGCGGCATTTTCGCGACGGGCACGCAGGAGGTGCAGTACGACGCGAAGCTGGAGACCTGCGCCCACGCGCTGATGAAGCTGGCGTTCCAGTGGGTGCGTGAAGAAGACCCGACCCAGCCGCTCACCGTCTGCGCGTGGCGCGTCCCGCCGGAAGAGGAGGGCGAGACGTTCTTCCAGCACCCGCTGGACCAGACCGCGCTGGCGCTCTCGGACGTGGTGAGCTTCCACGCCTACACCCACACGGGGCGCATGACGGCGATGATTCAGCAGCTGCAAAAGCTCGGTCGCCCGCTGTTCTGCACCGAATGGCTGGCGCGCCACGTGGGCAGCACGATTGAAGAGCAGCTTCCGCTGATGTACATGGCGAAGGTTGCGCCGTATCAGTGGGGGCTGGTGCGCGGCAAAACCCAGACGTGGCTGCCGTGGCCGGTGGTGATGAAGGAGTCCACGGACTATTGCCGCCTCTGGTTCCACGACGTGTTTGAGGAGAACGGCATTCCGTTCTCGCGCCGTGAAATCGCCCTGATGCAGCAGTTGCGCAAGATCGCCCCGAATCCTCAGGGCTAATAATAACGACCCGGCGCGCTGTCGCCGGGCAACCAGGTACGCACTATGGCAACGACAATGAAAATACCGTCTCGCGAGTTGTGGTCTTATTTTGGCTATGGTTTAGGTCAGTGTTTTAGCTTTGGTTTAGTGGGTTCGTTTATTAACTATTTTTACACCGACGTGCTGGGGATCTCGGCGTTGGCGGCGAGCACCATCTTCCTGATTGCCCGCGCGTGGGACGCGGTTCACGATCCGCTGTTTGCCAGCATAATGGACACCATTAACAGCCGGTTCGGCAAGTTTCGCCACTTTTTGCTGATCGCGCCGCTGCTGATTACCGGCGTCACGCTGCTGTCGTTCTATAAAATCGAAGCGGACATGACCACCAAAATCCTCTACGCCGGGGTGACGTATATCCTGTGGGGGACGCTGTACGCCATCTCCGATATCCCGTTCTGGTCGATGTCGTCGGTGATGACCAACGACTCCGGTCAGCGCACCCGCGCGGTGACGGCGGCGATGCTCGGGGTGAACGCCGGGATTGCCTGCGCCAATATCTTCTTCCCGAAGCTGGCGGCGTTCTTCGCCCAGTACAGCAACGATAAAGGCTACTTTATGGCGGCGCTGGTGATGATGCTGGTGGGCCTGCCGCTGATGCTCAACGGCTTTATGCAGATCAAAGAGCGTGTTCCGCCGAGCCCGGAAAAGGTGACCATTCGCGACACCTTCCACAACCTGCGCCAGAACAAGCCGCTGTTTATCGTCCTGCTGTCGTTCTTTTTCTGCGTGTTCCACAACGTGGCGGGCGGGCTGTATATCTACTTCTTTATCAACAACCTGGGCGACGGCAGCCTGCAGATGGCGATTGGCGTGATGGGCATTGTGGCGGCGGTGCTGTGCCTGGTCGCCCCGATGCTGACGCGCCGGATGCAGAAGCGGAAGCTGTTTATGATCCTCTGCGGGCTGGACGTGGCGGTGCGCGTGGTGATGTGGTTTGTCGGATATCAGCAGGTGACGATGCTGTTTATTCTGCTCGGCCTGAGCACCCTGTTCGTGATGATGACCAACATCCTCACCTCGTCGATGATTGCCGACACCATCGAGTACGCGGAGTACCACACTAACAAGCGCTGCGCGGCGATCACCTTCTCCGGACAGACCTTTACCGGCAAGATGTCGGTAGCGGTGGGCGGCGGGCTTATTGGCGTGTTTCTGACGATGATCGGCTACGTGCCGCAGGCGCAAATCCAGAGCGAAGGCGTGCTGTCGGGGCTGTTCTTTGGGATTTGCCTGCTGCCGGCGATTGGGTCGCTGATCCGCATGGGCTTTATGTCGCGCTTTACCTTTACCGAGGAGAAGCATGCGGAGGTTTGTCGGCTGCTGGCGGAGCGCAGGCGGGGGAGCGAGCAGAATGGCATCGTGGATGAGGCGTTGACCCGCCCGGTATCGGTCAATTAATCGCTTCAGACGCCTGCTTTGCAGGCGTCTGCTTCTAATTCCGCAGCTTCAGGGACTCGGGGAGGTGGAGTATCGAGCTCTGAATACTGGTTCCGATGGTAAAAGGGACGATCCACAAACGTAGCGCATGGCTGTCCGGCTTATGAAGTTCGAAGGGATGGGGAAGCGCATCGCTAAAACCGTCATGCTGCGGGTAAATCAGGATCATATCGCCGCGGCTATCGAGATATTTCGTTCCGTAGGCCAGCATCTGGTAAAGATCGCTTTGCGAAATGTTAAAGCCAGGTTTATGAGGCTTAATCTTTTTCCATTTCGTATCGCAAATAATTGAAGAATGTTTCGACGTGTCATACGGGCGAAGCCAGATATCCGGCTTGAGTCTAAACATATACCTGGTGTGATAGCGAGCCAGAGTGTGTGTTTTTGCTTGGGTATCAATTTGGTAACGTTGATGATGATGATGCCTCATCCACGCCGCAACAAAGGATTCAAATACCGCTTCCATTGGAAAGAGCAGCGATATGGCATCAGCATGACCCTGCATACAAAGTGGTGACTCCCCGTGTAGGATCAATTTGGCCCACTCCAGCGCCTGTTCATAGTGATGCATATGCCTGTCGAGGCGAACCAGATCGAACGCGTGAGCGGTATCAACAACGGGAGGAATACCTTCGAAGGCCGACTGCAAGGGGCGAAGCTGCTGGATGAGCTGAGGGTTGCGGGTCAGGCGCGAAACCGTATCGATGGCCGTTTTGAGAATGCGGTTCTCCGGTCGGTCAACACTGTACTCGTCATACTCCACCTGAAAGCGATCCCGGCGAACGCTATTTGTCGACAGTTGTGCTGAAACCCGCAGTTTTCCCTTCATCCACGGTAGATTCTCCTGCTGGCGAAGGTAGTCACGCTTAAGACCCTGCTGCAGGACCGCCTGGACGCTCTGGATAAATTGATGAATAAAGATATCCATCAGCGGCATGCGCGAGGTTTTGATACTGGCGGAGGTTGTGGCGATGTGCCGGAAGGTTTTCAGCGTGCGCAGCATCATCATCAGCTGTTCGCGGGCGTTATCATGGCCGGTCTTTGGCAACACCTCGATGAACGCTCCTCCCGGCAGCGCAATGACGCCGACATAGTTTTTCACCTGCAGCACCTTCACGCGCCCGACCGTTTTCAGCGTCAGCAGGCGCGCGTCGTATTCCGCATCGTCGTTCAGGCAGCATTGCTCCAGCCACGCAAAACAGGCCGGAGGAAGCTCCACTGCGTCCTTAACCCGGCCGCTGTCCTCTTTACTGACCAAATAACCGTATTCAAAGGTGGACCACTGCCGCCGCCCGGTCATTCGTCGTTCTCCGCGCCTCGCGCACCTGCATCGTAAATCTGACGCCAGGCGATGGCATTATTCCAGACAGGATCGTCTTCGCCTGCAAGGTGATAGCGCTCTCCCTCTTCCTGCAGATCGTCCGATGCATCCGTTCCAAACAGCCGCTGAATATTTCCCTCGTTTTTGATCGAACGGATGAAGCACAGGGCGGGATCCTGCTTCTGGTTATCTCCAAGGACCAGACGAATTTTCTGCCAGTCGTTGTAAAAGTACTCCTCCAGCAGCGGCAGTACTTTATTTTTCATCACCCGCTGCAGACGGGCGAAAGCAATGTCATCGTCCTCCGTCTCAATTACCGGTATGAAAAAAGCGTGCCCGAGCGTGTGCTCGCTATCGTACAGCGCCTCAATGCGTTCATTGAGCATCTGCAGTAGCCGTTTGAGATCGATACCTTTGATGACGTGGCCTTCCAGAATGGAGGCTTTCGGCAGCATGGCCTTGAACTCGAAGCGGCGGCGCAGGGCGGTGTCCAGAGCGGTCAGGGAACGGTCCGCGGTATTCATGGTGCCGACCAGGAACAGGTTGTTTGGCACGCTGAATTTTTCGCCCGAATAGGGTAGCGTCACGCTCAGGGCCTCGGGTTCACCCATGCGCTTGGATTTCTCAATTAAGGTGATGAGCTCTCCGAAAATTTTGGAGATATTGCCACGGTTAATCTCGTCAACAATCAGCACGTAGTTCTGGCGTTTTGCCGGTGCATTTTTTTTCGGTGTGACGGGAAGATTATAATTATCATGAAGATAGTTGAGGATACCCCGGACATACGACTCGTTGTGGATATCAATCCCGTTGTTCTGATACCAGGCTTTGATGTCCTTCACGTAGGCGTTGTATCCATTCCCCAGATCCCCTTTTTTGCTGTTTAAAGGGAAGATGCCGAAGTTCGTTTCACTTTTATAGGTGACGCCGAACGGTTTACCTGATGTCGTTTTGAGCGTGGCGGCTTCGCCATTCAGCAGTTCTTTTTGAAACTTTGATAGCGCCTCGTTCAGCGCCAGCTGTTCACCTGCGTAACCAAACGCTGCATCCTCACAGATTTGCTTAAAGACGCCGGATTTAATGTCATAGCGAACGTTACCGTCACGGGTGGTATCGGCGCGTAGCCCTTCAATAAACTCTTCATAACCAAAGCTTTGGTGGAAAGTGACAAAGCGGATGCGCTGTTCGGAGACCAGCCGGTCATAAAGCGTTTTAAGTGCGTTTCGGTAATCACTGCCCTGAAGGCCATCCAGCAGGCGGGAATACTCAGCGGGTTCACAGGCGCGGACGGCATGCTCAACGGTGGAATAGGTTTTACCCGTCCCCGGAGGGCCATAGAGAATGACGTTCAGTGGAACATCCGCCACGCTCTCATCCGTATCCTGATCGTCGTCTTCGGCCCAGGACTCGCTACCTACCAGGCCGATATCGCTCTTATCTTTGATGAAATGCGTGTAGAGATGCCACAGCGACATATTGAGTTCGACAGGGTCTACATGGCCGCCCAGCTCGCGGTTCAGAGCCGCCTTCAGCTCCAGGTTTTTTTCAAACCACGTCCCTTTCCCGGCGAGCCCAAGCCCGAAGCGGTTATTACAGTAGTTATAAATGCGGGAAAACATTTTGGTATTTACCACGTTCGAAACCCGCTCAGGGTACAGCGTGGCAAAAGCCCGGTGACACAACGCCCAGTACTGTTTCTTGAGAATGGATTTGGCCTTAAGCGCCTGTAGCTTGTTGACCACCTTTTCATATACGGCCGGGGTGCAGCCCTGTGCCATCAGGGTTGTGATTTCCCGCAGGTGAATCTGGGCCGCATTGTATTCGTTCTGCGACATTCCACCCTGTTTAATGCTGGCGACGCCGTTGGAGCGTTCATACCAAAGTGCCTTGATAAGGCTTTGATCACGAAACTCGGGCCGCTCTGTCGCTACGCGTTTGACCATCTGGTGATAGGCTGGCCCCCATTTAGGGCTGTATCGGCTGTTGTTATTGATATGCTCATTAAAGAAGGGGGCTAACGCGGTGCGATCCTGAACCATCACAAACTCCGGAAGTCGGGTAAAGGCGGTAAAGGTCAGTATTTTATAGGATTAATCTGAATAGTGTCACTGCTTGTTCAGGTGGGTTGAGGCGATAAGGGGGCTGTCGCCATTGGCGTCAGCCCTCAGACTTACAGCGACTTCACAAACGCCAGCAGATCTTCGTTGAGCTGATCCTGGTGGGTCAGCGCGAAGCCGTGCGGGGCGTTGTCGTACACCTTCAGCGTGGCGTTTTTAATCATCTCTGCCGCCAGCTTGCCGGTGCTTTCAAACGGCACGATCTGGTCGTTGCTGCCGTGGATCACCAGCGTCGGCACGTCGATTTTCGCCATATCCGGGCGGAAGTCGGTTTCGCCGAACGCGGTCACGCAGTCGATGGTGCCCTTCAGGGATGCCAGCAGGGCGATGTTCAGCGTCTGGGTCAGGGCGCCGGCGGAAACGGTCTGCCCGGCGTTGATGCCGTAGAACGGCGTCGCGAAGTCGCTGATGAACTGGGCGCGATCTTTACGCAGTCCGTCGCGAATGCCGTCGAACACGCTCTGATCCACACCCTGCGGGAAGGAGTCGGATTTACCGAAGATCGGCGTGACCGCACCCAGCAGCGCCAGACCGGCCACGCGCGCGCTGCCGTAGTTGTTGATGTAGCGGGTCACGTCGCCGCCGCCCATGGAGAAGCCCACCAGCGTCACGTTCTGGAGGTCCAGGGTGGTGATCAGGTCGTTAATGTCGGACGCAAAGGTATCGTAGTCGTAGCCGTTCCACGGCTGATCCGAGCGGCCAAAGCCGCGACGGTCAAAGGCGATGGCGCGGAAGCCGCGTTCGGCCAGGTAGTTCAGCTGGCTGTCCCACATGTCGCCGTCCAGCGGCCAGCCGTGGCTGAAGAGAACCGGTTTGCCCGCGCCGCAGTCTTTGTAGTAAATCTGCGTGCCGTCTTTTGCCTTAAACGTTGCCATAGTGTGTTCCTGTACAGGTGATGGTTATGGTTATACCGGCGCGACCAGATAGCGAATTGCCGGTGATGTTGTGCCCTGATGAAAAGCCAGAACGCGGCTCTGCAGCAGGAGGTCATTCATGGTGTGGCGCTCCTGCTGGCGCAGATGCTCAATCCACGAGCCCATCAGGAAGGTCTCAATAAACAGGCCGGGGCGCTCAATATCTTCATATACCGCCCAACTCATCGCCCCGGCGCGGCGGCGCACCCGGCGCAGCTCGTGTACCGCCTCCAGGAAGGCTTTCGCGTTCTGCGGGTCGATGATGTACTCGTGCGACACCAGCACCGGGCCGCGCTCGTTCGGCAGCTCAATCTCCACGCCGTCCAGCGGCTGGCCGCTCAGGTCGAGGTTTAAATCAGGATCTTTCTCCAGCTTCCAGCGGAACACCGTTGCGCTTGCCAGCACCATCCCCAGCGTGGCGACAACCAGCGAGGTCGGGGTGCCAAACTGCGAGGCGATCTGCCCCCAGATGGCGCTGCCCGTGGTCATCGAGCCGAAAAAGACCGTCAGATAAACCGCCAGCGCCCGGGCTTTTACCCAGCGGGCGGCGCTGCGCTGTGCGCCGAGATTGAGGGTGGAGAGCACCGCAATCCACGCGAAGCCGGTGAAGAACTCAAACAGGTTGAGCAGCCAGACGTGGCGCACGAACGCCAGCGCCAGCATGGTGAGGGCAAAAACCAGACTCGCGGCCACCATCAGCCGATCGGCGTTCAGCCGCTGGCGCAGGCGCGGCAGCAGGATCGCCCCGGCAATGGCGCCCAGGCCAATGCACGCCAGCATCACGCCGTAGCCTGCCGGGCCTAAGCCCAGCTCGCGGCGCGCCACCAGCGGCAGCAGTGCCCAGCCCGCGCTGCCGAAAACGAAGAAGGCCACGGTGCGCACCAGCACGTTGCGCAGCACCGGCGCGGCGTGCACGTAGCGAATGCCGGAGCGCACCGCGGAGAAGAAGTGTTCCGGCGGCAGGCGCTGCACGGACGGGGCCGGACGCCAGCGCCACAGCACCCACGCCACGCCCACCACGGACAGCGCGTTCAGGGCAAACACCATCCACGGCCCTGCGAGCGAAAGCAGAAAACCGCCCAGCGCGGGACCAATCGCCCGGCTGATGTTCACCCCGAGCGAGTTCAGCGCCACGGCGGCACCCAGCTCCGGCTTGCTCACCAGATCGGGCACCACGGCCTGGAACGGCGGCGAGCTCATCGCCGCGCCCACGCTCAGCAGGAACGTCGCCACCAGCAGAACGGTAGGGGTGACGTGTCCGGTGAAGGAGAGCACCGTCAGCCCGGCGGCGGCGATGAACACCCACAGCTGGGAGAAGAGCAGGTATTTACGCCGGTCAACGATGTCCGCCATTACCCCGGACGGCAGGGCGAAGAGGAACATCGGCAGGCTGCTGGCGGCCTGCACCAGCGCGATATCCAGCGGGTCGGCGCTGAGCGTGAGCATGCTCCAGTTGATGCCGACGTCGCTCATCCATGAGCCGACGTTAGAGACCACCGTGGCGATCCACAGCATGCGGAACACCGGCTGGCTCAGCGGCTGCCAGGGCGAAACCGCCCGCGTGGGCGTCGTCTCAACGTGTGCGTCGCGAACGTCGTTAACCTGGGTCATGCGAACCTCTCCGCTGCCTTACGCTGCAGCCGCCACTGGCCCGGCCCGGTGAGGGCGAGAGTGGTGAAGATAATCAGCAGCAGCCAGCCAAACTGCCCTTCGGCAATCGACCAGTCCGGGTGTACCGCCAGCATCGCCACCAGCAGCACGGCGATAATCGGCAGGCACGCCAGGCGGGTGTAGACGCCCGCAATGATCAACAGCGGGCAGATGACCTCGGCGACGATCGCCGGGATCAGGCTCGCGTAAGGCCCGAAGCCAAACGGATCTTCAATGCGCGTCAGCTCTTCGCTGAAGTGCAGCACCTTCGGCAGGCCGTGCACGTAGAGCAGCAGCAGGCTGCCGGTGAGGCGCAGGAAGAACAGCCCCAGGTCGACCCGAGGTGGCATAGTAGTGTTTTTCATCAGAATGCAAAGCAGCTGCAGCCCAGCGCCCCCCAGAAAGCGTTATCGTCGGATACCGGCATCTCTGACGTGCGGGCGAAATCATGCTGGTGGCTGTGAACCCCGCACGGGCCGCTGCAGTGGTGAGCCACACTCATGCCCACGCGGGCGGCCTGCGGCGGCGCGCTGCGGTAGTGACCCGGCACTTTCACCACCGGCGACCACTCGGGCAGAACCGGAATGGCCGGTGGCGCGAGCGGGCCAAAGCTGCCTGCGGCGTAGACGATGTCGCCGTTGACCACCGTCAGGACGGACTCGATGCCCTTGATTTCCTCTTCCGGCACGCGGAAGTAGTCTTTGCTGAGCACCGCCAGGTCGGCGAGCTGGCCGACCTTGATCTGCCCCTTCTGGTTCTGCTCGCTGGAGAACCACGCGCTGCCCTGGGTCCAGAGCATCAGGGCGGTATCGCGATCCAGACGGGCGCTATGATCGTACATCTGCATCCCGCCTACGGTGCGGCCGGAGACCAGCCAGTAGAGCGCGGTCCACGGGTTATAGCTCGCCACGCGGGTGGCGTCCGTCCCTAAGCCCACCGGCACGCCGGTCTCGAGCATTTTTGCCACCGGCGGCGTGTGGCGGGTAGCTTCGATGCCATAGCGCTCGGCAAAGTACTCCCCCTGGAAGGCCATGCGGTGCTGGACGGCAATACCGCCGCCCAGCGCTTTGATGCGGTCGATGTTGGCCTGGGTAACGGTTTCCGCATGGTCGAAGAACCAGTGCAGGCCGTTGAACGGAATGTCGCGGTTAACTTTTTCGAACACGTCCAGCATGCGGCTGATGGATTCGTTATAGGTGGCGTGCAGGCGGAACGGCCAGCGGTGCTCCACCAGATGGCGCACCACGCGCTCCAGCTCGTCCTCCATGCCCGGCGCGAGGTCCGGGCGCGGCTCGAGGAAGTCTTCAAAATCGGCGGCGGAGAAGACCAGCATCTCGCCCGCGCCGTTGTGGCGGAAGAAGTCGCTGCCCTGGCCCGGCGTGAGCATGTCGGTCCATTTTTCAAAGTCTTCCAGCTCGTGGCCCGGACGCTGGGTAAACAGGTTATAGGCGATGCGGATGGTCATCTGCTTTTTCTCGTGCAGCTCGGCAATCACCTCGTAATCTTCCGGGTAGTTCTGGAAGCCGCCGCCCGCGTCGATGGCGCTGGTCAGCCCCAGACGGTTCAGCTCGCGCATAAACTGGCGCGTGGAGTTGACCTGCTGCTCCAGTGGCAGCTTCGGCCCTTTCGCCAGCGTGGCATAGAGGATCATGGCGTTCGGACGGGCAATCAGCATCCCGGTCGGGTTGCCGTTGGCGTCGCGCTGGATCTCGCCGCCCGGCGGGTTCGGCGTCTCTTTGGTGTAGCCGACCACCTTCAGCGCGGCGCGGTTGAGCAGAGCGCGGTCGTACAGGTGCAGAATGAAGACCGGGGTGTCCGGCGCGGCGTCGTTAATCTCGTCCAGCGTCGGCATGCGGCGCTCGGCAAACTGGAACTCGCTCCAGCCGCCCA
Source organism: Enterobacter cloacae complex sp. P14RS (assembly GCF_014895895.1). Lineage (NCBI taxonomy): Bacteria > Pseudomonadati > Pseudomonadota > Gammaproteobacteria > Enterobacterales > Enterobacteriaceae > Enterobacter > Enterobacter cloacae complex sp. P14RS. The sequence continues at coordinate 19,025 of NZ_JADBQM010000011.1, forward strand.
CCACGCGCACCCACTGGGGCGACGGGGTGCGCAGGGCCTGTTCTTTCAGCATCCGCAGGGCGTCGGCCAGGGACGGCACGCCTTCCCAGCGCAGCTCGAGGTTGTAGTTCAGCCCGCCGCGGATCAGGTGCAGGTGCGAGTCGTTCAGGCCGGGGATCGCGGTGTGGCCTTTCAAATCCACCACCTTAGTGCCGTCGCAGTGGTGCTGCATCACCTCGGCGACGGTACCCACTTCCAGAAATTTTCCGTCGCGCACGGCAACGGCTTCCGCGACAGGGTTCTCGCGATCGACGGTGTGAAACTGGCCGTTAACCAGAATAAGATCGGCTTTACCGAGGGTAACCATAACTGCTCCTGACTGAGAGGGGGAATGGTCAGGATTATGGGAACCGGTTTCGGCAAAGATCCAGTTATACAATAGGATAGGTATACCAAAGTATAACTATACCTAAGGTTAACTATACGAAGAGATAATTACGCGCGGCGACGGAAAATCGCAGGATGAGGGTGACTTTATCGTCGCGGCGCTCGCGGCGATTTCTACCCTTAACCACTGGAAAATGCTATGACCTCTTCAAAGCTCGAAGTGTTAACCCCTGCGAACTGTCAGATCATCTTTATCGATCACCAGCCACAGATGGCGTTTGGCGTGCAGTCTATTGACCGCCAGGTGCTGAAAAACAACACCGTGGCGCTGGCGAAAGCGGCCAAAGTGTTCAACATCCCGACCATCATCACCACCGTTGAGACAGAAAGCTTCTCCGGTAACACCTATCCGGAGCTGCTGGACGTGTTCCCGGGCCAGGACATTCTGGAGCGTACCTCCATGAACTCCTGGGACGACCAGAAGGTGCGCGACGCGCTGAAGGCTAACGGCAAGAAGAAGGTGGTGGTTGCCGGCCTGTGGACCGAAGTGTGCAACAACAGCTTTGCCCTGTGCGCGATGCTGGAAGGCGACTACGAAATTTATATGGTGGCGGACGCGTCCGGCGGCACCTCCAAAGAAGCCCACGACTTCGCGATGCAGCGCATGATCCAGGCAGGCGTGATCCCGGTGACCTGGCAGCAGGTGATGCTGGAGTGGCAGCGCGACTGGGCGCGTAAAGAAACCTACACCGCGGTGATGGATATCGTGCGCGAACACTCCGGCGCGTACGGCATGGGCGTGGATTACGCCTACACCATGGTGCACAAAGCACCGTCTCGCCAGAAGAGCGAGCACCGCACCTTAGCGCCGGTCCCGGCTCGCTAAGTTCCGCTGGCGGGCTGGTCCCTCATCCGGCTCGCCGCTGCCTTTTTCTCTGGAGTTCACAATGAGTACTGGGCTGATATCCCTTGCCGCAGGCGTGTTGATTGGCCTGATGTATGCCGTGCTGAAGGTGCGCTCCCCCGCGCCGCCCGCGCTGGCGCTGATTGGCCTGCTGGGGATGCTGGCGGGTGAACAGGCGACGCGCCATCTGTTATCCCGCGACGGCGCGCCGCCTCCTCAGGTGACGGTTCCGCAGGTGAAATCGCAGACGGGAGCGACGTCATGAGAGCATGGATAATTTCGCTGGTGTGCGGCGTGGTTGCTGGGGTAATTTACGCCCTGCTCGACGTTCATTCCCCGGCACCGCCGGTTGTCGCCCTGCTTGGCCTGTTTGGCATGCTGGTGGGTGAACAGCTCATCCCGGTGGGACGGCGTTTACTGAGTCGCGAACCGTTTACCCTCGCCTGGTTTCGTCACGAATGCGTGCCGAAAATCAGCGGCACGGCGCCCCCTGCGCCCGCGAAGGACGATCGCGACGTTTAATGATTTTTTTGAGGAAAGACAGCATGACGCTGCCGTGGCGCATTGCCATCATTGATGACGAACGTTCCGTCCGCAGCGGGCTGAGTAATCTCCTGGAGTCGGAAGGGTATGCCGCCGATACGTTTGATTCGGCAGAGGTGTTTCTGAGCCATCCGCTCGCCCTGTCCGGCGCGGCGCTGGTGATCGCCGATATCAAGCTGCGGGGCATGAGCGGCCTGGAGCTGTTTGACAAGCTGCGGCTGCTGGCCGTCCCCCCACCGCCCGTGATCTTTATCTCCGGTCATGCTGATGAAAATATGCAGCGGTACGCTCTTAGCCTGGGCGCCGCTGCATTTTTGCGTAAACCCATTAACATCGATATTCTGCTGGATCATATACAGCGGGAGCTGGCCCGCCGACGATAAGGATCGCGGATGAACGAACACGAGCAGCCTGCATTCTGGCCCGCCCAGGGGAATCTTCACCAGGGGCGGGTTTTTGTCCTTAAAGAGGATGTGATTTTTACCGTGCTGGCGCAGGAGGGCGGTATCGCCTGGATGCACGCGCGCCATCCCCATTCAGGCGGCTCGTTCATCATTGCCACCGCGGTGAGCGACGAAGAGGAAGAGCGGGCCACGCGGCTGCTAAAAAACGAATTTGCGCTGCGTGACGTGCTGCAGGACAGCTGGGCCATCCGCGCCGTTGCCTCCACCCAGTACCGGGGACGTTTCGCGCTGGTGTATGCGCCGTTTGCGTTTGAGCTGCTGGCGCGGCGCGCGGGCAGGGCGATCTCGGGGATCTCGCGCTTTATTGAGATGGCGATCCAGATCTGCGTTCCCCTGCGCCAGATGCACCTGCAAAACCTGATCCACGGCGATATCAAGCCCGGCGCGATTTTTGTTCATCACGATGCCACCTGCCGTCTGGGCAGCTTTGGCCTCTCCTGCAGCCTCTCCGGTGCCTTCTCCCAGGCCCGGCTTGCCGTTTCAGGCGGTACGCCCGCGTATATGTCGCCGGAGCACACCACCCGCACCCGGCGTCCCGTTGACGGCCGCAGCGATCTCTACAGCCTCGGCATGGTGCTGTATGAACTCCTGACCGGACGCCTGCCGTTTGAGTTGGGGGAGGACGATCAAACCAACTGGGCGCACTACCATATTGCCTCGGAGCCGCTGGCCCCGGACGTGATTCGTCCGGACGTGCCGGGAATGCTGTCGACCATCATCCTCAAGCTGCTGGAGAAGCACCCCGATAACCGCTACCAGACGGTCGACGGGCTGATTGCCGACCTCCGCCGCTGCCAGGCGACGCTGACCTGTGAGGGCGAGATCGTCGCCTTTACCCCCGGCCAGCAGGACCGCACTCCCGCGATCCATCTGGCGGACTCCCTGTTCGCGACGCATCCGCAGGCGAATGACGTCATTGCCGCGTTTGAGCGGGTGGGGCAGAACCTGGTGCCGGAGCTGGTGACGATCGGCGGGCCGTCGGGGATTGGCAAATCGTCCATCATCGCGACGGCGCTCAAAACGCTGCAGCAGCGTCAGGTATTGCTGGCGGTGGGGAAAGTCGATCAGTTCTCGCCGTCTTTGCCCTACGGCGTATTAAGCTCCGCGTTCCGCACCCTGACGCTGCACCTGCTGGGGCTGCCCGCGGAAGAGGTGGCGAAGTGGAAAATCCGCCTGTCGCGCGCCCTGGAGGGGTACGAAGCGCTGGCCGTCAGCCTGGTGCCCGAGCTGGGGCTGCTCCTTGAGAGCAAGCCGCGCTACTCGGCGGATACGTTTTCCATTGATGCCCGGGCGCGCTTCAGCCATATGGTGCTGGCGCTGGTAAAAACCTTTGCTTCTCAGGGCTGCCCGCTGGTGCTGGTGCTCGACGATCTCCAGTGGAGCGACGCGGCCAGCCTGCATACGCTGAAACATCTGCTGGTGACCTGCGGCGCTATCCCGCTGCTGCTGGTGGTCGCCCACCGCGATATCGGTTCGTTGTCTGAACCGACGCTGCAACAGCAGCTGGCGAGCCTGCCGGAGGCGGCGCAAAACGCGACTGAAATTGTCCCGCAGGCGCTGTCCGTGAAGGCGGTGGCGCGCTGGCTGGCGACGATATTTCGTGCCCGCAGCGCGGCGACGACCGACCTCGCCACGCTGATCCACGAGAAAACCGGGGGCAACCCGCTCTTTGTGCACGAGTTTTTCCGCCGCATCGTGGATGACGGGCTGGTGGTGCACAACAAATATCAGGATAAGTGGCACTACGATCTGCAGGCGATCCGCGCCCGGCACTACACCGAAAACGTCGTTACCCTGGTGCTGGAGCAGCTCGAAGAGCTGCCCGACGAGACGCGCCGCCTGCTGGGCAGCCTCGCCTGCCTCGGCGGCACGGGCGAGATGGAGATGATCTGCCGGGTGGTCAGCATGTCGATGGCGGAAATGCGCTATGCGCTGCATCCGGCGGTGATGGCCCAGCTCATTGTGCTGACGGAAAAAGAGTACGCCTTCACCCACGACCGGGTGCAGGAGGCGGCCTTTGCGATGCTGGATCAGCATGAGAAAAGCCATCTTCACCTGACCACCGCCAGCCTGCTGGCCGATGCCGCGCGTCAGGCCGCGGGGAACGAACTGCTGTTTCGCGCCGTTCACCACGTCACGGCTGCGCTGGACTGCATCCAGCCCGCGCCGCAGCGCCAGATGTTCCGCGAGCTGAGCCTGCTGGCCGCACGACGGGCAAAGCGTTCGGGGGATTATCCATCGGCGCTCAGCTATATCCAGACCGCCAGAGCGCTGGGCAACGCCGGAACGGTGTCAGACTTTATGCTTGATATCGAAGAGGCGGGCTGCGAGTTTGCTCTGGGGCACCTGGAGCGCACCCGCGAGTTGTGTGACGCCATCCTCGGCTGTCCCGGCGGGCTGACCGAAAAGGCGCTGGCGGCCAACCTGCTGGTGGAGGTGTACATTCGCCAGTCGGACAGCCGTCTGGCGCTGGAGGCGGCGCTCTGCTGGCTGGGGATTTTCGGTATTCAGATTGGCCGCCACCCGGAAGATGCCGACTGCGACGAGGCCTGGGAACACTTCTGCAACCGCACGGCCGACGCGCCGCAAAGCCTTTTTGCCCAGCTGTCGCGAATGGATAACCCGGAAACCGAAGCGGTGATGAACCTGCTCTACAGCGCCAGCATTTGCGCCAGCTTCATCTGCCCGCGCCTGCATTTTTTGCTGCTCTGCCGCATGATGCACCTGACCCTCGACCACGGCATCACTGGCGCCTCCACCACGGCGATGGCCTGGTTTGGCGTGCTGATTGGCCAGCGCTACGCCGAGTACCGCCTCGGGTTCCAGTACGGCACCCTGGCCCGCGAGCTGGTGAACCGCCACGGCTACGACGCGTTTGAAGCCAAAACCCTGCTGCCCCTCGACCAGCTCAGCGTCTGGACCCAGCCGCTGTCGTTCACCATCGAGTGCGCAAAAGCCTGCTTCACCGCCGCCGTTACCCACGGCGATATGACGGTGGCCTGCTTTGCCGCCTGCCATCAGGTCATTAACTTCCTCTCACGGGGCGATCACCTGGACGGAGTGTTGACCAGCATCGATCGCGGCCTGGCGTTTGTACGTAAAACCCACTTCCAGGACGTGGAGACCATATTGATGCTCCAGCGCACCTTCGTGGAGTTTTTGCGCACGCCGACGATCGGCACCTGGACCGCGTCGCAGGCGCTGCCCGAGGAGCTGCTTCCCGCGTCGCCGGAGCAGGCCCCGGAGCAGACCTCCACCATGCTGTTCTGGTACTGGCTCTACCGCGGCATGGCGCACTTTACCTGCGGCGAGTATACCGACGCGCAGGCGGATCTTGAGATGGCGGGCTGGTACGCGTGGTCTGCGCCGGGCCACATCCATCTGCTGGATTACCATCTCTACAGCGCGCTGGCGCTCTCACGTCAGCTGACGCCGGAGACATTTTCGGCGAATCACCGCCGCAGCATTCACGCTCACTACGACAAAATCGCCCTCTGGGCGCGCATTAATCCCGGCACGTTCGCGGATAAAGAGGCGCTGATCTACGCCGAAATTGTCCGTCTGGACGGGATGAACAGCATTGCGCTTGAGCAGTATGAGAAGGCGGTCCGGCTCTCCCGCGAGGGTGGCTTTAACCCGATTAACGCCCTGGCCCACGAGCTGGCGGGCCGCTTTGCGCTGGCCTGCGGCTACCCGACCGCATCAGACGCGCACTTCCGCGGCTCGATTGCCGCCTGGGGCCGCGCGGGCGCGCAGGCCAAGGTGCGCCAGCTGGAGCAGGATTTCCCGCACCTGCTGGCCTCCGGGCAGGCCAGCGCCTACGACACGGTGGCGTTTGCTCAGAACGAGACGATCCGCGATCTGCAGAGCGTGATCAAGGCTTCCCGCGCGCTGTCGGAAGAGATCAATCTTGAGCGCCTGATTGAAAACCTGATGACCATCCTGCTCGAACGCGCCGGGGCGCAGCGCGGCCTGCTGCTTCGCGTGAGCGATAACCTGATCCCGGAGATCGAGGCCAGCGCCTGGACCAGCACCGACGGCGTGCGGGTGCGGATCCTGAAAGACGTGCCGATGGCGACCGACATGCCGCTGTCGGTGCTGGCTGCGGTGATCCGCACCGGGCAGGAGATCCGCACCGGCAAGCCGGAGGAGTTTCATCCCTTCAGCCAGGACCCTTATCTGGTGACCTCGGGGGCGGCGGTGATGTGCGTCCCGATGTTCAAACAGGCGCGGCTGGTGGGCGTGCTCTACCTGGAAAACCGCCTGATGCCGGAGGTCTTCACCGCCGAGCACTCGCGCGTGGTCAGCCTGCTGGGCGCGCAGGCAGCGGTATCCCTGGAGACGGCGCGGCTCTACGCCGAGCTGCTGGCGGAGAATATTCAGCGCCGCCGGGTGGAAAAAGAGCTGCGCGCCAGCCAGACCTCGCTGATGCTGGGCGAGCAGATCAGCCACACCGGCAGCTGGCGCTGGGAGCTGGAGCAGGATCTGATGTTTGTCTCGGAAGAGTACGCCCGCATTCTCGGCCTGCCCGACCAGCAAAAGATGATCTCCATGGCGGAGTTTTTAACCTTCGTCCACGAGGACGATTACGCCCGCATCAGCGCCATCGTCACCCAGAGCGTGCGCGACGGGCTCTCCATGCGTGCGGAGTTTCGTATTAAGCGCACCGACGGCTCAACGCGCTACATCCTCGGAATTGGCGATCCGGTGGGGGTGGGCAGCGAGGTGAACGAGTACTACGGCATCATTACCGATATCACCAGCCAGCGCGCCGCGGAAGATGCTATGCGGGTGGCGCAGGCGGATCTGGCGCGCGTTTCCCGCGCCACCACCGTTGGGCAGCTGACCTCCTCCATCGCCCACGAGATCAACCAGCCGCTGATGTCCATCGTCTCGAATGCCGGGGCGAGCCTGCGCTGGCTCAGCCGCGAGCCCGCCCGCCTGGATAAAGTGCGCGAAGGGCTGGAGGAGATCGCCGCGGAAGGCGCGCGTGCGGGGGAGATCATTCGCAGCATCCAGTCCCTGACGCGCAAGCAGGATCCCACCTTCTCGCGCATCGATATGCACTACCTGATCCACCATATCATCACGCTTTCGCGCAGCGAGCTGGAGCAGAGACACATTAGCGTTGATTATCTGTTGAACGCCAGCGACAGCTTTATCACCGGGGACAGCGTGCAGATCCAGCAGGTGCTGCTGAATCTGGTGATGAATGCGGTAGAAGCGATGGCCGAGGTGAGGGATCGCGCCACCACCATCATCCTCAGCACCGCCAACGCGGACGGGAAAGTGATCGTTGAGATCGCCGATACCGGGAGCGGCATTGAGCCCGAACGGCTGGAGCAGATTTTTGACTCGTTCTACTCCACCAAGCCGCAGGGGATGGGGATGGGGCTGACCATCAGCGCCAGCATCATCGAGCGCCACTGCGGAAAGCTGAGCGCGCGCCGCCGGGAACCGCACGGCACGGCGTTTACCTTCGCGCTGCCGCTGGCCGCGCAGGAAGGGTAAACGTTACTCCGCGGGCTGGCTTTTGGTCAGGCGCTCAACGGCCCTGACCAGCTCGGCCACGGAGCGCACCTGCATTTTCTCCATCACGCGGCGGCGGTGCACCTTCACCGTGATCTCGCTGACGCCCAGCTCGGCGGCAATCTGCTTGTTGAGCTTGCCGGTGATGGCAAGCTCAAGCACCTCGTGCTCGCGCGGCGTGAGGGACAGATGGCGCTGCTTCAGGGCGTAGTGCTCTTTATTGCGCACGGCGTTGTTTTCCGCCAGCTGCAGTGCGGACGCAATGGCGTCGATAAGCGCGGCGGATTCAACGGGCTTGGTGAGAAATTCGTACGCGCCGCCTTTGATGGCGCGCACCGACATCGGGATAGTGCCGTGGCCGGTGAGAAAAATAATCGGGATCTCGCGCCCGCTGTCTTTGAGCGCGTCCGCCACCTCGAAGCCAGAGATGGCGGGCATCTGCATGTCGAGGATCACGCACGACGGCAGATCCTCAAACCGGTGTTGAAGAAACGTTTCTGCTGATGAAAAGCCGATGGCGTTTAAGTCTGCCGATTCCAGCAGCCCGATTACGGACTGCCTGACCGCGTCATCGTCATCAACCACATACACAATGTGTTCCATTCACCGCCCCGGTGCTGATTTAAATGTCGAGGATGCAAACAGTCCCAACGGTGGCGTAAGAGACTGTTTATGCTGACTTTCATCTTAACACATTAAATATCATTATCATTTAACAATATGATAACCATATGAAGTATAGCGAGCCGGGGCGGGGGCGGTGAAGGAATGAAACGCTGTTTTTATGCACCGACAAGCTCGATGCGGTTGCCGTCCGGGTCCGCGATTACCGCTTCATAGAAGCCGTCCCCGGTCATGCGCGGGGCGCTGAGCAGCGTGCCGTTTGCCAGCGCCCGCTCGGCCATGCTGTCCACTTTTGCCTTGCTGCCGACGTTAATGGCGATATGCGCCCAGCCGATAAACTCCGGGTGCGACGGGGCGTCGGGCAGGTCCGGCAGCGTCATTAGCTCGAGGGTCGGCCCGTCATCCAGGGTAATAAAATGGGATTCAAACCCCGGACGGTTTTTGCTGACGTAGCGTTCGTTACTGCGGCCATTAAACACCGTTTCCCAGAACTGAACCTGGGCTTCAAGGCTGCGGGTCCAGAGTGCGACATGTGCAATATTCATAAGATCCCTCGTTATTTGTCTGTGAGGACTTTCACCGATAAAACAGGCTACACTCTGGTTTTGAGCGCGACAAGCTGAGGAAACAACAATGCACTACACACTGAAAGAAAGCGACAAGGACAAAGCGGAAGGGTCAAGCGGCGCGGGCGCTCTGCAGCAAAAACTGCTGGAGTCCCGTTCGATTGTCATCTCCGGCGAGATCAACCAGGAGCTGGCGCAGAAGGTCATTACCCAGATGATCCTGCTGCAAAGCGTCAGCAACGATCCGATCAAGCTGTACATCAACAGCCAGGGCGGCCACGTGGAAGCGGGTGACACCATTCACGACTTCATCAAGTTCATCCGCCCGGAAGTGCACGTTATCGGCACCGGCTGGGTGGCAAGCGCCGGGATCACCATCTTCCTGGCAGCGAAAAAAGAGCACCGCTACTCGCTGCCGAATACCCGCTTTATGATCCACCAGCCGCTGGGCGGCGTGCGCGGTCAGGCGACGGATATTGAGATCGAAGCGCGCGAGATCATCCGCATGCTGGATCGCGTCAACAAGCTGATCGCTGATGCCACCGGCCAGCCGCTGGAAAAAGTGAAAAAAGACACCGACCGCAACTACTGGATGTCTCCGGCAGAAGCGCTGGACTACGGCATCGTGGGCAAACTGATTACCCATTACGACGAGCTGAACCTGGATTAAGTTTTACCGCCGTGTACGTGTCGGGTAGCGGCTTCGCCTTACCCGACCTACGCGCGCTCGTTTGACCCATGACAAGTTCCCCCTCTGCCTTCTTGCCTATAATCGCGCCTGTTTCCCCTCTCACTGGTGCTACCCATGGCGTATCAATTGAACCTGAACTGGCCGGAATTTCTTGAGAAATACTGGCAAAAACAACCCGTAGTGCTGAAAAATGCCTTCCCGAATTTTGTCGACCCGATTACCCCGGACGAGCTGGCAGGCCTGGCGATGGAGCCGGAAGTCGATAGCCGTCTGGTGAGCCACGCTAACGGCAAATGGCAGGCCAGCAATGGTCCGTTTGAGCACTTTGACGGTCTGGGCGAAACCGGCTGGTCGCTGCTGGCGCAGGCGGTGAACCACTGGCATATGCCCGCCGCAGAGCTGGTGCGTCCGTTCCGCGTCCTGCCGGACTGGCGTCTGGACGATCTGATGATCTCCTTCTCCGTGCCGGGCGGCGGCGTGGGTCCGCATATCGATCAGTACGACGTGTTTATCATTCAGGGGATGGGCAGCCGCCGCTGGCGCGTGGGCGACAAGCTGCCGATGCGTCAGTTCTGCCCGCATCCGGCGCTGCTGCACGTGGATCCGTTTGAGCCGATCATCGACGAAGATCTTGAGCCGGGCGATATCCTCTATATTCCGCCTGGATTCCCGCACGACGGCTTCACCCATGAAACCGCGCTCAACTACTCCGTCGGCTTCCGCGGGCCGAACGGCCGCGATCTGATCAGCAGCTTCGCCGATTACGCGCTGGAAAACGATCTGGGCGGCGAGCACTATAGCGATCCGGATCTGACCTGCCGCGAACACCCGGGCCGCGTGGAGCAGTACGAGCTCGATCGTATCCGTCAGATGATGATCGACATGATTAGCAAGCCGGACGATTTCACGAAATGGTTTGGCAGCTTCGTCTCCACGCCGCGCCACGAGCTGGATATCGCCGCCGCCGAGCCGCCGTATTCGGCAGACGAGGTGCTCGACGCGCTGCAGGGCGGCGAAACGCTGTCGCGCCTGAGCGGCCTGCGCGTGCTGAACGTTAACGGCAGCGTCTTCATCAACAGTGAACAGCTGGAGACGGTAGACGCGAAGGGCGCGGATGCGCTGTGCCGCTACACCGAGCTCGGCCAGGCCGAGCTGGGCGACGCGCTGAAAAACCCGGCGTTTGTTGACGAACTCACCGGGCTGATTAACCAGGGGTACTGGTACTTCGACGAGTAACATGAGGCGGCGTTTAGTCAGCCTAAACGCCGCTACGTTCAAACCAGCATATTACACGCCTTCCAGTAGTTCAAAAGCCGCTCGTCGTCGCGCTCTTTCTCCGCTTTGATTTTCATCGCCTGGGCGAGATTCTCTCGCGATAATTCATGGCCTTTTTGCACGATGTCCAGGACCGCTTCACCAAGAGCCAGCGAAATTTCTGCCCGATTATTGTTGCGAATCGTCATAAATACCTCCTCGTTGGTTGCGATAATTTAATTATGATCGGGAAATAATCAGTCGGAAATAATTCATCTCATTCTTATTTTTTCACTTCGGCGTTAAATAGACATCATATTCCATTCTGTCAATGATGTTTCAAAATGCTAATAAGCCTTTTAAGCCTGAATTTATGCGCTACAGTTATTTTTCGTGCAACAGGCAAATAACCGAAACAGGAGAATGATTATGGTAGATAAAAGCGCAATTAAGGATCACACTCAGGTTGTCGCCAGCTGCGGAACGCACGTCGGGGTTGTGGACCATTTAGACGGCGAGCGTATCAAGCTTGCGAAGAGTGACCCTGAATCAGGCGGCAAGCACCACTTTATTCCTCTCGGCTGGGTCGATAAGGTCGAAGATAATAAAGTTATCCTGACCAAAAACCATAAAGAGGTTTTTGCTGAGTGGCAGGAAGCATAAATATATTTCTCGTAAAGAAATATATATCTTCGCTCCGGCTTTGTCCGGAGCGTAATAGTGTCTGCGCCCGGTGATTGCTGATATGGCAAAGGGATGGTACTGTTTTGCCTGTCCTTTTCCCGATGCAGGCCCCGAATTATGCTCCAGAGTGAAAATAGATCAGCGAAACGCATATTTTTTGTTGAGGATTTTCAGGTATTCGGCGAGCGCTACGGCATCGACTACCGTTTCCCGCTGTTAAAAGGGGAGCAGATCAGCGGCAGCCCGGTGTTGCAGGGGAATGTGGAAGAGATGACGCTCTCGTCCGGCATTTCGCTGACCCACTCCGACGTGCATGTATTACAACCCTACGAAACCACATCCCGCCACAGCAGCCCGCTCTATATGCTGGTAGTTCTGGAAGGGTGCGTTACGATCGCGCTCAATGGCATCGACTATCACGTTCGTCCCGGCATGGCGTTCAGCGCCCGTCTGAGTGAGGAACAGGTGATGAGTGCGCGTCACGACGCCGACAGCGCGCTGAAAACGCTCTCGTTTGGCGTGTACCCGCATGAAGCCGGGCGAGAAGCCCTGCTTGAGTCACTGCTGCTGGAATGGCAAAACCTGAATACACCCACGTTTGTCTGGCACGTTCCCGAGTTTGTTATGTCAGGCATTCAGCATGCGCAGCAGCAGAGGGGAAGCATGCTCGCGCGTAAGCTATTGCTGGAGGGGCTGATGTACCAGCTGCTCGGCCACGGCCTGAACCAGCGCCAGCAGCCCTGCCCGAGCCGCCCTGAGCATGCGCGCCTGGAACGCGTACGGAGCATGCTGGAACAGTCTCCTGAACGGGATCATACTCTCGCGCAGCTGGCAGCCCTGGCTGCAATGAGCCCAAGCAGCCTGCGCAGCAAGTTCCGTCAGCGCTACGGCTGCACCCTCTTCGATTATCTTCGCGACTGTCGCCTTGCGCTGGCGCGCCGCTATCTTCTGGAAGGCCACAGCGTGCAGCAGGCGGCCTGGATGTGCGGGTATCAGCATGCTACCAACTTCGCCACCGCGTTTCGTCGTCATTACGGGATTTCTCCGGGCGACGTGCGCAAACTCCGCTAACGTAATTTCGCCCATCGCGCGAACGCATCCCGTGCGGTTTAGCATCGCGCATACGTAACCTGGCGGCGCGCATAGCCGTTTGCACTCTCAAAAAGGTAATAATTCTTATTAACAATAAGAAATATCTCTGGAGAGGGTTATGTTTGCTAAATCGCGTCTGGCACTGCTGGTGGGATGGGTTACCGGTAGCGTCGCTTTTCCTTTACTGGCGCAGGATGCGCAAAAAACTGACACCGTGGTGGTGACCTCGCAGATGCAGTCTGCGGCCACCAAGCTTGAAACGCCGGATATTGAAACTCCGCAGTCGGTCTCTATCGTCACGCGCGAGCAGTTCGAAGAGCAGGGCGCAACCAGCGTGCGGCAGGCCGTGAGCTACACGCCGGGGGTCTACAGCAACCAGATTGGGGCGTCTAACCGCTTTGACTACATGGTGCTGCGCGGCTTCTCTGACGGCAGCCTGGACAACGTCTACCTGGACGGCCTGAAGATGATGGGCGACACCAACTCCCACAGCTCGCTGGTGGTTGATCCGTGGTTCCTGGACAGTATCGAAGTCGTGCGCGGTCCGGCCTCCGTGCTCTATGGCCGTTCATCGCCTGGCGGGATTGTGGCGCTTACCTCCCGTAAGCCGTCGTTCGATCCGGGCGGGGAGATCAAGCTCTTCGCCGGGAACAATAGCCAGCGTGGGGCGATGTTCGACGTCACCGGCCCGGTTGATGACAATGACCGCGTGGCGGTGCGCCTCAGCGGGATGACCCGCTATGCCGATTCCCAGTTCGATCCGCTGAAGGAAGAGCGTTACGCGCTGATGCCGAGCCTGACCTGGCGTATCACCGATAACACCCGTCTGGATCTGATGGCCTACCTGCACCGCGATCCGGAAGGCGGCAGCCACTCCGGCCTGCCGTACGAGGGCACCGTTGTGCCGCACAGCGGGAAGAAAATCTCCAACACGTTCTTTGAAGGCGAAGACGATTACGACAAGTACGATCGTCGGGAAAACATGGTCGGCTATAACCTTGAGCACCTGTTTGACAGCGGCTGGTCCGTGCGCCAGAAGTTGCGCTACCTGCACACCAAAGTGGAGCTGAACCAGGTGTATGCCGCAGGCTGGCTGAATGACACCGAGCTGAACCGCGGCTATTCCGGCTCTGACGAGAAGATGAACGCCATCACCCTGGATAACCAGGTCGACGGCAGCTTCGACACCGGGGCGGTGAACCACCGCGTGCTGATCGGCATGGACTATCAGGACCGCACCAACAACGTGACCGGCTACTATGGCGGCTTCCCGCCGATTGACGCCTTCCACCCGGTTTACGGTGCGAAGCCGGACTACATCACCCAGTACAGCAGGGAAAAGCATAAGCTTCGCCAGACCGGTTACTACCTACAGGATCAGATGTCCGTTGACCGCTGGCGCCTGACGCTCGGCGGGCGTTACGACCAGGTGAGCGTGTCGAACGTCGACAACTTCAACCACACCCGCAGCGATCTGGATAAAAACAACTTCAGCAGCCGCGCGGCGCTGCTGTATCTGTTTGATAACGGCGTTGCGCCGTACGTCAGCTACTCCACCGCCTTTACGCCGACCAGCTTTGCTGACGAGCAGGGCAATATCCTGGATCCGATGAAGGGCAAGCAGTGGGAAGCGGGCGTGAAGTATGAGCCAGAAGGGATGAACAGCCAGTTCAGCGCCTCGGTGTTCCGCATCAACCAGAAGAACATTGCCACCAAAGAGGAGCCGACCGATCCGTACCGTTCCATCGGTGAAATCGAATCCGAAGGCGTTGAGCTGGAGGCGATTGGTCAGCTGACCGACAGCCTGCGTATGCAGGCGGCGTACACCTACACGGATATTCGCTATAAGAAGAGCAGCCCGGAAGAGGAGGGCAAGCGCGCCGTCTATGCCCCGCGTAACATGGCCAGCGCCTGGCTGAGCTACGACGTCAAAACCGGCCCGCTGGACGGCCTGACCGTCGGCTCCGGCGTGCGCTATGTCAACGGGATCGCCAGCGATCGCCAGAACACCCATACGCTTCCATCGTACACGCTGGTGGACATGGTCGTGGGATATGACCTGTCGAAAGTGGGGCTCACGGGCGTGAGTGCGCAGCTGAACGTCAATAACCTGACGGACAAAAGCTACGTTGCGGCGTGTAACTCGCTCTCTTACTGCTACTTCGGCGCAGAACGCAGCATTGTGGGCAGCGTTTCGTGGAAGTTCTGAGTCGTTGATTTTGCCGGGTGGCGGCTTCGCCTTACCCGGCCTACTCTATTCGGTAGCGCCACCGGCGCAAAAAAACGTACTACTCCTCCATCGCAATCACAATCGCCTCGCCCATCTTCTTCAACGCCTCGCGATGCTTATCCGTCGGCGGCAGCGCCACGTTGATCCGCAGGCAGTTGCGGTACTTCCCGGAGGCGGAAAACAGCGACCCGGCCGCCGCCTGGATCTTCAGCCGACACAGCTGCTTGCTGACGCACACCATATCCACCTTCTCCGGCAGCTCAACCCACAGCAGGAAGCTCCCCTGCGGGCGCGTGACGCAAATCTCTGCCGGAAAATACTGCCGCACCCAGCAGGTGTAGGTTTCCATATTCTGCTGATAAATCTGGCGCATACGGCGCACGTGGCGATGGTAATGGCCGTCGCGAATAAACGCCGCCACCGCCATCTGGGTGCCCGGCACGTTAAACCCGCCCGCGGCGTATTTCATGTGCATCACCCGGTCGTAATAGCGTCCCGGCACAATCCAGCCGACGCGCAGGCCCGGCGCCACGGTTTTGGTAAACGAGCTGCAGAGGATCACGCGGCCATCGATGTCCATCGAGTGAATGGTGCGCGGGCGCGGGTACTCCGCCGCCAGCTCACCGTAAATGTCATCCTCCACAATCACGATATCGTGCCGCTGGGCGAGGGCTAAAACCTGTTTTTTCCGCGCTTCCGGCATGATAAACCCGAGCGGGTTATTGCAGTTGGGCACCAGGATCACCGCCTTGATCGGCCACTGCTCCATTGCCAGCTCTAACGCCTCGATGCTGATCCCTGTTTCAGAGTCGGTGGGAATTTCAATCGCCTTGATGTCAAACCCGCGCAGCATCTGCATGGTGCCGTGGAACGACGGCGATTCCACCGCCACGATGTCCCCCGGCTTGCACACCGAGAGCAGGGCGATCGACAGCGCGCCGTGGCAGCCGTTGGTGATCACAATGTCGCTTGCCGAGACGGTAGAGCCGCCGTCCAGCATCAGGCGGGCGATCTGCTCGCGCAGCTCAAGGCGGCCGTCGAGCACGTCATAGCTCAGCATCTCGCTTGGGTTATGCTGCGCAAGGCGGCTCATCTCGCGCCACAGGGGCTTCAGGCTCGGCTGGTTAATGTCCGGCGAGCCGCCGCCAAAGGAGATCATCTCTTTGTCGGCGCGGGCGTCCAGCAGCATCATCACCTCATCCCACTGGGTGACGTCCACCGGGCGCTGCACCGGACGCGTCATCGCCGGGACGGGCGGCTGGGCTTTGCGTTTCGAGACAAAATAGCCGGAGCGCGGCTGGGGGGTGATCAGCTGAAGGTTTTCGAGGATCTGGTAGGCCTGCTGTATGGTGCTGATGCTCACGCCATGCTCCTGGCTCAGGGCGCGCACCGACGGCAGACGCTCGCCGCTGCGATACAGCCCTTGTTCAATGCGTTCTGCCAGAAGGTTGGCCAGGTGTTGATAGCGTGTCATGCTGTATCCTTTATTTTCACCATACAGATTATTAAACCAGTACAGATTGCCGCAAAAACCGGCATGCAGATACCGTTTTAGCGGATCTGTATGTTAAACAAAAGTTGTTTTTGCATCTGTATTGCGCAGGTCGATTTCCAGGATGATAACCCCACTGGCACAGTGAGGAGAGCATTATGGAATTCTACGAAAACCGTTCAAAACGTCCGTTCGTCGTATTTGTCTGGATCGGCAAAACGATCCGCAACTGGTATCGCATCAACCGGACCCGCCGCATCCTGAGCCAGATGAGCGACGAGCAGCTCAAGGACGTTGGGTTATCGCGATATGATGTATGAGGATAGGGTTGTCCGGTGGCGCTACGCTTACCGGGTCTACAGAAGAGCGTAGGCCGGGTAAGGCGTAGCCGCCACCCGGCATATAACAAGCGGATTATTCGGCAGATTTTACGGACGTGTTTTCAGCGATACGGCGCAAATATTCGTTGTTCTTGAACGCAACCATAATCAGTTCGAACATCACGCGGCATCCGACCAGGCTGCATACCGTACCGAAAAAGCCGGTGATGAGATGGTCGCTGAACATGGTATACACACCGCCTGCAAAAATAAGCAGCATGGCGATCCAGTAAAATAAGACCAGCACGCGTGGTGTTAATAAATAATCAAATCCCAAAATTGATTTCATTTTCTTTTCCTTAGAAATGTAAAAAGCCATCAGATTATATCGATATTTTAAAATGGTGCTAATTGGGCAGATATCTGAATTCAGAGTAATATCTCCAGCGTATGCCGTTTCGGCCTTTCCAGCAGCTCCAGCGCCTCCTGATACGACCGCACGTTGTTATAGCCCATTACCAGCCCGTAGCGTTTGCCCGACCCGCGATACCACTCCGAGAGCGCATTGACCTGCAACTGCTGTTCCTGCCAGCAGCGGGCCACTTCCCGGTCGCAGCTCCCTTTGGTGAGAAACGCCACGATATGCATCCCGCCGTCGTTTTGCTCGGTGAAAAACAGATCGCCATACACCTCGCGCAGGGCGGAAATCATCCAGTCGCGGCGGGTCTGGTACAGCGCACGCATCTTTTTGAGATGGCGGAAAAAATGCCCTTCGTTGAGAAACGCGGTGAGGATCTTCTGCATCAGCACCGGCTGGCCGCTGGTGGTGATATCCGCGCAGTCGGTAAAGGCCCCGACGGTGCTGGCGGGCATCACCACGTAGCCCATGCGCAGCGACGGCATGATGGTTTTACTGAAGGTGCCCATAAAGATCACCCGGTCGTGCTGGTCGAGGCTTTTCAGCGACGGCAGCACCTTGCGGGTGTAGTGAAACTCCCCGTCGTAATCGTCTTCGATGATCCACGCCTCGTTCTGGCTGGCCCAGTCGAGCAATTGCTGCTTGCGTGGCAGGGAGAGCGTCACCGCCAGCGGGCTCTGGTGCGAGGGGGTGACGATGGCAAAACGCGCGTCACGATGGTGACGAAGCAGGTATTCCGTATCAATGCCGCAGCGATCGACCGGCGCCGTGTGCAGGCGCGGCACGATCCGCTTCAGCAGCTGCTGGCCCATAAAGTAGCCCGGATCTTCAAACACCACCTTGTCGCTGCGGCTGGCGAGGGTGTCGAGGATCAGCCGCAGGCTGCCGCTGTAGCCGCTGGTGATCAGCACCTGTTCGGCGGTGCAGGACAAGCCGCGTGAGATATTGAGATAGCTGGCGATGGCCTGGCGCAGCGGATACCAGCCCAGGACGGGCGGGTTGAGCATCTCCTCCTGACGCATGGCGCGCGTCGCCTGGCCCGCCAGCAGCAGCCATTTTTTATACGGGAAGCTGTCGAGGGCGGGGATGCCGGGGCGCAGAAATCCGGCCCGCTCGCGCTGGCTGATAAGCGAGGCCGGAAGCGTGCCGGTAGGCTGTTCCGCAGGGGCATTGTTATCCGGCAGCAGTAAATCCGGGTTGACCCGCGTGCCGCGCGCGCCCTGGCTCACCAGATACCCTTCACCCGTCAGAATGGCGTACGCCGTTTCGACGGTTTTGCGCGCCACCTTCAATTCTTCCGCCAGCACGCGGATGGCAGGTACCTTATCCCCCGGCTTCAGCACGCCCCGCGTGATGTTGTCGCGATAGCGTGTATAAATGTCGTGATAGCCCGGCTTCATGTCCTACCTCATTTCACGCTTTTTGTATCTTTTTACTATGTCATGAACGGCGTAGATTTACCTCATCGCACGGCACATGCCGCACAAAAAGAGGAAAGACAATGAGCACTCGCGTTAACCACCATAAAGTTACACCTGCCCTCGCCAACGCGCTGTCTGCCCTGAGCATGGAGGTGGCAAAAACCTCCATCGACCCGGCGCTGAAGCACCTGATCGACATTCGCGTGTCGCAGCTGAACGGCTGTACGTTCTGTCTGGATATGCACTCTAAAGAGGCCAAAATCGCCGGGGAACGCGAGCTGCGCCTGTACCATCTGGCGGCCTGGCGCGAGTCCCCGCTGTTCAGCGCCCGCGAGAAAGCCGCGCTGGCCTTCACCGAAGCGCTGACCCAGATTGGCGTTCATGGGGTGAGCGACGCGCTGTACCGCAGCGTGGCGGAGCACTTCTCGGACGTGGAGATTTCAGAGCTGAACTTCGCCATCGTGGCGATCAACGCCTGGAACCGTCTGGGGATCACCTCCCGCATGGCGCCCGGCTCGCTGGACGCGGCTTACGGGCTGAATAAGGCTAACCTGGAATAATCCCGCGCTCGCGGATCATCGCCACCAGCGCCCGCAGTCCCGGCGGAACGTGGCGATGGCCGGGGTAATACAGGCGCAGCCCGGCAAAGGGCTGCGCCCAGTCGTTTAAAACGCTCACCAGTTCTCCACGCTCAAGCTCTTCCCGGATATACAGTTCCGGCAAAAATCCTACCCCTAATCCCGCCTTTACGGCGCGGATCGAGGCGAAAAGATCGGATGTCGCAAAGCGCGGCGGTACGGCAAGGGCGTACGTTTCCCCCCGACGCGCCAGCTCCCAGCGGTAGATCCCACCGTGGGCCATGCGCATGCCGATCCCCTGATGCGAAAGCAGATCGTCCGGCGTCTGCGGAGTACCGTGACGGGCAAAATAGTCCGGCGTGGCGGTCACCAGCTGGCGGATCTCTCCGGTCAGCGGCACGGCTATCATGTCCTGCGGCACGGACTCCTCAAGGCGGATCCCCGCGTCGTAGCCTTCGGCAACGATGTCGATCATGCGCGCTTCGCTGACGGTTTCCACGCGCATCTTCGGGTAGCGGATCATAAAGTCGATCAGCAGCTGGTCCAGAAACAGGGTGCCGATATGGTTCGGCACGTTCAGACGCAGCGTGCCGGCGGGTTCCCCGGTGTCGCTGTGGATCTCCTCGCTGGCGAAGCGGATCTCCTGCAGCGCCGGGCCAACGCGCGCCACGTAGCGCTGTCCGGCGTCGGTGAGCGCCACGCTGCGGGTAGTGCGGTTAAAGAGGCGGGTATCAAGGCGGCTCTCCAGCCCGGCGATGGCG
This sequence comes from Enterobacter cloacae complex sp. P14RS, assembly GCF_014895895.1. Lineage (NCBI taxonomy): Bacteria > Pseudomonadati > Pseudomonadota > Gammaproteobacteria > Enterobacterales > Enterobacteriaceae > Enterobacter > Enterobacter cloacae complex sp. P14RS. The sequence continues at coordinate 38,962 of NZ_JADBQM010000011.1, forward strand.
TTACTGACCGCCGTGGCGGACATGCCGAGCTCCTGCGCCGCGCCGCGAAAGCTGCCGCGCCGCACCACCGCCATGACCACTTCCAGCTCTGTCAGACCTGAACGATGCATAGATTATCCTGAAAATCGAAACAACCCTTGCAGCATAGCGTGGATTATCGCAACGGAGAAGCCGTGCCAGACTGTGCTCACACAGCCCGAGGAGGTTTATATGCACACTATCGAACAGATCTTTATTAACGGCGAATTTGTTACCCCGCACGGCACCGAACGGTTTGATTTATACAACCCGGCGACGGCGCAGGTCATCGGGCAGGTACGCCTGGCGGATGAGGTTGACGCAGCGCGCGCCGTTGCGGCGGCAAAAGCGGCGTTCCCCGCGTGGTCGCAGACGACAAAGCAGGAGCGCATTGCCGCGCTAAAACGTATGCACGCCGCCGTGGCCGCTCGTCACGACGATCTGCTGGAAGCGGTCATCGAAGAGTACGGCGCGCCCGCCTCGCGCTCGGCGTGGATGGCCAGCTATCCGGCGGAGGTGATTGCTCAGGCGATTGAGGCGCTGGAGGCGTTTGAATTCGTCACCCCTGCGGGTGCAGCCACGGTGCAGATGACGCCGCTTGGCGTGGCCGGGCTGATTACGCCGTGGAACAGCGACGCAGGATTTATCTGCGGCAAGCTGGCGGCCGCGCTGGCCGCGGGGTGTACGGCGGTGATCAAGCCGAGCGAAATGAGCGCCCTGCAAACGCAGATTGTCACCGAAGCGCTGCGCGATGCGGCTCTGCCGCCGGGCGTGTTTAACATCGTCACCGGGCGGGGTGAGACGGTCGGTGACACAATCAGCCGCCATCCGGACGTGGCAAAAATCTCGTTTACCGGTTCGACGCATACCGGCAAGGCGATCCTGCGCAACGCGGCGGAAAGCTTTAAGCGCGTGACGCTGGAGTTAGGCGGGAAATCGCCGACGATCCTGCTGGATGACGTGGATCTGGCGCAGGCGATCCCGCTTGTCATTCAGGCCGGGTTTATGAACAGCGGGCAGGCGTGCGTGGCCGGTACGCGCATTCTGGTGCCTTACTCGCGTAAGGCGGAGATCGAAACCGCGCTGGCGCAGGCCGTGGCGGCGGTGAACTCCGGCGACCCGCGCGATAAATCAACGGACGTCGGCCCGATGGTCAGCGCAAAGCAGTGGCAGCGGGTGCAGGGCTATATCCGCAAAGGTGTCGAAGAGGGGGCGCGCCTGCTGGCGGGCGGCGAGGGGCGGCCGGAAGGCACGCAGGACGGCTGGTTTGTGCGCCCGACGCTGTTTGCCGACGTGAACAACCAAATGACGATTGCCCGCGACGAGATTTTTGGTCCGGTTCTGTGCGTAATTCCCTATCGTGACGAGGCGGAGGCGATTGCCATTGCCAACGACACGGACTACGGCCTGAGCGCGGTGGTGCTGGGCGGTGCGGACCGCGCGCGCCGCGTGGCGCAGCAGATTGTTTCCGGTCGCGTGCTGGTGAACACCCTGGCCCATGAACCGAAAGCGCCGTTCGGCGGGTTTAAGCACTCCGGCGTGGGGCGCGAGATGGGCGAGTGGGGGATCCGCGCGTTTATGGAGCCGAGGTCGGTTCTGGGCTAAAGCTTCGCTCTTTACCGAAGCATTGTGCTTTTCCATCCTGCATTCTCTCCTCAACATCACAGCGGAGAGACCATCATGATCGCAGTCCTTTTCGAAGCCAAAGCCGCGCCTGCCCATCAGGCGCGCTACCTCCAACTTGCCGCAGAGCTTAAGCCTTTGCTGGCCGACATCGACGGCTTTATCGATATCGAACGGTTCCAGAGCCTGACGACCGACGGCAAAATTCTTTCCCTTTCCTGGTGGCGGGATGAAGAGGCCGTCCGCCGCTGGAAGCAGAACGTTTTCCATCAGGCGGCGCAGGCCGAAGGGCGGGAGTCGATTTTCTCTTTCTACCGTATTCGCGTGGCACAGCTGGTGCGGGAGTACAGTTCCGAAACGGGAGGCCGCGCGGATGTATGACGTTCACGTGATTTTCCGCGACGGGCCCGGCGAGCTGGCGCGCTTTGGACAGCTGTTGGGGCGCAACGGCGTAGGGCTTGAGGGGGGCGGCGTATTCGGTACCGATGCCCATTTCCTGGTGGAGGACGGGGAAAAAGCCCGCCGCGTGCTGGTGGAGGCCGGGTTTACCGTGCAGGCGGTGCGAAAGCCGGTGATCAGAAAACTCAGGCAGTCGCGTCCCGGCGAGCTGGGTGAAATTGCGGCGACGCTGGCGGCACGCGGCGTGTCTGTTCTTACCCAGTACAGCGACCATGCGAATCACCTTATTCTGCTGACGGATGATGATAAGCTGGCTGCAGAAATCACCGAACCCTGGGCAGCACATGTTAAAGACAAGCTTACCGACTGATAACGGCGCGGCGCTGGAGCAGGCCATTGCGGCGGTGGCGGCGGCAATGGCCGATCCGTCGCGCGTGAAGATGCTGTGTGCGCTGATGGACGGGCGGGCGTGGACCGCCACTGAACTGAGCACCGCGGCAGACGTCGCCCCCTCGACCGCCAGCGGGCATCTCGCCCGGCTGGTGGAGGGAAAGTTGATTACCTGTCTGTCTCAGGGGCGGCACCGCTACTATCGTCTGGCGGGGCACGACGTGGCGGAGCTGATCGAACAGATGATGGGGCTCTCCTGGAGCCGCATTGCGCCGCCGGAAACCACCGCGCCGAAGGCCATGCGGGAGGCGCGCACCTGCTACGATCATCTGGCGGGCGCGGTGGCGGTAAAGATCTACGATTTCATGCAGGCGGAAGGCTGGCTGGAGGCAGACGGTTCAGCACTCACGCTGTATGGCCGGGAGCAGTTTCTGAAGCTCGGCGTGTCGTTAAGCGCTCATCCGCGCCGCAAGGCCTGCTGCGCCTGTCTGGACTGGAGCGAGCGGCGGTTTCACCTCGGAGGCGAAGCTGGCGCGGCGCTGCTTATTCATCTGGAAAGCAAAGGGTGGATCCAGCGGGAGGCGGGGTACAGGGAGGTGGTGGTGACGGCTTCGGGAAAAAGTGCCGTCAGGAGGCATTTTAGCCGCTAAACTCCACTGCGGGCTGGTGCCCTCACCCCGACCCTCTCCCACAGGGAGAGGGAGACATCGTTTTCGCAATTCCTGCTCTTTCGTCTCGCGTTTCTTGATACTTACCCTGATAACTATTATCTTGACCGCGTGTGACGAGAGGTTTCCCCATGAGTGAAGAAGCGCTGTTTAGCCGCAGGCCGATGGGCATGCGGATGGCAATGATCGTGCGCCAGTGGCGTGCGGTGATCGATGATGCCATTCTCGATACCGGCTTAACCCAGTCGAGCTGGACGGTGATGATGCAGCTTCATCAGCTCGGGGATAACGTCTCAATGAGTGAGCTGGCGGAGGTGCAGGGTATTGAACTGCCGCCGCTGATGCGCACCCTGACACAGCTGGAAAAACAGGGTTACCTGCTGCGCACCACATCGCCTTATGACAAGCGCATCCGGCTTCTGACGCTGACGCCTGAGGGAAAAGCCATTTTAAAAAGGCTCACTCAGGTGATTGAGACCTATCAGGCTCGCGTATCGCAACACATCGCGCCGGAGCATATCGAGATTTTCAGCGCCACGTTAAATCAAATCGCCTGCAATTTGCGGACAATCCGCGAAGAAGACAACAAGACCGAAAAATAATGACCCCTGAACAAAAATTTGCCCGCTGGGTAAGGGTGAGTATTGCCTCTTTCCTGCTGATGTTTATCTATTTTGTCGTCGCGGATATCTGGATCCCGCTGACGCCGGACTCCACCGTCATGCGCGTGGTGACGCCGGTTTCTCCGCGCGTCTCCGGCTACGTGGCGGCGGTACATGTCCACAACAACAGCCAGGTGAAGAAAGGCGATCTGCTGTTTGCGCTCGACGACACGCCGTTTCGCAATAAAGTGGAAGCGGCGCAAATCGCGCTGGAGCAGGCGCGTCTCTCTAACGAACAGCTGGACGCGCAGATCGCCGCCGCGCAGGCCAGCCTGAAAACCGCGGTGCTGACCGCGCGTAACGACAAGGTGACCTTCGAACGCTATCAGAAGCTGAGCACGTTACAGAACGTCTCGCAGGCGGATCTGGATAAGGTCCGCACCGCCTGGCAGAGCAGCGAGCAGTCCGTCAGCACGATTCAGGCCAACATCCGGAACCTGCGCATCCAGCGCGGCGAGCGCGAAGAACACCGCAACGTGACGCTGCAAAAATACCGCAACGCGCTGGATGAAGCAGAACTGAACCTCGGCTGGACAAAGGTCTACGCCCAGGCGGACGGCACGGTCAGTAACCTGCAGTTAAGCCGCGGTTTTTACGCCTCATCCGGCTCCGCCGCGCTGGCGCTGGTAAACAACCAGACCGATATCGTGGCCGATTTCCGCGAGAAGAGCCTGCGCCATACCCGTCAGGGCACCGATGCCGCCGTGGTGTTTGACGCCTTCCCGGGGCAGGTGTTCCGCGCCCACGTGGCCAGCAGCGACGCGGGGATCCTCGCAGGCCAGGAGGCGGTTAACGGCCAGCTCTCCCAGCCGGAGACCTCAAACCGCTGGGTACGAGATGCCCAACGCATGCGCATTCACGTCACGCTGGACGAGCCGCTGCCGAAGCCGCTGCCAACCGGCGCGCGGGCGACCGTGCAGCTCTACAACAGCGAAGGGCCGTTTGCGCGCTTCTTCTCCGGAATGCAGATCCACCTGGTGAGCCTGCTTCACTATGTCTATTAATACGCTGGCGCGGGTCTTTACCCCGCACGGCAACATCGTCTACACGGCAAACGACTTTCGCCAGACCCTGCGCATCGTTTTTGCCGGGATGATTGCCCTGAGCATATCGAGCTTCTACAACACCAGCTACGGCGTGTTTTTCGTGGTCTATCCGATCATGCTGCTGTCGCTGGTGCCGGTGTTTAACCGCCACGTGGCGAAGCAGTTTATCTTCAGCGCATCGCTGAACTGCGTCGAAATGGTGATTATCATCGGCTATCTTTCCCAATGGCCGGTCATCATGACGCTGGTGGTATTTGCTCTTTACGTGATGCGTTTTCGTTTTATGAGCAAAGGGCCGCTGTTCCTGTTCGGCTCGATGGGCGTTGTGTGCCAGAGCGTAATGCTCAACTTTATGAGCTACCCCACCACCAACTGGCACACGCTGCTGTTTTCCAACATTGAAGCGAGCGTGATGGCGGTGTGCCTGAGTGCGCTGATGAACTACCTGCTGCCGGACGTGGAGCCCCGCAAGCCGCCGCCGCTGATTGAGAAAGACGACGCCCGCGTGCGCCACGAGTCGCTGCTCTCCGGCAGCGTCGCGACGATGATTTTCGTGGTGTTTCAGATTAGCGACTTAAGCGATTCGCTCTCGGCGCTGATGGCAGGAATTCTGATCCTGTTCCCTATGCACTACCGCGGCGCGGTGATAAGCTCCATCTGGCGCGTGGTCGGGGTAGTGCTGGGCTGCCTCTACATTCTGGTGGTGCAGCTTATCCTCTACGATCACAGCAGCCATATGCTGCTGATGATGCCGCTGATTGGCCTCGGCCTGGCGTTTGGCGCGCGGCTGCACGTGATGGAGAAAGTGGGCGCGGGCGTGGGGTTTTCCAGCATCACGACCATCGGCATTATGTTCGGGCAGAACATGCACCCGGACAGCGACCTGGTGTTCAGCGATCTCTATCGCATCACCTCCGTGACCTTTTCGCTGGTGGCGACGCTGACGATGGTCTTTCTGGTGCATTTGATCCTGAACCGTTTCGCCGCCACGCGCTACGTCATTCAGGGCTGATAGCGTTTGCCGCCGCTGAAGCTCCAGTCCTCAGCGGCCGTAAACTGGATAACGACCATCACGTCTTCACCTTCAATGCCCATCTTCTCATTCAGTTGCGCAGCCAGATGGTGGTAGAGGGCAGATTTCTGTTCAGTGCTCCTCGGCTTACCAGCAACGATATTAAACAGTATCGCCCCCTCCGTTCTGCCCGTGCTGAGATAGTGCCGATCAATGTATCGATCCCCGGCCGCGAAGCATTCAATAAAATGGAATCTGTCCTGCGCGGGAACGGCGAAGGTTTCCGTCAGCGCCTGGTGCAGAATGTCCGAGATCTGCTTTTGCTGCATCTCGCTATAGCGGTCACCCGTCATGATACGAACAAACGGCATTATTGTTTCTCCTCTTCAAGGCTGCTCAGCGCGCTGACGGCGGCCGGCCAGCCTGCGTAAAACGCCAGATGGGTAAACGCTTCGGCTATTTCGTCGTCCGTCACGCCGTTTTGCCGGGCGAAGCCGATATGCCAGGGAAGCTGCGCGGTGCGCCCCAGGGCTGCCAGCGCGGCAAGCGTGATCAGACTGCGATCCCGCGGGGCTAGCTGCGGACGCTGCCAGATATCGCCAAAAAGTACCTGCTGGCTCAGTTCCGCCAGCTTAGGGGAAACCTGCGCAAGCGTGTCGAGATTCAGTGTTGTGCTCATTTTTATTCCTCCTGTCGTCTGGAAATCACTCTCGCAGGCTGCCACCATAAATAAAATCGCAATGTTCAGGACTGAATGTCCTGAAAATGAGGATGATATGGATAAACGCTTTTCAGCATTAGACCTGGACGCGCTGCGCAGCTTTGTGGAGGGGATTCAGTCCGCCAGTTTTGCCGAGGCGGCGGACAGGCTGTGTCGGTCCACCTCTGCGGTCAGTGCCCAGTTAAAAAAGCTGGAGCAGCAGTGTGGCGTGGCTCTGACCGTTAAGCAGGGGCGTACGCTGGCACTGACCCGAGAGGGTGAAATTCTGCTGAGCTACGCCCGACGCATGCTGGTATTAAATGATGAAGCGCTCCGGGCTATCAGAGGTGAGTTGCTTCAGGGCGAGGTACGGCTGGGTATGCAGGAGGACTTTGGCGAGTCCGTGATGCCGAAGGTCCTCGGCGATTTTCACAGACAACACCCTGAGCTTCGCATGACGGCACGTGTCGATCGCAACCCGCCGCTGCTGCGCGGCGTGGCGGCGAATGAACTCGATCTGGCGATGGTCTGGCAGGAAGGTCGAGAAGGCGACTACGTGCGAAGCGAACCGCTGGCATGGATTTGCCGGTCCCGCGAGGACATTGAGGTCCTTCTGCAACGAGGTGAGCCGCTCCCGCTGGTGATGTTTGACGCGCCCTGCCTCCTGCGAAGCCGGGCCATCGCGGCACTGGATGCCGCAGGTATTCCCTGGCGTATCGCTTATACCAGCTATAGCCTGAGCGGGCTGTGGGCGGGAGTTAGCGCGGGGCTGGGTATTACGCTCCGCACGCGTATTGGTCTGCCCGAGACGTTACGGATCGACAGCCACCTGCTGCCAGATGCAGGAGAACTGGGAATCGCGCTGCATCAGGGGAGCGCCTCCCCCGATGCAGCTATTACCAGCATGAAGGCGCTGATCCTCAGGACGCTGAATGGATAAGCGTTGGGACTTGCGAGAGTAAGAACAGGATTAGGCCTATCGTCCCGCCCACCAGCGTGCCGTTGACGCGGATGAACTGCAGGTCTTTGCCGATGTTCAGCTCAATCTGGCGGGACATGTCTTTGGCGTCCCAGCTTTTGACCGTGTCGCTGATGTGGCGGGTCAGGAACGCGGCGAAATCCGGCGCGACGCGGTGCGCGGCCTGCTCCAGATGCTCGTTCAGCGACGCGCGCAGGCTGGCGTCGTTTGTTAGCGTTTCGCCAAACCACAGTCCGGCGTTGGCGATGCGCTGCTTCACGCGCGAATCCTCGCTCTGCATATCCGCCTTCAGCCACTGGCGCAGGTCAGCCCACATCTCGCCCAGATAGCGGTTAAACGCCTCATCGTTCTTCAGGTAGTGCTTGATGTTGTCGGCTTTCGCCGCCATTTCCGGATCGTTTTTCAGGTTGTCGATAAGCTTCAGCGTGGCGCGGTCGAACGCCTGACGGATCTGGTGCGTGCGGTCGTGGCTGATATCGTCCAGCAGCGTGTTCACCGCGTTCGACACCATCTCCGCGCTTTGATCGCCCAGCCACTCCGTGGGGAGCACCATCGCCTTGCGCGGATGCTCGGTTTTGAGCCAGTGGACGATCTGATCGGCAATAAACTCCCGCGTGCTTTCCCGCTGAATCAGGGTAATCAGGCGGTTGATGATGGCGTCCAGCAGTACCTGATGGCGGTTGTTTTTGGTCATGCTCTCCAGCATGACGGCGCTGGTTTCGGTGAAATCGACCTTGTCGATAGCTTTATGCACCGCGCGTTTGAGCAGGCGCTGAATGCGCCCGTCGTCGGTTAACTCAAGAAAACCGCTCATCACCTGCATCAGATGCAGCCCGACGCGCTGGGCGTTGTCGGGCTTGCTGAACCAGGCGCCAATCATCTGCGCTGGCTCATAGCGGCGGATCAGCGCCACAAGCGACTGAGTATCAAGAAACTTCTCCTGCACGAACTGGCCAAGATTGTCGCCGATTCGGTCCTTATTGCGCGGGATAATCGCCGTATGGCGCGAAATAAACGGAATGGGAACCCGGCGGAACAGCGCGACGACGGCAAACCAGTCCGCCAGCGCGCCGACCATCGCCGCCTCGGCAATGGCTTTGACGCCGCGCACCCAGAAGGTCTGCGGCAGGAAGAGGGTGGTGACAAAGGCCGCGGCGGCAATCAGCAGCAGCGACAGCGCCAGCAGCTTGGCGCGTTTGAGTTCAGCGATTTTTTCCATGGGTTAAGGATAGAGGCAAGTGAACCAAAAGTGCAAAGCTGGTGTAAGGAGGAGACGCAATCTCTGCCTGAACACACGGCTTTTATATAAAAATTATATACATCAAAATTATATATTGTTAATTTTTCTATATTTTTTGTGCTTATTTATTTTGGACGTGATGTTTTGTGACCATCGTAGCCATTATAACGCTCTTATTAGCCATAAGATAAAGGACTATTCATGAAAGGAGACGGTATTGATGACATGGGAGTATAAAGTTTCGACAGGGATATTGAGTCATAATGGTGTGTTTGTCGCTAACTGCTACAGCGGTGCGGGTGAATCGAAAGATAAGCCAGAGTGTGAAAGTCAACGAAACAGAGGACCCATTCCCAGAGGTATTTATTTTATTGCCGGATGGAATAATCATAAAAGTGCTGAGTCCATTATTCTTGAGCCTATAGCGGGGACCAATACCTTTGGTAGAGATCATTTTCAAATTCATGGTGATAAAAAAGGTCAGCCGCCAGGTTCTGCATCAGCAGGCTGCATCATTATGAATGGCCAGGACAAGCGTCATATTATTTATGATTCAGGTGACACGATACTGGTGGTGCGATAATGAAATATATGATTGCACTGCTCTTCTTATGTGCTCCGATGGCTCTCTTTGCCAAAAACCACACTTCTGCGCAGATTATCCAGATGATAAACGATAAAGGTGCAAGAAGTGTTGTAGCAGAGTTATATGCTAATGATAGCGGTGAGTCGGAATGGTGGAATCATGTCATTCCAGAGATAGGTAAAGGAACTCAGGCATGGTTAGCCGTGGCGAGTGCCCTTGAGCCCGGAGTGGACGCCAGTACGGCTGAAGATTTAAAGGCATCGCTTTCTGAAGCCATCCCGCATAACCCTGAGGGTGTTTTAGCAATCTTAAATGACGATAAACCGTTACTCACTATTGAACAAGTCTGCGCTTTTGCCAATTTCCCCGAGACGGAAGCAGAGAGTAATAAGCTTTATGTCGATTCAATCAGGGAGATATTTAAGGTTAAAAGCCCAAAGGGTAAAAGATGTCTCGCCGTTATGATCGCCAACCTTGAACACTCTGTTCCATTCGATAAGGATATTTAAATGGCCATTCCGGGATATATGTCATTAACTGACGATGCGGGTAATATCATAAAAGGGAGCGTGAAAGTTAAAGACCGTGAAAACCAAATTAAGGTATTAGGACTCTATCATAACGTATGCTATAACTCTGACCTGCATAATGGCAGAGCGTTGAGTAAACGCCAGCATCGTCCCTTTCTTATTGAAAAGGAAATTGATGCCTCCAGCGTTTTTCTCTATAAAGCGCTTAGCACGGGCGGTACGCTCAGGAAAGCGACTATCGACCTGTACAGAATCAATGATGCCGGTCAGGAAGAAATCTATTTCACGATAACGCTGGAAGCGGTGAAGGTCGTCACGGTGTTTTCATTGATGCATGACGTGAAAAAGACTTATCATGAAAAACAGGGCCATCTGGAGCTTGTTTTGCTTCGTTATGAAAAGATTACCTGGCATTACCGTGACGGTAACGTTATTCACTCGGATGACTGGGATTATCGGTTAGGGGCTTGATTAACTTGCAACGGGAGACAAATGGTTTCCCGTTGCCAGAGTGTAATAATTTATGTATTTCAATCTGTTAACCGTGTGATTTGTTTTTTGTTAAAAATAGTAAAGTTCAAATTCTTATAGATTTTCCCTTCACCCCAGTGGTTTGTTGTTGGGCGTACTTTACCGACAACAATAATCTCGTCTTTTGGTTCGAGGTTTTCAAAAAAGGTAGCATCGTTACAAGTTAAACCTGGTGCGAAAAACTCTTTGCTTTTATCCTCATGCTCCAGTGTGCATACCTCTCCTTTGAGGGCGAAGAAATTATTCCTTTCATTATTAATGTGTTCTCGCGCTTTTTTAACCGTTATAAGAATTGCGACAGGATGAGCGATTTTTGCGGCCTTTTTAAAAAGAATGGGATAACGGTCTTCATCATAGAAAAAGTCATTCCAGCTAATTTTCTTGCCGTTATAATCTATCTTGACAAGGTCAGATAGTGTTTTCTTATCGCTGCTTTCCTCTATTTTTGCTCTGATTTTGGCAATGCCTGTAGCCGTGTTAAAGTAATCAGCGAGATGTTTTGCTGTTTTCTTATATCGAATTCGCTTACGAGCTTTCTGTTTCGGATCGGATTCTTCCTCTAATGTTAAAGTGGATTTTCTTAGAGCGGCACTGGCTTCAATAAGGACGTTCATTCGGAAGATGAACGCTGAATCTTGCGCTTCGAGGAGAAGTTTTCCGTCTTCAATATTCTGTGAATGGGCTACAAGAGAAGTAATCGCTGATTTGACGCTGTTTTTGCAATTGAATGCATGTTCCTCATTTTTCTGTAAACGTAAAAACGCTGAAATGTTCTTGCCGTTACGTTTGTGCGCCTTGACCCAGCTGATTTTAGCGGGGCAGAACTCACATATCAGCCCCTCTCTATCGCTCTCTTTAATATCTTTTACAGGAATGCGGGAGTGTACATTGCGCTCATCACGCGCGTAAAACATTTTTAATCCTTCGGCCATGATATGCTCCTTATAATCCTTGTTGCACCGGAAGAAGAATCTTTGCCAAAATCAGTTGACATATCAAATTTTTATCGAGCCCATATTTTGTTTAAAATTTTCTGCCTGCATCAATACGCCCAGATAGACCTCGTCGTTTGCTACAGGAGGAAACTTATGTTTATGCAGTAAAAGAATTAACTCAACTTTAAGTTTGGCTTTGATATCATCACGCTTACTCCAGTCTGGATACTTTGACGTGTTATCAACCACTGCTTTCATCTCTTTTGCCAGCGCCAGCATCTTGTCGTCTTCATAGGTAAACTGATACTTGTCACGCATATGTGCCAGGATGTCATAAAACGCTTTCTCTTCGATATCAATTCCCAAATCTGCATAAGTGCCCATTTCGGTTTTAATATCATAGATAATGTCGGTCATTTCCTGACTGAAGTGATCAAACTCTTCACCATTCAGCACGTCGTCTTCCCGGCGCTCATTATATTTATCCATGATGGACTGGAAGCGACGGGTGAAGTTGATCCCCTGAAGCTGGTTAATTTTTTTAAAGTCGCTGATGGCTTTCTCCAGCAGTTTCTGGAGAAGCTGGATCTTTGTTGCGGGCAGCTTGATCTTATTAATACGCGCCAGATAATCCTCGTCGAAAATATCGATCGATTCCGCTTTCTTATCGCCCAAGAAAAATAGTTCTTCCACGCCATCTGCCTTTAATGCGTCAGAAATCATCTCTCGAACGCGGGCGTTCATCTGGGTAACGTCAGGAGCATCGCCTTTAGTCAGCTTAAAGACGATGGAGCGCACGGCAAGATAGAAATGGATACGATCTCGCTCTGCCTGCGATAACGCTTCGCTGCCGCAGCAGACATCGTAGGCCGCCTTCAGGCGCTTCACCAGCCCCATAAAGCGACGTTCTATTTTCTGAGTTTGCATGACAAATTCTGCCGCCCGATTCAGACATGCCAGCTGAGCCTGAGGCTCTCCCGTAAAGTAAGCGCGGCTGTCGAAATCATGGAATACCTGCGACAGCAGGTCGAGATGGTTCTTCACCTCAATGACCGACTGCTGAATGTCCTCAAAGTTGGTGGCATCAATGCGGGAATACATCGCCAGTGCCTGGTTCATCTGGCGTTTGATGCCGATATAGTCCACCACCAGGCCTTTGCTTTTTCCTTCCAGCTTGCGGTTAACACGGGATATGGTCTGGATAAGGTTATGTTTTTGCAGCGGCTTATCGATATAGATAGTGTCCAGTTCCGGGACGTCGAAACCAGTGAGCCACATATCGACCACAATAGCGATTTTGAAATTCGACTTTGCATTTTTGAACTGTTTATCCAGTTCTTTACGATACTCTTTGCTGCCCAGCAGGTCGTACAGTTTGGCATCATCGTCTTTACCTCGCGTCATCACCATCTTGACCATTTCGGACGGTGGCAGCTCTTTCTGCTCCTGCTCGGTAAGCACAACCCCTTCAGGGGCCTGTTTGACCTCAAACCACGCCGGACGACAGTCTTTTAACTGACGATACAAATCCCAGGCAATTTCCCGGCTGGCGCAGACAAACATTGCCTTACCTTTCACCGTTGAGCCTTCAGCGACGCGCTTTTCATAATGTTTGGCAAAATCTTCCGCCAGCGCTTTCAGGCGATCCTCATCACCGAGGATCGCATTCATGGTAGCGCTGGCTTTTTTACTTTCATCAATTTGCCACTCATTGGTGCCCGCGTTAGCGCACTCTTCGTAATATTTCTCTACCTCTTCCAGCTTGCTGGCATCCAGGATCACTTTTGCAGCACGGCCTTCATAGACGATGCGTACCGTGATCTCATCCTGAACGGATTCGGTCATGGTGTAGCTGTCCACTACCGCGCCGAAGACATCCAGCGTAGCGTCTACAGGCGTCCCGGTGAAACCGACATAAGTGGCCGCTGGCAGCGAGTCGTGCAGATATTTGGCGAAGCCCCAGGTCTTGCGTACCTTGCCGCTCTCTTTATCGACGATCACTTTCTGATCCAGATTGACCTGGCTGCGGTGCGCTTCGTCAGAGATACAAATAACGTTGCTTCGCTCGGAGAGCAATTCGGTGTCTTCAGTAAATTTATGGATGGTGGTCAGGAAAACGCCGCCGCTATTACGACCAGCAAGCTTTTCCCGCAGATCGTCGCGGCTGGTGACGGGCTCCACGGTATCGTCACCGATATAATTTTTGGCATTACACATCTGCGTGGAGAGCTGATCGTCCAGATCGGTACGGTCAGTGATTAGCACGATGGTCGGGCTGGAAAACTCGACGCTTTTCATCAGCAGGCGGGTTAAGAACTGCATGGTGTAGCTCTTACCGCAGCCCGTGGCGCCAAAGTAGGTGCCGCCTTTACCGTTGCCGTAAGGTTTACGCGCTCGCTCAATACTGTAGTAGAGCTTGCGCGCGGCATAGTACTGCGGATAGCGGCAGCAGATTTTCACTTCGTGTTTGGCTTTATCCGGGAAGCAGATAAAGTTCTTAATCACATCCAGCAGGCGTACCGGGTGAAATAGTCCCTGAATCATTGAGTGCAGGGAAGGAATGCCGTCCTGCTCTCGGTTTTCGTTACCAGTGACTTTACGCCAGGAGTAGAAATACTCATAAGGCGCAAAAAGGTTACCCATGCGGTTATTGACGCCGTCGCTGATGATGCACAGCGCGTTATAAACAAACAGCTGCGGAATATCGCGACGATAGCGGGTGCTGAGCTGTTTATACGCATCACCAATATTGGCTTCCTGCTCTCGCACCGCGCTTTTAAATTCAAACACCACTAACGGTAGGCCGTTGATATACAGGATGGCATCCGGAATGCGCGGCTGGTTTTCTTTGCCGGTGATGGTCAGCTGATTAACGATCTTAATGCGGTTCAACGGCTGGATAAGATAGTTTGCAGGCGTTTCAGCAGCCTGTTGCAGTGGTACTTCTTCGCTATCGAATAGCTCACGCAGCGCGGCGGGCAGGTGCCGGGTATCGAGCAGTTCGATATAGAGATCTTTCTGCTGACGATCGTCGCGTTTAAACAGGAAGCCATTGGCCAGCCAGGTGCAAAAGATCTTATTGCTTTCGTAGAGATCGGAAGCGGGCAGGGTGGTCAACTGTTTAATCAGCCGCTGGATTTCGTCTTCCGTAATACCGTCAGCCTGATAGCGGGATGCGAGATAGTGGTGAAGATCGTCTTCAATAATCACCTGATCGAGGCTGGAACGCGGCACATTGTCGCCTGCCAGGTGCTGGTAGCCCTGCTCCTGTAACAGTTCAATTATTGCCTGTTCTAACTTCGCTTCACTGAATGAGAGATGCATATCCCGCTCCGGCCCTGGCTGGTTTTCTGGTAAGGGTTCCTGTAGTAAGAGAAAACCTTACCAGAAAGCCCCTGATTTTACAGGGGCAAAAATGCGTTATGCGGCTTCGGTTTGTTTGATGAGGTCGGGGAGATCCTCCAGGGACAGCTCGCCGGAGATGAGTTTGGGGAGCAGGGTGTCGCGGAGGTTACCCAAGATGATTTGCTCATTATTATGCGATTTTTCAATCCATGGCATAACGATACGATAAAAAGCATTAATGACTTGAACACTTGGAATGACTATCTGTTCAGCCCCAAGAAAATATTTTGTCTGAAAATTAGCGATACCTGTACTTTGATTTTGGTATTCCCACATTTTCCCATCATTATATATTTTGCTCAGATGCAAACTAATGATTAGTCCAAGTTCTACAGATAACGGCTCGAATTTGCGACAAAAGCTTGCAGGTTCGATAACACCGCCTAATCGATCAATGATCTGTTCAGTCATGAAAATTGAGCGGCCAGTCGACTGTGTTGGACTCCCACCTGAAACTTCAATGATAATGTCACCGACATTAATTCTTCTTTTTTCAAGCTTTTTCGGTTCAACCCATCGATATGGCGCAGAGCTTAGTTTTCCGGAAATTAAGTCCGGAATGTCTGTTCCACGTACAATCACAGCTTGTGTTGTATGTTTTTCATTCTCTGAATCACTTCCCCAGTCACCACCAATTGTATTTTTTAGTAAGCTATCAACATTTGAAAATTTCCAACCTTTTGGGATTAAACCCAAGTCCATTTCTTCAAATTCAGCCGGGAACAGTGCACGAACTTCCGCTGGAAGTTGTTTGAAATTTGCACTGTTGCGTACTTTTTGACGCAACTCGGCGCGAGATTGCAGCGCTTCCGGGATTGAGTTTCCCGCATCCAGTGCGTTATCAATCACCGGATCGAAATCCACAAACCAAGATTTGAACAGGGTTTGGGACATTTGTTCCAAGGTTTGGTTAATTTGGTAGTTTAGATTTATTTTGTTATCAATAGACTTGGAAACCTCAGAGATTCGCTTTTGCTCTGAAAGTGGAGGGAGCCTCAACTTAAATTGTTTCAAAATACCAAGGTTGATATGAGGAACTCCTCCAATAATAGCATTATTTTCAATCAATGCCTTGGCTTCATTAGTTCTGAAATATGTGTATATAAAATATGCATCCGCATGTTTCGGATTTACAGTCAACTTCATTTGGCTCTGCGACACAATATATCGTTCGTATATAGAGTCTTCAGGGATCAACGCTACTTGTCCCAACGTTCCTCGTTGTGTAAATACAATGTCCCCACGAAAGGCCATGTTGCGTTGTAATTCATTTGCTTTATCTGGAGAAACAAAAACAAATCCGCTCTCTGAAAATATGTCTCCGGCTAAATTGGTGCCTCGGATAACAGGAACACCTGAATCGACATAATGTTTTTGTGAAAGAGAAGAACCGAACGGGCCTCCAACACAACTATATTTCTCAGGTAACTTAATATCGTCAATGCTAACGATGGCCCACTTACTCCCCATAGCCCAGCGCCTCCAGGTTCTGGCGAATCGCCTTATCCAATTCTTCCGCCTGCTTCATCTGCGCAAACAGCGTCTGCGACAATTCGCGCATTTTGGTTTCAAACGCCACGCCGTCGTCTTCCTGCTCGGCAGCGCCGACATAGCGGCCCGGCGTCAACACATAGTCGTTAGCCTTGATCTCTTCAATTGTCGCAACCTTGCAGAACCCTGCCTGGTCTTCATATTGCGCCAGCTTGCTGTCGCCACGCTTAACGCGCTCGGCCAGCTCTTCTGGCGTGCTGCGCCATGCATGGTAGGTCTCGGCGATGGTGGCGATATCGTCCGCCGTCAGCTCTTTGGTGGTGCGGTTCATCATGGTGCCGAGATTACGCGCATCAATAAACAGCGTTTCGCCCTGACGGTTACGATAGCCTTTAGCCGGATCGGCAGCCTTCGATTTGGTCATAAACCACAGGCAGACCGGGATCTGGGTGGTGTAGAACAGCTGGCCGGGCAGGGCGATCATGCAGTCGATCAGATCGTTTTCGATCATCTGCGCGCGGATCTCGCCTTCGCCGCTGGTGTTGGAACTCATCGAGCCGTTTGCCAGCACAAAACCGGCGGTACCGTTGGCCGACAGCTTGGAGAGCATATGCAAGATCCAGCCGTAGTTGGCGTTGCCGGTTGGCGGCGTACGGTAGCCTGCAAAGCGCGGATCGTTAGTCAGCTCGGCGTCGTTACGCCAGTCTTTCAGGTTAAACGGCGGGTTTGCCAGAATGTAGTCGGCTTTTAAATCCGGGTGCTGATCGTTGAAGAAGGTGTCCGCAGGGCGTTCGCCAAGGTTGGCGGAAAGACCACGGATGGCGAGGTTCATCTTCGCCAGTTTATAGGTAGTGGCCGTAAGCTCCTGACCGTACAGAGCGATATCGCGGCTTTTCCCCTGGTGGCTTTCGACGAACTTCACCGACTGGACAAACATCCCCGCCGAACCGCAGCAGGGGTCATAAATTTTGCCCTGGAACGGTTCGAGCATTTCGGTCAGCAGCGTCACCACGCATTTTGGCGTATAGAACTCACCGCCGCCTTTGCCTTCGGTGGCGGCAAACTTGCCGAGGAAGTATTCGTACACGCGGCCGACCAGGTCTTCTTTCGACAGCGCTTCAACGTCGGTTTCGTGCGCCAGCGTTTCGATGTTGTCGATAGTGTCGATCAGCGATGCCAGCTTCTTGGTCTCCAGATCCTGACGGCTGAAGTAGTTATCCGGCAGCGCGCCTTTCAGCGTCGGGTTGCGCTTCTCAATAGTAGAAAGGGCATCATCAATCAGGACGGCGAGATTATCCTGTTTGGCGTTCTGTTTGATGAACGACCAGCGCGCCTTTTCCGGCAGGTAGAAGATATTGTCCTGCTGATAGAAGACCTCCATTTCCAGGAAGTCTTCCTGGCCTTCGTCCTTCATTTTTTGACGACGGGCCTCGAACTTATCGCTGATAAATTTCAGGAACACGAGGCTCAGCACCACGTGCTTGTACTCGGAGGATTCAACGCTACCGCGAAGCTGGTTCGCGGTATCCCATAATGTGTCTTCAAAGCCTTTCTTTGCTTTGGCTTTTTTTGTTGGTGCTTTGGCCATGATGAACTCAATCAGGAAAAATTTGGCGTCTATTGTAGCGATTAAGACGTTAAATTTCGCCTTTTAATCCCTCTTCCAGCTCATCAAAAACCTGTAAATCCACATCCAGCAGCTCGACCGCGTTGCTGCGTCGAATGCCAACATTATTCTCAATCAGCAGTTCAAGCAGCCGGTCACCATCTATCAAGGTAATAGGAGCCGCACCGGGATGCAGAGCCGCTTTTTCACAGTTCCCGGCAAAACGCCCGGTGGTGATGAGCGTGCCCCGGATCGCGCTGTGATAAGGCAACGCACCGCGTAACTGGTCGATAACAGGACGGGTAATATTGCTCTGCATACGCTTAACCTGCACCACTTCCGTAATGGTGGTAATGCCCACCTGAACTCTGCCGACAACGTCGACGCCCTTATCGCCCGACGCTTTGGTCACTTCCACCT
This sequence comes from Enterobacter cloacae complex sp. P14RS, assembly GCF_014895895.1. Taxonomy (NCBI): domain Bacteria; kingdom Pseudomonadati; phylum Pseudomonadota; class Gammaproteobacteria; order Enterobacterales; family Enterobacteriaceae; genus Enterobacter; species Enterobacter cloacae complex sp. P14RS. Next base: position 57,203 of record NZ_JADBQM010000011.1, read on the forward strand.
GTTCATAACCCATCGCTTCCAGAAGTTGACCAATCAAATGCTCAAACTTGTAGGGATTCATGGTGCTGATTTGTTCGCGAAGCTGCTCTTTTTGCTGCTGGTTGTAGCGCTTCACCGCGTCCAGAAGTTCTTTTCGCGGATCGGCTTTTCGGGCCGGTAACGCATTCGCTAACCATGCCCGGCCTTTATCGGTGATGTAGTAACTCATCCCTTCACGGGCGACCATATCGCGATCGATCAGGTTGTAGAGGCGCGAGTAGAGCGTGCTTTTGATAGAACTGGTAGAAGCGAACTTTGAATGCTGGTGTAAAAAAGCCTGCCATTCCGGGAGTAAGTCAGCACGACGGGACATTTCACGTCCTGCAAGCAGTTCAAGGAGTTGCAGTAACCCTTCTTTATCGTCGAGCGCGCGTAACGTGGCATCGTCGTTATTCAGGAATTGCTGCCCGCGCTGGGTAGGGACCCAGGTATCTTTCTGCGTCGTTTCCATCAACTCGAAGACAGAAGAGTTAAGAAACAAATAGCTACCGTAGCTATGGCGCGGATTGAGGATGTGGCTATCCTGATTCCATATCCGCAGCGCGATCTCAGCGTCTTCGCCTTTCAGGCGTTCGTTGATCCACATATCAGGTTCGGACCAGTCGACCGGGTTTTGCGGAGTGCCGGTTTGTTCCTGAATCGCACTGATCATGTTACGTACAGAATTCACTGAATAGCCGGAGACGGCTTTCATCATTGCCTGAACCTGCGCATAGGTTGGAAAAAGTGGCGTAATGACTTTGTAATTTTTCACGTTGTTCCCTTAACGATTGCTGTGGCGTTAGCTTGCCACGTCAGGGAAGAAATACTAATAGCTAAGTCACTTATTTTGTAAGGTAATTAAGGCGTTGCTTTCTATAGGGGCAACACACTATTTGCCAGCACCCGCCACAGCACCCACCCGCCAAACCCCATCAGCACCCCGCCCGCCGTGCGCTCAATCCACCACAGCGAACGGCTGAGCTTCTGTTGCACCGCCGAAAGCCCCATCATCGACACCAGCGCCAGATCCCACGCCAGCACCACCATCACCATCCAGACGCCGCAGGTCGCCTGCTGAAGCAGCGTGACGTCCGGCCCGAGTAACGCCGTCATCAGCGCCAGGTAGAACAGCGCATTTTTTGGATTTAACAGCGCCGATCCCAGCCCCAGCAGGATCTGCTTGATCAGAGAAGGGCACCGCTGTCGGGTTTCTGCAAGCGTCAGCGCCTGCGGTTGGCTGCGCACCAGATGCGAGCCGATCCACAGCAGGTACAGCGCCCCGCATACCTCGATAAGCGTAAACAGCCACGTAAACTGGCGCAGCGCGCTCCAGCCGATAATCACCAGAACAATATAGAGCGCGTTACCCGCGGCGATGCCGACGCACAGCCCGGCGCTGCCGCGCAGCCGATAGCGCGCCGCGTAGCCCACAAGCAGGAAAAAATCCGGACCCGGGCTCAACAGCGCAACAAAATGCGCCAGCGCCAGAGCGAGAAAAGCGGAAGGGAAGAACAGTTCCATAGCGACCTCAGTTAACCATCTGAGGACAGGATACGGCGCTGCAGAAACTATTTATTGTCTGATATTGATCGGCCTGTGGCGTACTGGCGCGGCGTGGCGGCGGTATAGCTGACGAAGGTCTTATGAAAATGGCTCTGGTCGGCAAAGCCGCTCTGGTAGCCGACGTCGGCGATGTCGTCCCCGGCACGTAGCCGCGCTTTGGCGAACTCCACGCGGGAGATGTTGAGGAAGCTGCCCGGCGTCAGGCCGGTGTCCTGCCGGAAGGTGCGGATCAGCGTCTCCTTGCGCAGCGAGAAGCGTTGGGCAAGTTCGTCGAGAGAGGGCGGGCTGGTGAGATTGGAAAGAAACGCCTCCTGAACCTGCTGGCTGGTTGGCCGAAGCGCGTCTGCGTTATCTGCGCAGCGGGGAAGGGCAGAAAGCAGCGCCTCCACGGACGCTGGAGACATTGTCTTAACGACGTCCAGGTAATGGGCAAACAGGGCAGGGTTACGAATCACCTGTAGCGCCAGAGGAAGATCGGTGTCGATATAGAGCATATGGTAGCTGCGCGGCTGCCCGTCGACGGGGTTGCAGCTGTGCGGCACATAAGCTGGGATCGCAATGAGGTCCCCGGGATGAAGAATGTACTCTTGGTCATGGCACACGCAGCAGGTCTGGCCCTCAACAATCGCGCCGATGGAGAGTTGAGGGTGACAGTGGCGTTTGTACGCCCGCGTGCTTTGCCAGGTGCTGCGCAGCTCAATGCCTGAGGCGCGGTGAAAAGTCTGGCGAACGTGTCGGGTATCGGTCATGGAAACTCCTTCTGGACGTTTTTTATACCACGTCAGCGAACCGTCCGGCACTGCTTAACTCAGAACCTTCCGGATATACCCAACTTTACGTCCACAGCCAGTCATGTTGACTACCCTTAATACCCTAAGCGGTAAAACATGGAGATTCGATATGGCTTATCAGACAGTAAATCCTGCCACTAACCAGCTCATCAAAGAATACCCCTCACATACCGACGCGGATATCGAAGCGGCGCTGAAGGCGGCCGATGCGCTTTACCATTCGGAATGGGCGAAAGGCGACATCAGCCAGCGCCTGCCGGTGCTGCATAAGCTTGCCGACCTGATCGACGAGCGCGTGGAGGATCTGGCCAAAATCGCCAGCCAGGAGATGGGTAAGCTCATCGAACAGAGCCGCGGCGAGGTGAAGCTTTGCGCGCAGATCGCCCGCTACTACGCCGACAACGCGAAGCAGTTCCTCGCCCCGGTGAAGTACGACTCTGAACTTGGGGAAGCGTGGGTGGAGCATCACCCCATCGGCGTGCTGATGGCCGTCGAGCCGTGGAACTTCCCGTACTACCAGCTGATGCGCGTCCTGGCACCAAACCTGGCGGCGGGTAACCCCGTTATCGCCAAGCATGCCAGCATCGTTCCGCACTGCGCCGAGACCTTTGCGCATCTGGTGCGCGAGGCGGGTGCGCCGGAAGGGGCGTGGACGAACCTGTTTATCTCGTCCGAACAGGTGGCGAATATCATCGCAGACGATCGCGTGCAGGGCGCAGCGCTAACCGGCTCCGAAAAGGCGGGCAGCGTGGTGGCCGCGCAGGCGGCGAAGCACATTAAGAAATCGACCCTCGAACTGGGCGGTAACGACGTCTTCGTGGTGCTGGACGACGCGGACCTGGATAAAGCGGTTAAGATTGGCGTGAATGCGAGGCTCAACAACGCCGGGCAGGTCTGTACCGCGGCGAAGCGCTTTATCCTGCACGAGAAAATTGCCGACGCGTTCCTCAGCAAATTTACCGAGGCGTTTAAGCAGGTGAAGATTGGCGATCCGCTGGACGAGAGCACCACGCTGGGGCCGCTCTCTTCCAAAGATGCGCTGGAAACGCTGACCAAACAGGTTAACGAGGCGGTGAAAAACGGTGCCACGCTGCACTATGGCGGCAAGCCGGTGCAGCGCGACGGGAGCTTCTTCGAACCGACTATCCTGACGAATATCTCCCGCGATAACCCGGCGTACTTCGAAGAGTTCTTCGGCCCGGTTGCGCAGATGTACGTGGTGAAAAACGACGACGAAGCGGTCGCGCTGGCGAACGACTCCCACTACGGCCTGGGTGGGGCGGTGTTCAGCCAGGACATTGAGCGCGCGAAGAAAATGGCGTCGCGGATCGAGACCGGGATGGTGTACATCAACTGGCTCACCGATACCGCAGCAGAGCTGCCGTTCGGCGGCGTGAAGCGTTCCGGCTACGGACGCGAGCTGTCGGATCTGGGGATCAAAGAGTTTGTGAACCAGAAGCTGGTGGTGGTGCGTAAGTAAGAGGTAATAAAAAAACCTGCCGGTTGGCAGGTTTTTTCAGTTGATTACTGTACTTCGATCTTGTCCCAGCCGCTTTTGAACATGCAGCTGTCGACTAACGTATCCCGGCGATATTCATTCGCGTCTTCAACCGTGTAGCTCGTGGAAATATCCTTTTTCTTGTTCTTTTTGTCCGTTTTTTCCGAGCTCGAACCGGTCACTACGTTATCCGGAGGCAGATCGATCAGGGCCTGGGCTTCGCATTCCGTGAGCTTTTTATTCATCTCAGCGTCGCTCACGCCCGGTTTTACCCATTTGTACTGGACGCAGCCAGTGAGCATCAGCGTGAGGCTCAGAACACAAAGCGCGGTAATGCGGTGTTTCATCAGAAGCTAACTCCACCGCCGACATATGCGCCATCAATCAGGGTGTGGTTTGGACGACCATCTTTACCGTCAACGCTCACGTGGCGGTAGCCCACTTTCAGCGTAACCGGTTTGATTGGGGTCCAGCTTACGCCGCCGTTAGCTTCAACGTAGTTTTTCACGCTGTTGTTCAGGCCTTCTGGTGCCGCATAGCCTTCGCCATAGACGTGGATGTTGTCGGTCAGCGCAACATTTACGCCGCCGCCAATCGGGAAGGCCACGCCGTTATCGCCTTTTTTCGGGCCGATGTAGATGGCTTTTGCGCCCGCATTCAGCATCACCGGGCCCACTTCCAGATTGTAGCCTGCGCCCACGCCACCGGTCTGGGTACCGTCGTCGGTGTTTTTCAGCCAGTTACTTTCGAGATAAACACCGGATGAGGATTTGCCCATTTCCAGGTTGAGGTTGGTAAAGTTTTTACCCTGCTCAATGCTGCCGCCCATTGCCAGTGCGGAACCCGAGATGGCGGTCAGTGCAGAAAGAAGAAGAATGTTCAGTTTTTTCATGTTTCGTGCCTCATCATCAAATTAATCTGGAGGCACCTTAACAAGCGATGTTTATGACTGCAAATGTGATGCAAATCGACTTTTCATGCTGTAATTGTTAATTCTTTTATCTTTATTTGTAACGCTTAAGTTGGGTTGTCGGTGTGTCAACGCGCAAATTTCAGATATTGAGGAACAGTTTAATTTTTTGACTAAACGAAATCTGAACGAGGCAGGGATAGTGATTTGAGATGCATTAATTGCGCTTCTAATAATTTCCAATTCCATTTCTAAAATCACATAAAAAAACAAATTTTTACATTTTTATGGTCATTATTCGTTCAGATGTCCGGCCACGTTTCCTTTCCATGTCATTTTTCTGACACGTTTGTTCATTACGTTGTGGGCTTCACTTTCCGGATGCTAACAATATGAAAAGAAAAATCATTCCTGTGCTTATCGGCTGTACGCTCTCTTTCTCTGGCCTGGCGGCGCAGCCCACGGCTGAACGCTATGTTGTCAGCTTCCCTGACGGCTCACACGTGAAATACACCGGCGCGTTTGCCGGTGCGTTTCCGAATGGACTCCCGGTAGGGATTGGCTCCGGCCTGCTGTTTACGGGCAAGCAGGGGGATGCTCTGACCTTCGCGACCGTGACCGATCGCGGTCCTAACGCCGATGCGCCCAAAATGGGTAAAAACGAAGCCAAGATTTTTGTCACGCCGGATTTCGCGCCGCTGCTGATGACCATCCGCGTTCAGAACGGCAAAGCGGAGGCAACGGATGCCCGCCCGCTGCATGATGATAAAGGCGAGATTAACGGCCTGCCGCTGCAAAGCGGCGTGATTGGAGCCACCAACGAGGTGGCGTTCAGCGATACCCTTAAAATTCTGAAGGGTGACAACCGCGGACTGGACACGGAAGGCATCACCCCGGACGGCAAGGGCGGCTTCTGGCTGTGCGACGAGTATGGCCCGTTCCTGATTAACGTCGACAGCAAAGGGAAAATTCTGGCGATCCACGGGCCGCAGGCGGCGGAAGGGGAAAAATCCATCGCGGGCGGTCTGCCAAACGTTATTAAATGGCGCCAGCCGAACCGGGGCTTTGAAGGCCTGACCCGGATGCCGGACGGGCGGATTATCGCCGCCGTGCAAAGCACGCTGGATATCGACGGTAAGAGCAAAAAGCAGGCGCTGTTTACGCGTCTGGTCAGCTTCGACCCGGCGACTGGGAAAACGGCGATGTACGGCTACCCCATCGACAGCGCGGCCTACAGCAAAAACAGCGACGCCAAAATCGGCGACATCGTGGCGCTGGACGACCAGCACATCCTGCTGATTGAACAGGGTGAGGATAAAAATGACGCGATGCGTAACCTTATCTACAAGGTGGATCTCAGCAAGGCGAGCGACCTGACCGCTTTCGACAAGCCGGGCGAGTACCCGGAGTTTGATGATGAGAAAACCCTGGCGCAGCGCGGCATTACCCTTGCTGCAAAAACGCAGGTCGTCGATCTGCGCGCGCTGGGCTGGAAGCAGGAGAAGGCCGAAGGGCTGGCGCTGATCGACGGCAAACGGCTTGCGGTGGCGAACGATAACGACTTTGGCGTGAAGGTGGCGATGCAGCATCCGGTCGAGGGCAAAAAGCTCAAGGACTATCGGATTAACGAGGAAGGCAAGCTGACGCTGGATGATAAACCGGTGGAAACCACGCTCAGCGTGAAGCCGCTGAAGAAGCCGGAGTCAGAGAGCGAGCTGTGGATTGTGACGCTGCCGGAGGCGTTGAAATAATTTTACCCCTCATCCTAACCCTCTCCCCAAAGGGGAGAGGGGAAGCAAGGCGGTTATTTCTTCAGACCTGCAAACGCTGCTCGGATTTCTTCTTCCGGCAGCTGTATACCAATAAACACCATCACGCTATGCGGCGCTTCATCGCCCCACGGGCGGTCCCAGTCGGCGCTGTACAGGCGCTGTACGCCCTGAAACAGCAGGCGGTTCGGCTCGCCGTCGATCCACAGCATGCCTTTGTAGCGCAGCAGCTTGTCGGCAAACGAAAGCAGCAGGTTTTCCATTACCCGCGAGACCTCGCTGATGTCCACCGGATAGTCCAGCTCCACCACAATCGACGCTACGTCGTTTTGCTTGTCTCCCATAAAGTGGAAGCGCGGTTTCGTGGTGACGTTCTCCTCCAGCATAAAGCCGTTGGTGTTAAACAGCTGGGATAGATCGATATCGCCATGCGTCACCGTATAAATCGGCGCGCGCGAGTTGATGCGCGTCAGGCGCTCGCGGAGTTTTTCGCTGTCGCCTGCCACGTCGGTTTTGGTCAGCAGGATGCGGTCGGCGTAGCCTACCTGAGACTGGGCAATGGTGAACTGGTTCATCTGCTCGTCGGCGTGGACCGCGTCTACCAGGGCAATCACCCCGTCCAGCAGGTAGCGCTGGCAAAGAATATCGTGCGAGAAAAAGGTCTGAATAATCGGGCCGGGGTCGGCCATGCCGGTGCACTCGATCACCAGGCGGTCGAAGCCGATGTCACCGCGATCGCGGCTGTCGAGCAGGTCCAGCAGGGCGTCTTCCAGCTCGTTAGAGCGGGTGCAGCAGATGCAGCCGTTGGTCAGGGTTTTGATTTGCGTGGCGCGGTCTCCGATTAATTGATCGTCAACGGAGACTTCGCCAAATTCGTTTTCGATGACGGCGATTTTGAAGCCGTGCTGCTCGTTCAGGATGTGGCGCAGCAGGGTGGTTTTACCGGCGCCGAGGAAACCGGTCAGCAGGGTAACGGCAATCGGGGTCATGGTCTCTCCTTTAGCAGCAGCGGACGCCGCCTTCTCCACTTCCGCCGTAGCGCGCTTCCTGACGCTCGCGGAAGAATTCGGTGTAGGTCATGTACGGCTTATCCGGATGGTTGGTCTTCATATGCTCAACGTAGTTGTCATAGTCCGGAATGCCAATCAGCATTTTCGCCGCCTGACCGAGGTATTTTTTTGCTTCGCCTAAGTTACCAAACATTGAGAGTTCCAGATAGAAGAAGCCCGGAGGCGCGCAGCGATCCGGGCCTACAGTGACAGGCTTAATTAATGGTGTGAAGAGGTCTTCACGCCGCCTTCCGGCACCGGCACGTACGGGGTCTCTTTATCCGTACGGCCTTCGGTGTTGCGCACTTTCATCCAGGTTTTGATGCCGTAGAAGATAATGCTATACACCACCACCAGGAACAGAATGCTCAGACCCGCGTTGGTGTAGTTGTTCACCACGATATGGTTCATGTTGGCAATCTGCTGCGCGGTCAGATCCGCGCCGCCTGCGGCAATCTTCTCTTTGTACTGGTTAGCCATGAAGAAGAAGCCTTCCAGCTGCGGGTTGGTGCTGAACAGCTTCAGGCCCAGCGCCCAGGTGGTGCAGAGCAGCAGCCACAGCGCAGGAACCACGGTCACCCAGATGTATTTGGTGCGTTTCATCTTCACGAGGACGACGGTACCGAGCACCAGGGCAACGGCTGCCAGCATCTGGTTAGAGATACCGAACAGTGGCCACAGGCTCTTCACGCCGCCGAGCGGGTCGACAACGCCCTGATACAGCAGGTAGCCCCACAGGCCTACGCACCCGGCAGTACCCAGAACACCCGCTACCAGAGAGTCGGTTTTCTTCAGGAACGGCACGAAGTTGCCCAGCAGATCCTGCAGCATGAAGCGGCCCGCACGGGTACCGGCATCCAGCGCGGTGAGGATGAACAGCGCTTCGAACAGAATACCGAAGTGGTACCAGAAGCCCATGTCCGCCCACGGCAGCACTTTGTGGAACACGTGTGCGATACCCACGGCCAGCGTCGGCGCGCCACCTGCGCGGTTCAGCACGGACGGTTCGCCAATGTCCTTCGCGGTCTGCATGATCTGCTCAGGCGAGATCACGAAGCCCCAGGAGCTGACGGTCGCCGCCGCGTGTGCGCTGGCCTCTTTCAGCTGCGCCATGATCAGCGCGGTATTTTCCCCGCCCATCTCATGCAGGTTTGGCATGGTGATGCCCAGACCCGCCGGTGGAGTGTTCATCGCGAAGTACAGGCCTGGCTCGATAATCGACGCCGCAACCAGCGCCATGATCGCCACGAAGGACTCCATCAGCATCGCGCCGTAACCGATAAAGCGCGCGTCGGTTTCGTTAGCCATCAGCTTCGGCGTGGTGCCGGAGGCGATCAGCGCGTGGAAGCCAGACACGGCGCCGCAGGCGATGGTAATAAACAGGAACGGGAACAGGGCGCCTTTCCACAGCGGACCGGTGCCGTCAATGTACTGCGTCACCGCCGGCATTTTCAGCTCAGGGTTGATGATGACAATCCCGATCGCCAGCCCGACGATGACACCGATTTTCAGGAAGGTCGCCAGGTAGTCGCGCGGAGCCAGAATCAGCCACACCGGCAGCAGGGCGGAAACGAACGCGTAACCGATCAGCGCGAAGGTGATGGTGGTGTCTTTAAAGGTCAGCGCCGGGCCCCAGTACGGGTCGTGCGCAATCACGCCGCCGAAGTAGATGGAGGCGACCAGCAGCACAATACCGATCACCGACACCTCGCCAACGCGCCCAGGACGCAGGAAGCGCATATAGATGCCCATGAACAGCGCAATCGGTACGGTAGAGCAGACGGTGAAGACGCCCCACGGACTTTCGGCCAGCGCTTTCACCACGATCAGCGCCAGCACCGCGAGGATGATGATCATGATCAAGAAGCAGCCGAAGAGGGCGATAGTGCCCGGCACGCGGCCCATCTCTTCTTTGATCATCTCACCCAGCGACGAGCCGTTACGGCGCGAGGAGATAAACAGCACCATAAAGTCCTGCACCGCACCCGCCAGCACCACGCCCGCCAGCAGCCAGAGCGTACCCGGCAGGTAGCCCATTTGCGCGGCCAGCACCGGGCCGACCAGCGGGCCAGCGCCTGCAATGGCGGCAAAGTGGTGACCAAACAGCACGTAGCGGTTGGTTGGCACGTAGTTCAGGCCGTCGTTGTTAATGACTGCCGGGGTGGCGCGCGTCGGGTCGAGCTTCATGACCTTCTGCGCGATGTACAAGCTGTAGTAGCGATAGGCCACAAGGTAGACGGAAACCGACGCGACCACGATCCACAGGGCGCTGACGTGTTCGCCCCGGCGCAATGCGACAACCGCCAGACAGAAAGCGCCGAGGATCCCGAGTAAGGCCCAGGGCACGTGCTTAAGTAGTTTTTTAGTATCCATAGTAAGACCTGGTTTTTTATGTAAAGAAAAAAGGGTCAGGGTTCGTTGTGAGGAGGTATTGATTAATGCTGGAGCGATCGTGCCAGATCCGCGCGCGCGTAAAGGACGGTAAATGAGTGAGTGGTTGAAAGTGACGGGTGAGCGGTCAAAGGACGCGGCGAGTGGTTCAGGCTCGCCGCTGGTCGGGAAAATTATGTGATTGAGATCACGTGGTTTTCCGGGCTGCGCTCCATCGACAGGTAGCTTTCCAGCGTCTTGATGAGCTTCTCCTTCAGCCAGCTCGGCTCCAGGATCTGAATATTCGGCAGCCAGTAGAACAGCAGCGGCAGGATCTGGTTTTCGTGTGCCGCCTGGCAGCGCAGCGTGACGCCGCCGCGCCGCTCCTCCAGCAGCTCCTGTTCCGGCAGGAGATCGCGGCGCAGGAAGTAATGTGAAATATTATCCTTAATGAATATTTTCACGGTGAAAGTAGTTTCGGACACCCACGGGTCGAGGCTTTTTTCCAGCAGTTCCCGAACATTTTCATCAGGGGTAAAAAAGGTTTTTTGAACATCAAACCAGCTAATCTGGCTTAATGAAAAGGATTTCAACCGGCTATTTTCGGTAGCTTGTAAATACCATATATTTTTTTTGTTAATGAGTTTATAGGGATTAATCAGACGGGTTTTACCCTTATAAACGATCTGACAGACATTATGGTTCTTAATCGATTTCTCGATTTTCGCTAAATGGCGGCGGATATCACGCTGCACCGTGTGCTCTGCGTCATTACCGAGGATAAGAATATGGTTTTCGTCGACGCGCGCCTCCAGCTTTTGCCAGAAGTCCGTATTTCTTTCAGGGAAAAAGTTATCGGCATTCAGGAAGTTAGCCAGAGCATGATGTAATCCCTGCCCGCCGGGAGATTGGGCGGAGTGGATCAGTCGATATAGCCCGTTACCGGTATGTTCAACAATGGGCGAGAGCGCATTTAAATCCCGGTAGACGGTACGCTCGGTAATTTTAAATTTCTCCATTAGCGCACTGCGGTTTACCACCCCGTGTAAATGTAGCTCAAGGAGAATATCGACCAGACGTTCAGCCGAGCGGCTCCGCGTCGTTTTAGCCATAAGGTCTTCCTGTATATTGGGTATGCGCTGAACAATGCAAAAGCACTGACCGGAGATGTCAGTATTCAGGCACAGAAAATTTCTCTTATGGATATATAACGGCGTGATTTAGCGGAAACCTTAGGAATTTTTGTAGAAAGCGGCGCTGGCCCGAAAAAAGGCCAGCGCGAGGGGGATCACACGACGGCTTCCATCTCCATCATCACCGGGTGGAAACGGCGCTTAAAGTAGATCAGGCCGTGTCCCGCGTCACTCAGGATGATGTTTTTCACTTCGACAAGATAAACCAGATGCGTGCCGATGGTTTGCACCTGGGTAATCTCGCCTTCCAGGCTCGCCAGCGCGCCTTTCAGCACCGGCTGCCCCAGCGGGCCTTTCTGCCAGCAGGAGAGGGCAAAGCGCTCCTCCATTGCCATCCCCGTCATCCCGGCGAAGTGGCGGGCCATGATCTCCTGCTCGTGGTTCAGCACGTTGACGCACAGCCTGCCGTTGCCCTGAAAGACCGGGTTCATGGCGCTGTTGGCGTTAATGCAGACCATGACCGACGGCGGGGTATCCGTCACCGAGCAGACGGCGGTGGCGGTAATGCCGCAGCGTCCGGCGTCGCCCTCGGTGGTGACCACATTGACCGCCGCCGACAGGCTGCTCATTGCGTCGCGAAAACGCAGGCGTTGTTCATCTGAATGCATTGTAACCTCCCGCTGCGCTATTTCAGCAGCTTGTCGAGCATGTTGATATCGCTGTTGTTGTGCAGGTGCGGCACGGTCCAGCCGTGCTGGTCGTACTCGGACATGCAGCGGTCGACCATTGCCATCATCTTGTCCATATTCCCGGAGCTTTGCGCCTGACGCAGGCATTGCAGGCGGATCTCATCCTGGCTGCCGGAGTAGTTGATTTCGTACAACTCGTGACGACCCCCAAACTCGCTGCCGATGGCGTCCCACATCAGTTTCAAAATCTTGATGCGTTCGACGTGATCCATTCCGTTGGAGCCGCGCACGTACTTCGCCAGATACTGGTCGATCTGCGGGTTGTTCAGGTCCCGCGCGCTGGACGGCAGATAAATTAGCCCGGAGGTCACGTTACGTTCGATGATGTTCTTGATCTTCGCGTAGGCCATCGGGGCCATCACGCGGTAGGTTTGCAGCGCCGCGTGGTCCGGCAGGTACGCGCCGTTCACCCACGGCGTGGCTTCGGAGCACATGGAGTCGCTCAGCGCCCAGAACATATTGCGCCAGGCCACCACTTCGCCGAGATCCGCCTGCACGCCGCGGAACTCAAGGGTACCTGTGCACTCCAGGGATTTCTTCAGCAGGGCGGTGATGAAGTCGAGCTTCACCGCCAGACGTACGCAGGCCTGCAGCGGGTACATGCGGGCGAAGCCGCCCTCCATCGTCCAGCGACGGCAGCGGTCGAAATCGCGGTAGATCAGCACGTTTTCCCACGGGATCAGCACGTTATCCATCACCAGGATCGCGTCGTTCTCGTCGAAGCGGCTGGAGAGCGGATAGTCATACGGGGATCCGGTTGCGCCTGCCACCATCTCGTACGAGGCGCGGGAGATCAGCTTCACGCCTTCGGCATCCATTGGTGCGACGAACATCAGCGCGAAGTCCGGGTTTTCGCCCATCACCTGCGCGGAGCCAAAACCGATCATGTTGTAGTGGGTCAACGCCGAGTTGGTTGCGACGACTTTCGCACCGCTGACGATAATCCCGGCATCGGTCTCTTTCTCCAGCTTGATGTAGACGTCCTTCACCTCGTCCGCCGGCTTGTGGCGGTCGATCGGCGGGTTGACGATGGCGTGGTTGAAGTACAGGCCGGTTTCCTGAATGCGGGTGTACCAGTTCCGGGCGTTCTGCTCGAACTGGCCGTAGAAAGCCGGGTTAGCACCGAGCGCGCAGCCGAACGCCGCTTTGTAGTCCGGCGTGCGGCCCATCCAGCCGTAGCTCAGGCGCGACCACTCGGCGATGGCGTCGCGCTGCTGGCGCAGGTCGTCGGCGCTTTTCGCCACGCGGAAAAATTTGTGGGTGTAGCCGCCGCTGCCGGTGTCGGTGCCCCAGCACAGCGTATCCTGCATGTCCGGCTTGTGCAGGGCGTCGTACATCTGGGCGATGGACGCTGCTGCATTGCGAAACGCCGGGTGGGTGGTGACGTCCTTAACGCGCTCGCCGTAGATATAAATCTCGCGGCCATCCTGCAGGCTTTTTAAATACTCTTCGCCGGTTAACGGACGTTTGGCATCAGCGCGGAATTCTTCAGGCTTCATAGGGACCTCGTATCGGAAGATGGTTGTTAAATTTATGTTTTGTTTTTGTTGTTTAATTGAAGCGTGAGAGGGGCGGAACGTGAAGGGACGATTGGGACAACGGCGGGTACTTTTCGGGCGGGATTGGGATTTGTGATCTGTGCGGGTTTTTGGCGGGTGGCGCTGCGCTTACCCGCCCTACGAACCGCGATGCGTTCAGGAAACCGGTACTTTCTGCGCCCGATACGCGCTGGGCGAGCAACCCGTCAGGCGATTGAAAAACCGGGCGAAATAGGCTGGATCTTTAAATCCCAGCTGCCAGGCAATCTCGCTGACCGCGCTGTCGGAAAACAGCAGCAGGCGCCTGGCCTCGCGCAGCTGCCGGTCGAAGATCAGCCGTTTCGGCGAGCGGTTGGCGAAGCGGCGGCAGATGTCCGTCAGGCGGGATTCGGTCAGGTGCAACTCGCTGGCGTATTCCGGTACCGTCCAGTGCTGGTGATAGTGGGTGTCGATCAGCTGGGTAAAGCGCTGGAACAGCTTCAGCTCGCCGCGCATCCCGCTGGCCGCGTGGTCGTCGAGCTTCGCGTTGCGCAGCAGCAGGGTAAATACCGCCTGCGCCAGCAGGACCAGCGTATGCTCACGGCCCGGCAGCTGCGCCGTGGATTCCCGGGCAATCAGCTGCCAGTAGTGCTTCAGCGCCGCCAGTTCGTCAGGCTTGTCGGCAAGCGACAGACAGATCCCCGGCAGGCCGAACGCTTCCCGCGTGCCGGGGTAGAGCACCTCCAGCAGCGGCCAGATGAGATCCTCGCGCACCGTCAGCACGTGCCCGTCGCTGTCGGATTCGGTGATAAATGCGTGCGGCACCGACGGCGGCGTCAGCACAAACAGCGGCGCCTGCACCGAATAGCGGTGGTCGTCGAGCTGGAGTTCAATCTGTCCGGTGTCGAGAAAGTGCATCTGAAAGTACTGGTCGTGACGGTGCGCCTGCATGTCGCGGCCAAAAAAGGCCGCCATGCGGGCGAAAGACTGATAGTGCACGTCGTCGGTACCCAGACTTTCGTCGTACTCCTTGCTGATATCAATGTTGGCGATAGGGCTCTGGCACATGATCGTTCCTCTGTTGAACCCGCTGCGTCATCGGGATGCGCGTCAGCACCAGCGCGCCGACCACCAGCAGACCCGCCACGAACCACAGCCCGGAGCTGAAGCTGCCGGTCGCGTCGCGCAGGATCCCAATCAGCAGCGGGCTGACGGCGGATCCGACGTTACCGATGGCGTTGATCACCGCCAGCGCCACCGCGCGTGACTGCAGGCTAATAACCTGGTCCGGCGTGGTCCAGAATATCGCCATGGCGGTAAACGATCCGGTTGAGGCCATGATGATGCCAAGCAGCTGGATCAGGCTGTGATCGGTCGCGGAGGCCAGCATCCATCCCGCCGCTGCAAACAGGTACGGCAGGATGGTGTGCTTTTTTCGCTCTTTCAGCCTGTCGGAGCGGCGACTCCACCAGATCATCCCGAGGATGGTACAAAACTGCGGGATCGCCGCCAGCAGGCCAATCACGATATTGCTGCTGCCGGTGTTGAAGCTTTGCAGGATCTGCGGCGTCCAGATGTTGATCGCGCTCAGCGTATTGGTCAGACAGAAGTAGGCCAGCGTGTAGAGCAGCACGGCGGGCGTAAGCACCTCACGAAGCGTCGAGCGCGGCGTGACGGATTGGGCGATGGCGACCTCCTGCTCGCGCGCGATCATCGTTTTCAGCGCCTGCTTTTCGTCTTCATCCAGCCAGGTGGCCTGATCCGGCGTGTCGTTGAGGTAAAACCAGGTCACCACGCCGAGCACCACCGACGGCAACCCCTCCAGCAGAAACAGCCACTGCCAGCCCTTCAGGTTCCACAGCCCGTCCATCGCCAGAATATACCCGGAGAGGATCGAGCCAAGCATCATGGTCACCGGCATGGCGATCATAAACAGCGCGTTGGCGCGGGCGCGGTGATAGGCCGGGAACCACCAGGTGAGATAGACCAAAATCCCCGGCAGGAAACCGGCTTCCGCAATGCCCACCAGCATGCGCAGGACGTAAAGCGTTTCGGGGCTGGTGGCGAACATGGTGCAGGTGGAGGCGATGCCCCACACCACCATGATCCCGGCGATCCAGCGGCGTGCGCCGACCTTCGCCAGCATGATGTTGCTGGGGATCCCGCACAGCACGTAGGTGACGTAAAACAGGGTCGCGGCCAGGCCAAACATGGTCGACGTGAGGCCCAGATCTTTGCCCATCGTCAGTCCGGCAAAGCCGATGTTGATGCGATCGAGAAACGAGAAAACAAACAGGATAAAGAGAAACACGATCAAACGACGGAACAGCTTATTCATTGCGCGATGTTCTACATCTTTATTATGCAGGGTTGAGGTCGTCATGTTGCGCTCCACATCGTACGTTTAGTAGACGGATTTATTGTTATCAACTGCTGTGGTGACGTCGGTAAAGCGGGCCGCCAGCGCTTCGGCGCTGCGGGCGAGCAGGGTGGTATCCACACCGACCGCCACAAACAATGCGCCGAGGCCGAGATAGCGTTTCGCCAGCTGTTCATTCGCCATCAGGATGCCGGGCGCTTTGCCCGCGCTGAGGATCTGCGCGATCGCCTGTTCGATGGCGGCCTGCACCTCCGGGTGCTGCGGATTGCCGGCAAAGCCCATGTCGGCGCTCAGATCCGCCGGTCCGATAAACACGCCGTCGACGCCTTCCACGTCCAGGATCTGCGGCAGGTTTTTCAGCGCCTCGCGGGTTTCGATCTGCACCAGCACGCACATGGCGTCGTTAGCCTGATGCAGGTAATCCGGGATGCGGTTCCAGCGCGAGGCGCGCGCCAGGGCGCTGCCGACGCCGCGGATGCCCGCAGGCGGGTAGCGGGTGGCGCTTACCGCCAGCCGCGCCTCGTCAGCGTTTTGCACCATCGGCACCAGCAGGGTTTGCGCGCCTATGTCCAGCAGCTGCTTGATCTGCACCGGATCGTTCCACGACGGGCGCACCACCGGCTGGCTGGGATAAGGGGCGATAGCCTGGAGCTGAGTCAGGACGGTCTGCACGCTGTTCGGCGCGTGCTCGCCGTCGATCAGCAGCCAGTCAAAACCGGCCCCGGCCAGCAGCTCTGCGCTGTAGCTGCTGGTCAGCCCCAGCCATAAACCGATTTGCGGGCGGCCCGCCTTCAGCGCCGCTTTGAATGCGTTTTGCATGGTCGCCTCCTTATACAAAGCGACAGCTGATGGAACCCATGTTGCCGTAGTCAACATGGAAGGTGTCGCCTCTGCTGGCGGCAACCGGACGGGTAAACGAGCCGCCGAGGATGATTTGTCCGGGCTCAAGCTGCACGTCGTACGGCGCGAGCTTGTTCGCCAGCCACGCCACGCCGTTCGCCGGGTGGTTAAGCACGCCCGCGGCGACGCCGGTCTCTTCGATCACGCCGTTGCGGTAGAGCAGGGCGGAGATCCAACGCAGATCCAGCGCGTCGGGCTTAATCGGACGACCGCCGAGGATCACCCCGGCGTTGGCGGCGTTATCGGAGATGGTGTCGAACACCTTGCGCGGGCGCTGGGTCTCCGGGTCAACGTTGTGGCAGCGGGCGTCGATCAGCTCCAGGGCGGGAATGACGTAATCCGTGGCGTTGTAGACGTCGAAGATCGTGCAGTTCGGGCCGCGCAGCGGTTTTGCCAGCACGAAGGCCAGCTCCACTTCGATACGCGGGACGATAAAGCGATCGACGGGGATGTCGCTACCGTCATGGAAGAACATGTCGTCCAGCAGCGCGCCGTAGTCCGGCTCGCTAATCTGCGAGCTGGCCTGCATCGCTTTTGAGGTGAGGCCAATCTTGTGGCCTTTCAGCACGCGGCCTTCGGCAATTTTCAGGCTCACCCATTGGCGCTGTACGGCGTAGGCGTCTTCGATGGTGATCTCCGGGTACTCCAGCGAGATCGCGCGGATCTGCTCCCGGGACTGTTCCGCCTGATGCAGGCGGTGGGCGATCAGGGTATGGGTGTGTTTGTCGAGCATGGCGATATCCTGTTTTTGCCGGGTGGCGCGTAGCGATCCCGGCCTACGTTCGGGGCTGTTGTAGGCCCGGTAAGCGCAGCGCCACCGGGCGAGCAGACGGCTACTTAAACAACGCGTGCACGTTGTTTTGTTTGTAGTTGAGCGTCGGATCGAGTTCTTCCATGGCGAACGACAGCGCCAGATAGCGCTCCGCCATCAGCTCCGCGAAGTGGGTTTTGATCAGCGCAAACAGCATCTCCCCCACGGCTTCCCGGCTCTCCAGGCTTCGCCCGGCGCCGATCTTCAGCGTCATATGCACAAAGGCGTAATCATGCTTACCGTCCGCCATCTGCCAGGTGTCCAGCCAGTGGGCGCGGCTGCGGATGCCGCCGAGCGGGAAGATCCCCGTGGCGGCCAGCGCCTCGTTCACTTTGGCGAACAGCCCCGGCAGGTCGGCCTGCGCGCGGATGTTGTCGGTACATTCAGCAATAAAGTGCGGCATAACGACTCCTTATGCGGGCAGCGGGAAAACGGCGTTGACCTGGCCGGTGCCGGAGCTGGCGAACAGCTCGGTGAGAAACTCCACCTTGCCGTCATAGCGGTCCCAGCCGAGCATCCCCAATAGCATCACCGTGTCGTGCATGTTGCCCTCGCCGTAGCAGTAGTCGGCGTACTCCGGCAGCATGCTGCAAAACTCTTTAAACTGGCCTTCGCGCCACAGCTTGACCACCCGCTCGTCCATCTGACGGTCGAACTCGCGGGTGTAGCTGTTCATCCCTTCTTCCGCACGCTGGTCGTCGATAAAGCGGTGCGACAGCGAGCCGCTGGCGAGCACCGCCACGGTGCCGTCGTACTTTTCGATGGCGCTGACGATGGCCTCGCCCAGCCTGCGGCTGTCGGCGAAATCGTGAACCGTGCAGAACGCCGAGATGGAGATCACTTTGAAGTGCTTATCCGCGTTCATGTAGCGCATCGGCACCAGCGTGCCGTACTCCAGCTTGAGGCTCGGGATGTTGTGCGCCTTGGCGCGCACGCCGAGCTTCACCGCTTCGTCGGCGATCAGCTGCCCGAGCTCCGGGTTGCCGTCGTAGTCGTAGGTCATGTCGCGGATAAAGTGAGGCAGCTCGTTGCTGGTGTAGACGCCTGAAAAATGATCCGCACAGTTGATGTGGTACGCGCTGTTTACCAGCCAGTGGGTGTCGAACACGATGATGGTGTCCACGCCCAGCTCGCGGCAGCGCTTGCCGATCTCTTTATGCCCGTCGATGGCCGACTGGCGGCAGCCGTGGTTTTTCCCCGGCAGCTCGGAAAGGTACATCGACGGCACGTGGGTGATTTTTGCCGCTAACGCTAGCTTGCCCATTGTCAGATCCCCCATTTTGGAATCGGATGGTCGCCCATGGAGATGCAGACGTTCTTCATCTCCGCGAACACTTCAAAGCTGTACTCGCCGCCCTCGCGCCCGGTGCCGGAGGCCTTCACGCCGCCAAACGGCTGGCGCAGGTCGCGCACGTTCTGGGTGTTGACGAACACCATGCCCGCTTCAATGCTGCGCGCCAGACGGAGCACCTTGCTGACGTCCTGGGTCCAGATGTATGACGCCAGGCCGTACTCCACGTCGTTGGCCAGCCGCAGCCCTTCCGCTTCGTCCTTAAACGGCAGCAGGCAGGCCACCGGCCCGAAGATCTCCTCCTGCGCCACGCGCATGCGGTTGTCGACGTCCGCCAGCACCGTCGGGCGCAGGAAGTTGCCGCCTTTCAGGTGTGCAGGCAGATCGACCGGTTTGTCCGGGCCGCCCGCCAGCAGGGTGGCGCCTTCCTCGATGCCGAGGCGGATATAGCCGGAGACTTTCTCCCAGTGCTGCTGGCTGATGAGCGCGCCAATCTGGGTGTTCGGATCGGTCGGATCGCCCACGCGCAGGCGATTGGCGCGTTCGGCGAAGCGCTTGACGAACTCCGGGTAGATGCTCTGCTGGATGAAGATGCGCGAGCCCGCAGTGCAGCGCTCGCCGTTGATGGAGAAGATGGTGAACAGGGCGGCGTCCAGCGCGCGCTCGATGTCCGCATCTTCAAAAATCAGCACCGGGGATTTGCCGCCCAGCTCCATGGAATATTTCTTCAGCCCGGCGTTTTTCATGATGTTGCGCCCGGTGGCGGTGCCGCCTGTGAAGGAGACGGCGCGCACGTCGTGGTGGCGCACCAGCGCGTCGCCTGCCGTCGCCCCGTAGCCCTGCACCACGTTCAGCACGCCCGCCGGAATGCCCGCCTCCAGCGCCAGCTCGCCCAGACGGTCGGCGGTCAGCGGCGAGAGTTCAGACATCTTCAGCACCGCGGTGTTGCCCAGCGCCAGGCACGGCGCGACCTTCCAGGTGGCGGTCATAAACGGCACGTTCCACGGCGACACCAGCGCGCAGACGCCCACCGGCTGCACCAGCGTGTAGTTGAGCATTTTGTCGTCAACCGGGTAGGTTTTGCCGTTCATCTGCTGGCACACCTCGGCGAAGAACTCGAAGTTGTGCGAGGCGCGCGGGATGAGCACATTTTTGGTCTGGTGGATCGGCAGGCCGGTGTCGGCGGTTTCCATGGCGGCGATCTCGGGCACGTTCTGGTCGATCAGATCCCCCAGGCGACGCATCAGGCGCGCGCGCTCCTTCATCGGCAGGTTGGCCCATTTCGGGAACGCCTCTTTAGCGGCGGCAACGGCCTGATGAATTTCCGCTTCACCGCCGGAGGCGACTTCCGCTAATACCTCGCCGGAGGCCGGGTTAGTGGTATGGAAGTACTCGCTTCCGGCGACGTTTTTACCGTTGATCCAGTGGTTAATCTTTTTCATTTTGCAGTCTCCTCGCTGACAATCCGGTTCACCAGGCGGCCCACGCCTTCCACTTCCACCACTACTTCATCGTCCGGCACCACGTCGGACAGCCCCTTCGGCGTGCCGGTGGCGATCATGTCGCCCGGCTGTAGGGTCATAAAATCGCTCAGATACGCAATCAGGTAAGGAATGCTGAAAATGAGATCGGCGGTGGTGCCTTCCTGACGCAGTTCGCCGTTGACGAAGGTGCGCAGGGTTAAGTTATGCGGATCAGGAATGGCTTCTTTCGGCACGATGTTCGGGCTGATGGGGGTTAATCCGTCGCGGCTTTTGACCCGCAGGTTCGGGCGGTAGTAATTTTCCAGGTAGTCGCGGATGGCGTAGTCGTTGCAGACCGTGTAGCCCGCGACATACTCCATCGCCTCGGCTTCGCTCACCTTACGCGCGGTTTTACCGATGACCACCACCAGCTCCGCCTCGTAGTGCATGTATTCGATATTGTTCGGGCGCACCGAGGTCTGGTTGTCGCCATTGAAGGTGTTCGGCGCTTTGATAAACACCAGCGGCTCGGTGGGCGGCTTGAAGTCCAGCTCGCTGGCATGATCGGCGTAGTTAAGACCGAGGGCGAACAGCGTGGCGTGTTCAGGCTTGCGGTGGGAAAGGGCAACGTCGCGCTCGTTCACCACCGGGTTTTCCAGCGGCGGGAAACCTTCCGCCAGAACCCGCACGCGATCGCCCGGGCGGATCTTCACGCGGCTTTGCGGCGTGCCGAGCAGGATCGCATCACCGGGATTGAGGGTGGCGAATTCGCTCAGGGCGCTCAGCAGTTCGGCGGCGCTGCGCTGCAGATCGGCGGTGTTCCAGTGGTCCGCTTCGCGGCCGTTGATCTCGGTGATGATGGTCAGGTTGTCGACGTTATCAACGGCGGCCAGCTCGCCAAGCGGGCAAAAGCCGTCCCGGCATTTGGCCTTAATGGCCGGGCGGTAGAAGCTCTCTTCCGGCAGGCTCACCTCGTTGGCCAGCGCGTACCCGGCGATGTAGGCCGCGGCGTCTTCTACGCGCACCCTGCTGGCGGTTTTACCCACAACCAGCGCCACCGTCGCGCCGCTTAACACCGTTTCCCCTTGCGGGAAAGGAATGGGCTCGCCCGCGCGAATCACCGTGTTGTGCGGTTTGATAAACCACACCGGCGTTTTTGGCGGCGTGTTGTAAGGGGCTTTTTCAAACGCCTCAGCCCAGGCTTCTTGCTGACTCTGGTGGTTCAGCGCGACGGCAAATACGGTACCTTTCATTCACCTACTCCTCACCCCGACGGTCCGGGTTATGATTTCATTAATATGTTAATGATCTGTTTTTATGCTTTTGCTGTTTATTTCGCAATCAGAAGTGAAGAATTTGTGATATGAATAACAATAAATTTACATTATGGATTTTAATCCTATGTAAATCAGTGGATTAATAAAAACGAATGGTTTCTGTTAGACTTTCTGGCAGGAAACGTGTTGTTTATAAAAACATCTTTTATGATTCGTTTACTTGTTAATGATGTGAAGGGGAGAGGCTATGCATGATTCATTAACCATCGCGCTTTTGCAGGCGCGGGAAGCGGCGATGTCGTACTTCCGTCCGATTGTGAAGCGGCATAACCTCACCGAGCAGCAGTGGCGCATCGTGCGCGTGCTGGCTGAACATCCGTCGATGGATTTTCACGATCTGGCGTTTCGCACCTGTATTCTGCGCCCGAGCCTGACCGGCATTCTGACGCGCATGGAGCGCGACGGCCTGGTGCTGCGCTTAAAGCCGGTGAACGACCAGCGCAAGCTGTACGTGTCGCTGACCAAAGAGGGAAATGCGCTGTACGAGCACGCCCAGGCGCAGGTGGAAGAGGCGTATCAGCAGATTGAGGCGGAATACACGCCGGAGAAGATGAAGCAGCTGACGGCGCTGCTGGAAGAGTTTATTGAACTCGGAAACCGGCATAACGCAGCGCGGGAAGAAGAGTAAAAACCACAAATTCCAGGATGATTTTCGTAAAGTTTTCCCTTTCCAGGCCGAAAATTCTGTATCTGTCTGAGGAAAGAGAAAACATGTTAAACCGTATCAAGATTGTCACCAGCTTAATGCTGGTTTTAGCGATATTTGGCCTTTTACAACTCACATCCGGTGGTCTTTTCTTTAATGCTCTGAAGAATGACAAAGAGAATTTCACCGTCCTGCAAACCATTCGTCAGCAACAATCCACCCTTAACGGGAGCTGGGTTGCGCTGCTGCAAACCCGTAATACCCTGAACCGCGCGGGCATCCGCTACATGATGGATCAGAACAATATCGGCAGCGGCGCGACCGTTAACGATCTGATGCAGATTGCGTCTGCCTCGCTGAAACAGGCGGAAAAAAACTGGGCTGACTATGAAGCCCTGCCGCGCGACCCGCGTCAGAGCGACGCCGCTGCGCTGGAAATAAAACGTAACTACGATATCTACCACGGTGCGCTGGCTGAGCTAATTCAGCTGCTGGGGGCGGGCCAAATCAACGCCTTCTTCGACCAGCCGACCCAGAGCTACCAGGATGGATTCGAGAAGCAGTACGTGAGCTACCTGCAGCAGAACGACAAGCTGTACCAGATGGCGGTTGAAGACAGCAACAGCTCTTACACTCAGGCTATCTGGGTGCTGATCAGCGTGCTGGTTGCCGTGCTGGTGGTGATCGTGGCCGTCTGGCTGGGTATCAAGCAGGCGCTGATCTCTCCGCTGACGCGTCTCATTGACAATATCCGCCACATCGCCAGCGGCGACCTGGTGAAGCGCATCGACGTGGAAGGCTCTAACGAGATGGGCGAACTGGCCGACTCGCTGCGTCATATGCAGGGCGAACTGGTGCGTACCGTGGGCGACGTGCGTAACGGCGCGAACGCTATCTATAGCGGCGCGAGCGAAATCGCGATGGGCAATAACGACCTCTCTTCCCGTACTGAACAGCAGGCCGCTTCACTGGAAGAGACCGCTGCCAGCATGGAGCAGCTGACGGCGACCGTTAAGCAGAACGCCGAGAACGCCCGTCAGGCGAGCCACCTGGCGCTAAGCGCGTCTGAAACCGCGCAGAAGGGTGGCAAGGTGGTGGACAACGTGGTGCAAACCATGCGCGACATCGCGGGCAGTTCGCAGAAAATTGCCGATATCATCAGCGTGATCGACGGCATTGCCTTCCAGACCAACATCCTGGCGCTGAATGCGGCGGTAGAAGCGGCGCGTGCGGGCGAACAGGGCCGTGGATTTGCGGTGGTGGCAGGGGAAGTGCGTAACCTGGCCCAGCGCAGCGCTCAGGCAGCACGTGAGATCAAGAGCCTGATTGAAGACTCCGTGGGACGCGTGGAAGTGGGTTCAACGCTGGTGGAAAGCGCCGGTGAAACCATGGGTGAGATCGTGAACGCGGTGACCCGCGTGACCGATATCATGGGCGAGATTGCCTCTGCGTCCGACGAGCAGAGCCGCGGTATCGACCAGGTGGGCCTGGCGGTGGCAGAGATGGACCGCGTGACCCAGCAGAACGCCTCGCTGGTGGAAGAGTCAGCCGCAGCGGCGGCGGCGCTGGAAGAGCAGGCGAGCCGTCTGACGCAGGCCGTGGCCGTGTTCCGCATTCAACAGGAGCAGATGAAGGCGCGCGAGTTCGCTGCCGCGAAAAGCGTTGCCGCGCCGGTGATGTCGCGTAAAGTCGCGACGGCGGACGCGGGCGATAACTGGGAAACGTTCTGATCCAGCGCGTTGTGCCGGGTGGCGGCTACGCCTTACCCGGCCAACGGAAGCTTGTTGTAGGCCCGGTAAGCGAAGCGCCACCGGGCGATATCAAAGCGGCAGGCGCATGGCGCAGCGGGAGTCATACGCTAAACCGTGCGCCGTCTCTTCTTCGCGTTTTTCACGCAATTCAGGCGTCAGCCTCGTCATCATTTCAAACCCCAGCCGCGCATAGAAGGGCGCATTCCACGGCACGTCCCGGAACGTCGTCAACGTCAGCGATCTCAGCCCCATTTGGCGGGCATGGTCAGCCGCACAGGCGATGAGCTGCCGACCGATCCCTTTTCCCTGCCAGGCCAGATCGACCGAGAGCTCCACAATAAACAGCGACGAAGGGTGCGCTTCAGTGAGAATAAACCCCACGGGACTGTCGTTCGCCTGCGCAAGCCAGCTTAGCCCCCGTTCGGCATAGTCGAGATGCTGTTCAGCGGAAATGACCTCGCCATCGGCAAGCCAGGCGAGGTCGGGGTAGTCACGAAAACGCTCGCCCGCCGCGCGCTCAATGGCGGGCAGGGCGGCAACGTCGTCGGAATGTGTGGGCCGAACGGTGAGGTTAAGGGTGACCATTAGCCTGCGCGACTCACGATTTTAATTTCAACCATGCCGATCCCGAGCTGGCGCGGTGAATGGCCGAGAATATTTCCTTCATTGGTGGACTGCGGGTCTGGCGGCACAATCACCAGGGTACTGCTGCGCGATGGATTCTCAAAATGCAGGGTGTGAGTGCTTACGTCATTTCCAAGCGTAAGCGTCTGCTCTTGATCGCCCACGCGCACCGGTACGGGTTTATTCGCGTTAGGCCCGTACGCCCTGGCCGTGATCACCAGATCAAATTGTTCTGGCAGCGGATGGGTGTACTCAATTTTCACCTCGTTGCCCAGCTGCGCGTTTGACCAGCGTCCCCACGACTCCGGACGGGAGATGCCGCTAAACTGCTTCACCTCTTCGGGCGCGCCGGCCACGTTAAAGATAAAGCTGTCCGCTTTATAGCGGATGTCGTTGTCGACGATTTTCAGCATGTCGATGTTGTGCTGATAGCGAGCCGTATCAATCACCGTATCTTTAAAGGCGGTTTTGCCTTTCCACTGGGCTTTGTCGACATGCTGCACGGTTTGCTCCCCGCCAAGCTGGCCCTGAGAGACGCACCAGTCCGTAGAGAGCGCCAGCGGCTGCGACCAGAGCTGACCCATTTTGTAACACCGGTCAATCCAGACGAAGTTATCGCGAGGGGCGAAATCGGCCAGCTGGAAGCGCAGCGGCGCGGAATACTCGCTTTCCGGCAGCGGTTCGACGCGACTATCCGACACGCGCACCAGCAGCGGCAGGCGGAAATTGCTGCCGGAGAAGGCAACGGTGTTTTTATCCCGATCGACGGTGAAGTCTTTCATCTCTTTCGGGAAATTCCACAGGCGGATGATGTCGGGCTTCCAGGCGAGGATTTTCTCCTTCATGTTGAGGAACACTTCCGACAGGGATTGCCCCGACAGCGTGCTGCGTCCAAGGCCAATAAAGTTGTCGCCCCCCAGAATGTCCAGCACGGTTGCGCCGTTATCCATGGAGTTGCGTTTGGTGGCGATTAACTCCTGCTGTGGCTGGTCGCCGCGCAGCACGAAGAACAGGTTGCTGCGATCCTGCTTGCTGAGCTGGTCCCACGCGCTGTTTTTCATTGCCAGATGGTCAGACGATACGACGATGACGGTGTTTTTAAACCAGGGTGAGGCTTTGATTTTCTCGACCAGCGCGGCGATGTGCTCCTGGCTACAGGTCACCGCACTGAAAGACTTGTTGTTTTTGCCGTCCACGTCATAGCTTTTTCGCTTACAGGTGCGCGAGACGAACCCGTCCGGATGGTGCGTATCTACCGTCAGCGCAAAGAGAGAAAAACGCTTCCCGGCGCGGGAAAGTTCCTCGAATTTCTTCCAGGTTTCGTCCAGCACCGTATCGTCATAGAAGCCCCAGTCGTTGCGGTAGGTGGGATCGGCAACCGTCGTTTTTAACTCTTCTGAGCCATACAGGTGGTCAAAACCGTGGGATTTCAGGAACACATCTTTTCCGGCAAAGCGCAGGTTTGCTCCCTGCATAAAGTAGTTTTCATAGCCGGAGTTTTTCAGTATATCGCCCAGGCAAATATTCTGCGGGAAGAACGTCGACATCGAGGCGGAGGCGTTGCCTTCAAAAGGTGCGAACAGCGGGATACCGCACTGGGAGGCCACCATCCCGGCGATAGTGTAATCCGTGCCGGGTAACTGCACGGTGTGGCTGAAATCGAGACCTTCGTTTTTCAGCGCGCCCAGTTCCGGCGTGAGGTTCGGAAACGCATCGTTATCAAAGTAGGTGCGCTCCAGGCTTTCACCGTAGATGTAGACCAGATTGAGCTTCGGGTTGGCGATCGTTTTCGACGGCTCTTTATAGTAGGCCACGAAGTCCGGATCGCCGTCGCGCGACTGGGATTTTACAAGCTCGGTGATCTGATGAAACGCGGGGCTGGCGTCGACGGAGGCCAGCGCCAGGAAAAGCGCCAGCAGGCTGTAGCCATGATGGTGAGGAAGATGGCGACGGCGGCGCAGCACCCAGGCGAGCGCGCCGAAAATCGTCACCAGCGCCACGATCAGTCCCAGCCCCGGAAGGATATATTTACCTACTCCCGCGCCCGTCAGGCTGTTCGTCAGGGTGTAGAGTACAGCATCGTTAATGCCGTCGCCGGTGAAGTAATCGCTGGCGTATAAGGTAATGTTTAAAACGATAAAAATGCCGAGCACCACCAGCGTGGCGATAAACCACCAGGTGTTACGGCCGGCTTTCCAGGCATAAACGCCGACGGAAGCCAGAAAAAGGATAAGAGAGATGAATTCTGACAACAGCATATCCTCATGACGCCAGGTGCTTCGCTGGCTAACTGTTTATTTTTGGTAAGACAATGTAATGGCGATGTCGTTTAGCTGCAATTTTAGTGTCACGAAAGTGTGCTGTTGTTAGGATTTGGTTTATAAAATCGTTTTTATGAGGATGGTCGCATCCTGATAAACGGACGCTGAGACGGTGGCAGGTAGGTAAAACGCTCGTTTAACGCCGCGATGCAAGCCTATCGCATTAAACGCGGCGTGTTGTGGCAGAAAATGGGGCGGATCAGGAGATGAAATTAACGCCTTGTTTCAGCACCAGATCGCAGGCTTTGGTTTTCACCTGTTTTGCCAGGGCGGAGTTGCCGAGGGTGCTCAGATTCAGCTGTTGGCCGTTTTGCGCGTTAAGCAGGCCCTGAATGCCGTCCATATAGCTGGTGTCCGCTTTTTGCTCCTGCGTGTCGAGACCCAGTTTACCCAGCACCTGGTTTTTCACGTTTTGCGCGTCGGTCACCGAGGCCAGCTTTTGCTTAGCGCAATATTCCAGAATCCCCGCCGCGTTGTTCATCGTGCCCGCGCTCAGGCTCTGGGAACTGTTGCTCAGCAGGCTGGTGAGAGAAGAGGCCGAGAGCCCGCCCTGGGCGCTGCTGCTCTCTTTGGTCAGCTCATTCGCGGCGCTTGACAGGGACTCCTGCCACGAAGCCGCTTGTGCTGCGCCGGTAACCAGCAGCGCGCCTAAAAAGGTGCTGATAAGAATCTGTTTTTTCATAATGGCTTTCTCAAAAAGGTCCGTTTTGGGCCGGAAGGGGTTCCAGTATATACCTGCGCCCTGCTGGCGATTCCTGGAACTGTCTTAATACTCTTTGCCGGTGACGCGGCTGCGGTAACTGTCCCAGTCGAAAATGACATACAGACTGTTGCCCAGCTTCATGCGGTCCATGACGCGTTCGCCCAGTAAGCGGGTCATCTCGTCAATGTTGTGGTTCGTCAGCATCCCGGTGGGACGTTTTGACGAAGAGCGGCGATCGACTATCTGGTTAATGATGACCTTTTCATAACGGGATTCGGTCTGAACGCCAATCTCGTCGATGACCAGTAGATCGACATTGCTCAGATCGTTAAGAAGCTGCTCTTCGCTGGTTTCACGGTTGCTGAAGGTGTCTTTCATGGCGGACATGATATCGGCCACGGTGATAATGAGGACCGATTTACCGCGCAGAAGCAGTTCGTTGCAGATGGCGGCCGCGAGGTGGTTTTTACCTGTGCCCGGCTTGCCGCTAAAAATGAAGCTGGCGATATTGCCGTCAAATTCATCCACGTACTGACGCGCGGCGGCGAGCGCGTTCATCTGCCCGCTGGTCTCAATTTTATAGTTATCAAACGAGCAGTTCTGATGCAGGGGACGAATACCGGAGCGGTTAAAGGTGCGCTGCATTTTCATTGCCCGGTTTTCGCGGGCGAGCGCGGCGGCACGAATTTTACCTTGCTCCTTTTGCCACGCCAGCAGCTCTTCACCCGTGGTGAAGGCGGGCTTCACGTTGGCTGGCATCATCTTTTGGAGACGTTTCATCAGGTCGCCGACGTTCTTCATTTCGCACCTCGGAATCCACTCGGGATCTGTTTATCCGGTTCTGAAAACGTGTTGATATCGCGCTTAGGCTGGCTATTGTTACTGGCGCGGGTAATTTGAAGATGACGCGCGAGCTTTTGCTGCCACTGAATGTGGGTGAACACTTTGCCTTCCGCCTGCCACCAGGCGATAAACGCGGCGAGCTCTTCCGCGGTGGCTGGCTGAGTTAACGCAATGCCCCACAATGCTGCCTGCCGCTGAAAATCTGCGTCAGGCTGCCAGCCCGCGTACAGGACAAATTTGCCCATCGGAACGGTTAGCGGGGTATTAACCGGTTCTTCAAAAAACTGGTTATCCAGCGTGACGTCGCTTGCCGGACGTGACATCTGCGCTTCGATCTCCAGAAGCTGCGCCAGACGTTCCGGCGTGATTGCGTAAAACGCCGGCGCGTTGTCGGCAAAAACCGCAACCGTGCCGCCTTCGGCGTGGATCAACACACCGCGTGGGTCGCGCATAAAGGCATCAATGCCAGCAATGCTGGTGGTCAGAATTCTGGAGGACATAACGCTTACTCAACTGATTACTACGGGCGTGATATGGGCTTATGGTAGCACAGAGAGGGGAGGGGATGGAGGGGATTTCCCCGGTGGCGCTGCGCTTACCGGGGCTACAGTCGTAGGCCTGAAAAGCGCAGCGCCATCAGGCAGTTATCACGCGATGATATTCAGCGTCACGTCGATGTTGCCGCGGGTCGCGTTAGAGTACGGGCAAACGATATGCGCCGCATCGACCAGCTTTTTGGCTTCCGCAGGATCCATACCTTCAACGTGGATATTCAGTTTTGCTTCGATACCAAAACCGGTCGGCAGCGGGCCGATACCCACTTCGCCTTCAATAAACGCCTCTTTTGGCAGGGTAAATTTGTCGCGAGCCGCCACAAACTTCATCGCGCCCAGGAAGCAGGCAGAGTAACCCGCAGCAAACAGCTGCTCAGGGTTCGTGACTTCTCCACCCATACCGCCCATCTCTTTGGGCACGCCCAGTTTAACGTCCAGAACGCCATCGGAAGAGGTCGCGCGGCCGTCACGGCCCCCGGTTGCTTTTGCTTTGGCGGTATAAACAACTTTTTCTAAAGACATGGCAGGTTCCTCATCTTACTTTTGTATGTGCTATTAAATAGCGTGCGATGTATATGGGTGAATTAAAACGCGTAAAGTATAGCCTTACGCGCGTTGAATCTGTTGTCGCAAAAGTTCCAGCTGCTGCTTGAGCGCCAGCATGGTGTCGGTATCACACTGTGCGGCGCACCCCACCGCGTGTGGGATACCCAGTGCCTGCTGCTGAAGTTCACGTCCGGCTTCAGTCAGCGTGACGGCGACCTGACGTTCATCTTTACGCGAACGGTGGCGGTTGATTAGCCCTGCGCTTTCCAGACGCTTCAGAAGCGGCGTCAGCGTTGCGGAGTCAAGGAACAGCCGTTCACCGATGTCCGACACCGTCACGTCATCCTGCTCCCACAGCACCAGCATCACCAGATATTGCGGGTAAGTCAGGTTTAGCGGCGCCAGCAGTTGCCGGTACAGCTTATTAAGCGCCAGATTTGCCGAGTAGAGGGCAAAACAGAGCTGGTTATCCAGCAGGAGCGCAGCGGTCGTGTCGTTCGTTTTTGCGTTCATGAAATGAATATAGATTGTGCACGATTTAATTGCAAGCAATTTTAGGGGCAAGTATAACGCAGCGCCACCTGAACGGCCATTTTACGGTAGTGCTGGCGCTGGGCCTGCTCGTCTGCACCCTCTTCAAACAGCAGGGTGAAGGTGTAGCTGTTGGCAACGTAGTGAAAGCTGAAGCTGCTGATCAGACGGTGAAGGTCGCGGGCGTCAACCGTCTGGCTGAAAAGCTGTTTTTCTTTGCCCCGGCGCAGGATGCCTTCCAGCAGGTCGAGCGCGCTGCGGTTGACCTGCCGCAGATAGTTTGACTGCTGCATAAAACGGCCGCGCTGCATGTTTTCCATGCAGATAATGCGGATGTAATCCGGGTGGTCGGCATGATAGTCAAAGGTGGCTTCAACCAGATGGACCAGCGCTTCGACGGGAGGCATATCCGCCAGGCTAAGCGCCTTTTCACTAGCGCGAATTTGGGTGTAAACGTACTCCAGGACGAGCAGGTAGAGATTTTCTTTGTTTTTAAAATGGTAAACGACCATGCGTTTGGTGGTACCTGCTTTCTCCGCGATCTGCTCCATGCGGGCGCCGTTCAGTCCAAATTCGGCAAACAGCGCGATAGCGCTCTGAAAAATTTTCTCTTTCAGGCTCGATTCTTCACTGTGATCGGGGTGTTCGCTGCCAGAGTTAGCCACATCCTTTCCTTATTTTTACCAAACGGACCAGAAAGATTATCTCCACGGCAGCGAAATAACACAAATATCAAACGCGCGGGCGTTTGCGGTAGAGCCATAGCCCGGGTATTGACAGCCCGATAGAGAGCGCACCGACGATGGAGGACGCCTTAAGAAAGTTGCTAAGGAGAAGGATCATCTGCGGCTCGGTGTAGCCAAAATGGCTGATTTTCACCGCGGAAATCATCGCCGTATAGGCAGATATGCCGGGGAACATCGGGATAACGGCGGCGACGGTGAACACTTTCGGATGCGCCAGATACCAGCGCGACCACTGAATACCAATGCTGCCGACCAGCATAGAGGCGATAAACGTCGACCATTCGATGTTAAAGCCCGCCGTCATCATCACCATTCGCGAGCCGTGGCCAATTGCGCCCAGCAGCGCACACCACGGCAGAGCGCGTTGCGGAACGTTAAATACCATCGCAAAGCCGACGGCAGGAATGGCCGCCAGGGCCATGTCCTGTGCCAGCGCCAGCAGAAAATCTATCACGCCCATCCTCGTAACCCCCACAGCGTCATCGCCATCACCACGCCGATGCAGGTCGCCAGCGTCAGCAGGCTGGCGATAGCCCAGCGTGCCAGCCCGGTATTGATGTGCCCTTTAAACATGTCGGCAACGGCGTTAATCAGCGGGAAGCCCGGCACCAGCAGAAGCACGCTGGCGGCCATCGCAATCGTCGGGGTAGCGGCAAACTGCGGCAGGCGCAGCAGCAGGCCAGACACCGTAGTGGCAACAAACGCGGCAATGCAGAAGTTAATTTGCGGGTGCAGCTGCCGGTGCGTCAGCAGCTGGCGCACGTACATGGCGATGCTGCTGGCGAAAAAGGTGACGATCGCGCCGTCCCAGCCACCTTTATTGAGCTTACAAAAACAGGCGCATGACAGCCCCACCATGAGCACGACCAGCCAGCGTGGATAACGTAATGGCTTGATTTGGTTAAAACGTTTTTCAATCTCCTTGAGATCGAGAAGCTTATGCTCAGCCAGGATGACGATGTGCTGGACCTCGGTTACAACGTGCATATTAATGCCGCGGTCGTGGTTTTTACGGGTGGACGTAAGACACTGCCCGTCTTTAATGGTGGTCAGCACAATGGCGTTGGACGAGATAGCGCTCTCAACGCTGTCCATCCCCAGCGCCAGCCCCAGCCGGGTTGAGAGCTCCTCGACCAGCGCGCTTTCCGCGCCGTGCTGGAGCAGAAAAAGACCGCACTGAATACAGAGCCGCGTGATAGCACGCTGCGTTGACCGATCTGCCTGCATGTATTATCCCGAAGATAAGGTGAATAGTTGCCGGTTGGCCCGTAATGCCTACTTTTAGCACAAAGTGCAGTGGCTCTTGCTGTGGGTCAGATCAAGGTTTATGCAAACAGTTACCCCCCTCGTCACGACGACTTACAGGATTAATTTATTAATACGATGAATTAGTAATTTGAAATAATAAAATATTTGTATTTAGAAATTCTAATTTTATTTTGTTGTTATTTTAATGTCTGCACAATTAAATTGATTTGCGCTTTGTGAGATATTAGCGCTGTTTTAGGCATTTCCTAAACTAAGAACATATCTCATCTTCTGCTTGTATTAATCTTTTTATACTCAGGGAAGAAAATATTTATACCTTGGTGTGTTTTACATGACGCACCGAAGGAAAATGGACACGGAGGGTCTATGTTGTCGTTGCCTGGTAAGCATGGCGTTGTCATTAGCCGGATACCCGTCATGCAGAATGGGTTAGGGGACGTGATGGCACGTCATTTCCCCGATTTTGAATTGACCTACTGCCGCTCACTGCAGGAGTTAACCCTGCTTCAGTTGCGCCGCGCAGATGTGATTATCGCCGACGTTTCAGGCGAATACAGGAACCCACGGGGTACGCTCGAAGAGTATTACCGCTTACTGA
The DNA here is from genome assembly GCF_014895895.1 of Enterobacter cloacae complex sp. P14RS. Classification (NCBI taxonomy): domain Bacteria; kingdom Pseudomonadati; phylum Pseudomonadota; class Gammaproteobacteria; order Enterobacterales; family Enterobacteriaceae; genus Enterobacter; species Enterobacter cloacae complex sp. P14RS. The sequence continues at coordinate 89,887 of NZ_JADBQM010000011.1, forward strand.
ACCAGTACCGGGAAATCCACTGGATCTTTTTGGTCTCCCGGCCGTTTTACCCTATTGCCGTTGAGCTGCTTATGCGGCCGGAAAGCACGCTGCTTTCTGATATGGAACCTATCGAAGGTGTCGTTAACGCTATCCGGGCAGGGAGTGAACGCGCAGAACGGATAAGCCAGACGTTATTAACCCCAGAACCTGAGGAAAGTGAGGATGACGACGAACACTTTATTGCGCTCACGCACTCAGAACGTAAGGTGCTTCGCCTGTTAGGCAAAGGGTGGGGGATTAACCAAATCGCTACGTTGCTTAAAAAGAGCAATAAAACGATCAGTGCGCAGAAAAACAGTGCGATGCGAAGGCTCTCATTGCGGAGTAATGCCGATATGTACGCCTGGATCAACAGTACACAGGGAATGAGAGAGCTGAGTTTAATGTCAGCCTATGGAGAGTTCGAGGAATGGAAAAAACCGATTCAACAAGACATATCGCCATCATCGAAAATTGCTCGATGAGTGCGGTCGGGCTGCAGCATCTTTTTACGCAGCCTGAACTCAGCCAATATCAACTGCACCTGTTTAATGATTTTGATGGCTTTAAGAAAGCACTGCAACACGTGAATTTTTTCTCGCTGATCTATTCGCTTTCCGATGCGCGAGAAGAACGACGTAACTGCCTGGCGCATCTGCGGGATCTCGCGTTTACGCATAGCCATATTCAGCGCATTATCCTGGTCTCGGATGAGATGGAGGCGAGATTGATTAGCCATCTTTCGCCTTCACGTCTTCACGGTGTGGTCAGTAAATCGGTGACCCTTGAACACCTGCTGAAGGAGTTAGTGGTATTGTTGAGCGAAACGCTGCGCATTAATGACAATATGCTTAACCACTGGTACTGCAGTCAGAACCGGATGTTAAGCCCAACGGAAAGAGCAATTTTACGTTATATGTCATGCGGATATTCCATTCCCGAAATCGCGGCGCAGCTTGAACGCAATATCAAGACTATTCGCGCGCATAAGTTTAATGCGATGGTGAAGCTAGGGGTGAATTCTGACGTAGGATTGCTTGATGCAGCGGATATTCTTACCCATCTTCCGGTTAGAGAACCGAGAACTGTGGGGCTAAGCAAACCGACATTTTTGTAACCTGTACCTTTTGCGCGCCAGATATGCCCTGGCGCGTCATTCAGATGCACACATCAACCCACTTTGCTGAAGTCAGCTCTGCCATTCTGTCCGGAGAAATACGTACGGCACTATGGATAGCGCCAGCGGCGGGGAGCACTTCAGCGTATTGTTTTAAAGAGATATCGCAGTAAACCGCAAGTGGGTTTTCAAGCCCAAACGGGCAGACGCCACCAACGGGATGACCCGTCACGGTAACCACTTCATCACTGCTGAGCATGCGTGCTTTCGCGCCAAACGTGTCTTTCAGTTTTTTGTTATCCAGACGCGCATCACCCTTCGCCACCACCAGAATCACCTCATTTTTAACCTTCAACGATAGGGTTTTGGCGATTTGTCCCGGCTCTACACGGTGGGCGGCAGCAGCCAGCGCAACGGTAGCCGTACTCTGGCTAAGTTCTATTACCTCTATTTCCGGCGCGTTGTCGGCAAAAAACTGCTGTACGGACTGCAAACTCATTGTTTCCTCCTGACAAATATCCTGCGTAATCTGTCATAAGAATTTATGCTCTGTAAATATCTCTTAAGTAACAAATATCCAGGATGGCTGATTTCTGGATCCTCTTCACAATCACAGAAACCGGTTACAGTAACCGGTTGCAGAGCATGATGCGTAGATTAATACTGAGTATGTAACGTCCTCTGTATCCAATAATAAGAGCCAATTATGAAACCATTTCGTCTGAGCAGTACCGCTGGTACGCAAGCCAGCAAGGTTGTGAAGCTGATTTATGGACCAACGTGCGGCGCGAGCGCGCCTGTAATAAACGTCTGACAGGAGATCAATCATGTCTGCCAACCATGCTGCGTTTAATCTGATATTCCGTTTCGTTGAAAATTACGTGAGCCCGATTGCCGGGCGGATCTCGTCCCAGCGTCATGTCATGGCTATCCGTGATGGGTTCATCTCTGCGATGCCGTTCATGATTGTGGGTTCATTTTTATTAGTGTTTGCTTACCCGCCGTTTTCGCCTGATACCACCTGGGGTTTCGCGCGCGCCTGGCTGGATATGGCGAAGCAGTTTGAAGGCCAGATCCTGACGCCGTTTGATATGACCATGGGCATTATGTCCATTTATATCTGCGCGGCCATCGCCTATAACCTTGGCAAACATTATGTCAAAACGCACCAGCTGGATCCGTTCATGTGCGCCATGCTGTCGCTGATGGCGTTTCTGCTGGTTGCCGCCCCGAAAACCAAAGGCACGCTTCCCGTCGACAGCCTGGGTGGAACGGGTATTTTTACCGCCATTCTGGTGGCGATTTACTGCGTTGAAATGATGCGTTTCCTGAAGGCGCATAACATCGGTATTCGCCTGCCGGACCAGGTGCCGCCGATGATCAAAAACTCCTTTGATCTGCTGATCCCGGTGCTGGTGGTGGTGTTAACGCTTTATCCGCTGAGCCTGGTGATTCAGTCTCAGTTTGACATGCTGATCCCGCAGGCAATTATGTCCATCTTCAAGCCCCTTGTTTCCGCGGCGGATTCACTGCCCGCGATCCTGCTGGCGGTGTTGATTGGCCACCTGCTGTGGTTCGCCGGGATCCACGGGGCGGCTATTGTCTCCGGGATGCTGCAGATGTTCTGGCTGACTAACCTCGGAGCGAACCAGACCGCGCTGGCTGCCGGCCATCCTCTGCCACATATTTTTATGGAAGCCTTCTGGACGTTCTTCATCGTGATTGGCGGGTCGGGTGCGACGATGGGTCTGGTGATTTGCTATCTGCGCAGCCGTTCAGCGCATTTACGCTCTATTGGCCGATTGAGCGTGGTGCCCAGCTTCTTCAACATCAATGAACCCGTTATCTTCGGTACGCCGATTGTAATGAACCCGGTGTTCTTTATTCCGTTCCTGCTAGCCCCGATGGTTAACGCCGTGCTGGCCTGGGCGGCGATGACGTTTGATCTGATTGGTCGTGTTATTTCAGTCGTCCCCTGGACGGCACCGGCGCCGATAGGCGCAGCATGGGCTCTGGGCTGGGATTTCCGCGCGGCTATCCTGGTTGTGGTTCTGGCCTGCGTGTCGGCAATCATCTACTACCCGTTCTTCAAAGTGTACGAGAAGCAGCTGCTGGAGCAGGAAGCGGAAGAAGCACAGCGTAATGGGGAAGAGGACAATCAGCAGGTGGCTTAAAGACGTTGTGCCGGGTGGTGGCTGCGCCTTACCCGGCCTACGAGTCGAGGTTTTTGTAGGCCCGGTAAGCGAAGCGTCACCGGGCAATTCACTGCACTACTTCAGCGTGCAATCCCCGCACTGCTTAACGTCCGGCAGGCGATAGCGCTGGCAGCAGGTACGGCGTACCAGAAGCCCGTCACGGAGCACAACGGTACGGAATAACGGATTATCGCGACCATCGGAAAGCTGTTTGGCAAAGAAGCAGGACTGGCGCAGGGCCTCCACTTTCTCATCGCCAAGCAGCGGCTTCATTTCTGTTAAATACCAGTGAATTAAATACCCGGTATTACTCCAGATAAGCTTCCCGTTGATCTCGCCCGTTGCTTCAAGTGCCTCAACCACTGGGATCAGGGCCTGGATGACAAGCTGTTCCAGACGTTCCTGAGCAGAGAACTGCTCTGCGCCGCGATCTTCGTGCAGATCAATCCAGAAGCAGGCTGCTCGGCCAGTTTCGTGGAACTCGACGTGAAAATGATCCGGGGAGAGCGCCAGCATGCTCTTTTGGGTTAATACCGCCAGCATGAGCGGGGGAACCATCAGCCCGATATACCACTGTGCCCATAGGGAAAGCAGAGGTTTATTTTCCCGCGTTAGGCTCGGCTGATTGCGATAGATATGGTCGGAATAGGTTGCAAGCAGCGACTGCAGCGTAGAGGGCTGCTGCCACTCAGCGAGCGTCATGGCGTGGTGCGGGGGCGCTTCATCAAGCCTGATAAAGTCCAGCAGGTGGGCGCGCGTCTTAGCAATCTTGTCCCGTATGGCATCCGCAAGCGACGCATTCCCGCTGGTGAGGGGCGCTCGCCAGAGGAGTGGTTCAACGATGTGTGCGGTATGCGTAGCCATAGTTGAGATAGAAATCTAAATGATAATGATTGCCAATCCTAACTATTGCTCATACCAATGGCAAGACTTTTGTCCTGATTAACCGAAGACGTGCTTAAGCGGTTTGTAGCTCTTCACTCAGCAGAATGTTATTGCGACCTAAATGCTTTGCTTCATAGAGGGCTCTGTCCGCTCTCTCCAGAGCGCTTTCCGCGTCCTCGTTTTCGAAAATGGCAATACCGATGCTGATGGTGACATTGGTGGCGACGCTTTCGTTGAACAGATGGGGGATTTTCAAATCATAGACTTTTTGACGGATCCGCTCTGCCGTATGGCGGGCGTGTTCAAGTGAAATATTCGTCAGCAGCACCATGAACTCTTCCCCACCGAAACGCGCCACAATATCGCGCGAACGGACGGCATCACGAATTGCCGCAGAGACGCGCTTCAGCGCCTGGTCACCCATCATATGGCCATAATGGTCGTTATAGGCTTTGAAGTGGTCGATATCCATCAAAAGAACAAAATGTTCGCCGTTTTCTACCGCCGGCAGGTTCTCCAGACGGCTCTGCAGGCCGCGACGATTATAGAGCCCGGTTAGCGGGTCCATCATACTGAGATCGGTCAGAGTTTCCCGTTCTTCCAGCAGGCGAGAGAGCAGCTCCTGGGCGAAGCGATCGTTGCGCCGTTGCAAAATGTTATGAATAGCAATAGCCACCACAGGAAGTGCGAAAGAATAGGACATTCTTAGCCATATATCCTGGTCACTTAACCACAGGCAGACAATAAAGGCGGGGAGCGAGTGCAGCGTAAATGCTTTGATATTACTGGCGAAGGCCAGTGTTCCGATAAAAAGCACCGTGAGTAAAGCTATTATCAAATACATCGCCTGGTCATGGGTAATTAGCGAAAATTTCGAATCTATTTGCCAGGCCCACAAAATACCAAAGATTGCTGAAACGGCAGGAATATTTATCTTCCGCGCGCGCTTTTTCCAGTGCCAGATGAACAGGCCAGTACTGATCGCGAAAATAGCAATCAGAGGGGCAGAAAACACGCGTACAGAATAGAGCGGGTTTGTTACCGAGAACACGGCTGACGTTGCGTTCAGAAATAAAAATAAACGTAACGATAATTGATATTTTCTTTGAACCAAAGACCGCCAGGATTGTGATGTCATAGTCGTGCGTTTTTATTAAAACTTAATTAAAACAGATGAATAGGTGTGGTTTCGCACTTAATTATGCAAAAAACTCAAAGCGTAATTATAAGAAAAAGTTTATGTGTAGTTAACAGGTGAGCAATTTATCACCTTAGGAAATTTCTGTCATTCTACATAAGGAGAAAGGGCGATTTTTTTTGCTTCACTGCGCTGACAAATGATAATTTTTATCATATGATATTGTTTATCATTATCGTTATGAAAGGGCGATGTATGTTGAACAGGGCGCTGGGAAGTGCATGGGGAGTATTGCTGCCGGGCGTAATCCTTGGCGGTTTGATGTTTGCCGATCTCTCCATCGAAAGCTGGAAGGCCATCATTGTGTCAGGGCTGCTGATGACGTCAGGCATGATCTGGCATAAGCACCTTCGCCATTATGTGTTACTGCCATCATGCGTCGCATTAGTCAGCGCAATACTGGTGATAATGATGAGTTTGAAATAACAGGGAAAATAAGAGGTATTACAGAAGGGAGATAAGATAATTGGTGCGAGGGGGGGGACT
>NZ_JADBQM010000011.1:96034-345401 GCF_014895895.1 Enterobacter cloacae complex sp. P14RS
CCAATTCCGCCACCTTCGCATACCATCGATACTGTAAAAGTATCGTAACCACGGAGGCGCATTCTAGATGTTTTCAGCTTTACGTCAACAGAAAAGTGCGCACCTTTTATTGATTGCTGCAAAAATGGACGGAATTGCGACGCCTGCTTGCCGGATGGCGCTGGCGCTTATCCGGCCTGCATTGTATGGCGAATTATTTCTTTGCCTGACGCGTCATCACGGTGCGGTAGACCTTAAAGCGGCCCGTCTGGGCGATCACTTCGTGGAAGCCGAAGGTTTCGTCCAGCACTTTCGGGTACGCCAGGAAGGCGTTCGCCACGATGCGCAGCTCGCCGCCGCTGTTGAGGTGACGAGTCGCGCCACGGATCAGGGTTTGCGCAGCTTCGAGGCTGGTTTCCATCCCGTCGTGGAACGGCGGGTTAGAGATGATCATGTCAAAGCGGCCGGTGACGTCAGAGAAGACGTTGCTGGCAATCACATCGCCTTCAATGCCGTTGGCCGCAAGCGTTGCGCGGCTGGCTTCTACCGCCGGGGCGCTCACGTCACACAGGGTTAAACGCACTTTTGGTGAATGGCTGGCAAGCACCGTTGAAAGCACGCCCGCGCCGCAGCCCACGTCCAGCACTTTGCCTTTGGTGTGCGGCGTCAGGGTGGAGAGCAGCAGCTTGCTGCCCGTATCCAGCGCGTCACGGCTGAAGACACCCGGCAGGGTTTTGATGGTCAGGCCGTCAAGCTGATACTCGTCCCAGAAGGTGTTGGCATCGAACGTTGTCTGCTTTTCCAGACGGCCATGATACAGACCGCAGCGACGTGCGCTGTCGACTTTGGTCAGCGGCGCGTAGGCTTCCAGCATCTGCTCGGCGCTACGGACACCGCTGCGGTTTTCACCGACCACGAAAATATCGCAGCCAACCGGCAGCAGGGAGAGCAGGTTCATCAGCTGGAACTGGGCTTCTGGCTTGTTCTTCGGCCAGTAGTAGATCAGCGTATCGCAGTCGGCAATATCGCTCTGCTCCGCCACCAGGCTGAAGCGTGCGCGCTCGCCCATCTGGCGGCTCAGCACCTGCCAGTGGTGGTAGTATTGGGTGTGGGCACGGCTTTCAGCACAGTCGAAACGCGCGGGCAGGTCATCCTGCATATCTCCGGCAAACAGAATACGGCCTTCTTCGAAATCATCACTGTGACGCAGCAAGACTTCACTTGCCGGGGTAAATGCAGACATGAATTGTTCCTCAATAAACTCAGGCGGGGATTATAGTAGGTAGATGGCGCACTTTCGACACATTTGCTATATTTGCGCGCCTGAGAGACAGGAGTTATCCCTATGACATCCCGACGAGACTGGCAGTTGCAGCAGCTGGGCATCACCCAGTGGGCTTTGCGTCGCCCGACGGCGTTGCAGGGCGAAATCGCCATCTCCATCCCCGCGCACGTTCGGCTGGTGATGGTGGCGGAAGAACTGCCTGCCCTGAATGAGCCCCTGATCGGTGATGTCCTTCGCAGCCTGAAGCTGACGCCCGACCAGGTCTTACAGCTGACGCCGGAACGGGTTGCCATGCTTCCTCCTGATAGCCGCTGTAACAGCTGGCGCATCGGAGAGACAAACGACATCTCTCTTCAGGGGAGCCAAATCAGCTCACCAGCGCTGGACGAGCTGAAAGCCAATCCAAAGGCGCGCAGCGCGCTATGGCAACAAATCTGCGAATATGAACACGATTTCTTCCCTCACGACGCCTGACCTGACCGCAGCGTTCGCGATTGAAACACGCGCCCACGCCTTTCCGTGGAGCGAAAAAACGTTTGCCAGCAATCAGGGCGAGCGCTATCTAAACTACCGTCTGGACGTTGACGGCACCCTGGCCGCGTTTGCCATCACGCAGGTGGTTCTTGACGAGGCGACGCTGTTTAACATCGCCGTCGACCCGGCGTTTCAGCGCCGTGGGCTGGGCAGAGAACTGCTTGAGCATCTCATTCGTGAGCTCGAAACCCGCGACGTTTTCACCCTGTGGCTGGAGGTGCGCGCGTCGAATGTCGCCGCCATCGCGCTCTATGAAAGCTTAGGCTTTAACGAGGCGACAGTCCGACGTAACTACTACCCCACCGCAGAGGGACGTGAAGACGCCATTATCATGGCTCTGCCAATTGGATAACGAATATAAGGTTGTAACGATGAAATGGGACTGGATTTTCTTTGATGCCGACGAAACGCTGTTTACGTTTGACTCGTTCGGCGGCCTACAGCGGATGTTTCTCGACTATAGCGTGACCTTCACCGCTGAAGATTTTCAGGACTATCAGGCGGTGAACAAGCCGCTGTGGGTGGATTACCAGAACGGTGCCATCACTGCGTTACAACTTCAGCACCAGCGATTTGACGTCTGGGCGGAGCGCTTAAAGGTCAGTCCGGGGACGCTGAACGAGGCTTTCCTTAACGCCATGGCCGATATCTGTGCGCCCCTGCCGGGCGCGGTTTCCCTGCTGAATGCGTTGAAAGGCAAGGTGAAACTGGGGATCATCACCAACGGTTTTACCGCGCTGCAGCAAATCCGCCTTGAGCGCACCGGCCTGCGCGATCATTTTGACGCACTGGTGATCTCCGAAGAGGTTGGGGTGCCGAAACCGGATCCGCGAATTTTCGATTATGCGCTGGGGCAGGCCGGTAATCCCGACCGCGATCGCGTGCTGATGGTGGGTGATACCGCAGAGTCTGATATTCTTGGCGGTATGAAGTCAGGTTTGTCGACCGTCTGGCTGAATGCGCATGGCCGCGTGAAGCCTGAAGGCATCGAGCCAACCTGGACCGTCACGTCATTGACCGAACTGGAGCAACTCCTGTGTAAACAATGATTGCCTGCCCCCCGTTGATGGGTAAAATAGCCGCAATTTTGTATTCCATGATGCGTGGCGTGCTGCCGCGCTTATAAAAGAAGATTTAATTATGACGTTGTCTCCTTATCTGCAAGAGGTGGCCAAGCGCCGTACTTTTGCCATTATCTCGCACCCGGATGCCGGTAAAACGACCATCACCGAGAAGGTGTTGCTGTTCGGACAGGCGATCCAGACTGCGGGTACCGTTAAAGGCCGTGGCTCCAGCCAGCATGCAAAATCTGACTGGATGGAGATGGAAAAGCAGCGTGGTATTTCGATTACCACCTCCGTGATGCAGTTCCCGTATCACGACTGCCTGGTGAACCTGCTGGACACCCCGGGGCACGAAGACTTCTCCGAAGATACTTACCGTACCCTGACGGCGGTGGACTGCTGTCTGATGGTGATCGACGCCGCGAAGGGTGTAGAAGATCGTACCCGCAAGCTGATGGAAGTTACCCGTCTGCGCGATACGCCGATCCTCACCTTCATGAACAAACTCGACCGTGACATCCGCGATCCGATGGAGCTGATGGATGAAGTGGAAAACGAGCTGAAGATCGCCTGTGCGCCAATCACCTGGCCAATTGGCTGCGGTAAGCTGTTCAAAGGGGTTTATCACCTCTATAAAGACGAAACTTACCTGTATCAGACCGGTAAAGGCCACACCATTCAGGAAGTGCGCATTGTGAAAGGTCTGGACAACCCGGATCTCGATGCCGCCGTTGGCGAAGAGCTGGCCGCGCAGCTGCGCGACGAGCTGGAGCTGGTGAAGGGTGCGTCTCACGAGTTCGACAAAGAACTGTTCCTGAGCGGCGAAATTACCCCGGTCTTCTTCGGTACCGCGCTGGGTAACTTCGGCGTTGACCACATGCTGGACGGTCTGGTGGAGTGGGCACCTCAGCCGATGCCGCGTAAAACCGACACCCGCGAAGTGGAAGCGAAGGAAGAGAAGTTCACCGGCTTCGTCTTTAAAATTCAGGCCAACATGGACCCGAAACACCGCGACCGCGTGGCCTTCATGCGCGTGGTGTCCGGTAAGTATGAGAAGGGCATGAAGCTGCGCCAGGTGCGCATCGGTAAAGATGTCGTGATTTCCGACGCGCTGACCTTTATGGCGGGCGACCGTTCGCACGTTGAAGAGGCATATCCGGGCGACATCATCGGCCTGCACAACCACGGTACGATCCAGATCGGCGATACCTTCACCCAGGGCGAGATGATGAAGTTCACGGGTATTCCGAACTTCGCACCGGAGCTGTTCCGTCGCATTCGTCTGCGCGATCCGCTGAAGCAGAAACAGCTGCTGAAAGGCCTTGTTCAGCTCTCTGAAGAGGGCGCCGTGCAGGTGTTCCGTCCAATCGCCAACAACGATCTGATTGTCGGCGCGGTCGGCGTGCTGCAGTTCGACGTGGTGGTTGCGCGCCTGAAGAGCGAGTACAACGTGGAAGCGATTTACGAATCGGTCAACGTGGCGACCGCGCGCTGGGTTGAGTGTTCTGACGTGAAGAAATTCGAAGAATTTAAGCGTAAGAACGAAATTCAGCTGGCGCTTGATGGCGGCGACAACCTGACCTATATCGCGCCAACGATGGTCAACCTGAACCTGACGCAGGAACGTTATCCAGACGTTCAGTTCCGCAAAACGCGCGAACACTAATCCCCTCCCGGAGCACGGCAATCGCCGTGCTCTTCTTTTATTCCTGTCTTATTAGTCCCTTGCGGAATGTTCTTAATTCACCGCAAATTCACGCTATTCGCGCGTTTTTTACGCAATTCTGAAAGCGGCATTGTGAGAGTGATCTATATTTAACTCAGTGTTTAGCACCGGGCATGGATGAATTAACTGTTCAATGCATGTCGATTGGTCCTCCATTTCACCCGTGTGTTTATTCGCGATATATAAAACTACTAAGGAAGTATTTAGCCCGAATAACGGGTAAAACACAGGAATACATCGATGAATATGACAAGACTGAAGATTTCTAAAACTCTGCTGGCTGTAACACTGGGTAGCGTTCTGGTTAGCGGTTCCGCCCTGGCGGAAAGCAGCACCATGGATAAAGCACAGTCCACGGCCGACACCGCAGGGCAAAAAATCGATAGCTCTATGAATAAAGTCGGTAATTTCATGGACGACAGCTCTATCACAGCAAAAGTGAAAGCCGCACTGGTGGATGATGAAGCCATCAAGAGCACCGATATTTCCGTTAAGACCGACAAAAAGGTCGTTACCCTGAGTGGCTTTGTTGAAAGCCAGGCCCAGGCCGAACAGGCTGTGAAGGTGGCGAAGGGTGTCGAAGGTGTCGCATCCGTGAGCGATAAACTGCACGTTCGCGACGGTAAAAACGCCTCGGTGAAAGGTTATGCCGGTGATGCCGCTACTACCAGCGAAATCAAAGCTAAACTGTTAGCAGATGACATCGTGCCGTCTCGTAAGGTGAAAGTGGAAACCACCGATGGCGTGGTTCAGCTTTCCGGTACGGTTGATTCACAGGCGCAAAGTGAACGCGCCGAGTCAATTGCGAAAGCCATTGATGGTGTTAAAAGCGTTAAAAACGATCTGAAAACGAAGTAATTCTGGACCATTCGCCCGTAAGGTTTAACCCTGCGGGCGAAATAAGAACGACTCTGGAAAAACGCCGGTGAGTGACCTGAGCGCTCACGTTTAGCGGCCGACATTAACTATGGTAAAGGAGAAGCTTATGTTTCGTTGGGGCATTATATTTCTGGTTATCGCGTTAATTGCCGCCGCATTGGGCTTTGGTGGTCTGGCAGGTACAGCGGCATGGGCAGCTAAAATTGTCTTCGTCGTTGGTATTATTCTGTTCCTGGTCAGCCTGTTTACGGGTCGTAGACGTCCGTAGCAAACGCAATATTCCTTCAACAAAATAAAGCCAGTCACTGCGACTGGCTTTTTCTTATTTGCGTTACAGGTCGGGTGCGTTACTGTGGAGTGATAAAATAATCAAAACAGGAAAGCAGAGGTGGGGCAACGAATTCCCGTTACGCTCGGCAATATTGCGCCGCTGACGTTAAAACCGTTTAGTGCGGGTCAACTCGCACTGGTCTGCGAGGGGGGAGGACAGCGCGGCATTTTCACCGCCGGCGTGCTGGATGAATTTATGCGCGCGCAGTTCAACCCGTTTGACCTCTACTTCGGCACGTCCGCCGGGGCGCAGAATCTCTCTGCCTATGTCTGTAACCAGCCCGGCTACGCGCGAAAAGTGATCATGCGCTTCACCACGGCGAAAGAATTTTTTAACCCGGTGCGCTTCGTGCGCGGCGGCAACCTGATCGATCTCGACTGGCTGCTGGAGTCGACCTCCAGCCAGATGCCGCTGGCCATGGATACCGCTGCCCGCCTGTTTGATAGCGGCAAAGAATTCTGGATGTGCGCCAGCCGGGGGGATGACTATTCGCCGGGCTATTTCTCACCGCAGAAGGAGAACTGGCTCGACATCATCCGCGCCTCCAGCGCTATTCCCGGTTTTTATCGTACCGGCGCGCTGCTGGATGGCATCAGCTATCTGGACGGCGGCATCAGCGACGCGGTGCCGGTGCAGGAAGCCGCGCGACGCGGGGCGAAAACCATCGTGGTGATCCGTACCGTTCCGTCGCAAATGTATTACACCCCCCAGTGGTTTAAGCGGATGGAGCGCTGGCTGGGCGACAGCAGCCTGCAGCCGCTGGTGAACATCGCGAAGCAGCATGAGACCACCTACGGCGCGATGCAGCGCTTTATTGAAAAACCCCCGGGCAAGCTGCGCATCTTTGAAATTTATCCGCCTAAGCCGCTGCTGAGCATGGCGTTGGGCAGCCGGCTGCCTGCGTTGCGTATGGATTACAAAACGGGGCGGCTGTGCGGGCGTTACTTCCTGGCGACCGTCGGGAAAATGCTGGCCGAGCAACCGCCTCTGCATCGCCATAAACGCATTATTACGCCACCTGCAATTGTCGCCAATGACGCCCTGACCATGCCGCTGGTGGACATTCCGCAGGCGAATGACGCTTTATTAGATAACGAGGATCTGGCGTGACGCTCCGCTTTGTTGATACCCACTGCCATTTTGATTTTCCGCCGTTTACGGGGAATGAAGCGCAAAGCATTGCGAAAGCTGCCGAAGCCGGCGTGCAGGCCATCATTGTGCCGTCGGTTGAAGCGGCCTATTTTACCCGCGTGCTGGAGCTTTCCGCTCGATACTCCGCGCTTTATGCCGCGCTCGGCCTGCATCCGATTGTGATTGAGCGCCATCGTGATGAGCATCTTGAAGAGCTGGATCGGGTGCTGCAACGTGCAGGAGAGAAACTTGTCGCCATCGGCGAGATCGGCCTCGATCTCTATCGCGAAGATCCGCAGTTTGAACGCCAGCAGACGATCCTGGACGCGCAGCTTCGGCTGGCAAAACGTCACGATCTGCCGGTGATCCTCCACTCCCGACGCACTCATGACAAACTGGCGATGCACCTGAAGCGCATCGACCTGCCGCGAAGAGGCGTAGTGCATGGTTTTTCCGGCAGCCTGCAGCAGGCGCAGCGTTTTATTGAACTGGGCTATAAAATTGGCGTCGGTGGCACCATCACCTATCCGCGCGCCAGTAAAACCCGTGACGTAATGGCGCAACTGCCTCTCTCTGCGCTGTTACTGGAAACGGATGCCCCCGATATGCCGCTGAATGGTTTTCAGGGGCAGCCGAATCGCCCGGAACAGGCGGCGCGGGTGTTTGACGTGCTGTGCGAACTGCGTCAGGAACCTGAAGAGGTCATTGCCAGCGCGCTGCTCGAAAATACCCGTTCGGTTTTTGGCATCACGCTATAGATAAAGCGCCGGACGAATCACCGTTATCTTCTGTTTTTCCAGCGCCCGCGCCAGCGGTTCAATATCCTCCTGCGTGGCGCTGCGCCATGACGCCGCCTCGCCGTAGACCCCGTGTGCATGAAACGCGTTAATACGCACCGGAACATTCCCCAGCTCGAGGATGAACGCGATCAACGGTTTGATATGTTCCAGATAATCACACTGTTCCGGGATGACCAGCAAGCGGAGCTCCGTCAAACGGTGACGGTCTGCCAGCCAGCGAATGCTCTCCTTAATCTGCGGGTTTTCGCGTCCGGTCAGGAAGCGGTGATGTTCATTACCCCACGCTTTGAGATCCAGCATTGCGCCATCCAGCACCGGCAGCAGTTTTTGCCAGCCGGTTTCGCTTAGCAGACCGTTGCTGTCTACCAGGCAGGTTAAATGATGTAGCTCAGGATCGGTTTTGATCGCGGTAAACAGGGCGATCAAAAACGGCAGTTGGGTTGTGGCTTCGCCGCCGCTCACGGTGATCCCTTCGATAAAGGGCGCGGATTTACGGACCTGAACGAGGATCTCGTCGACGCTCAGGCGGTGCGCCATGGGCGTGGCCTGCTGCTGGCACAGGCGCAGGCAGGTGTCGCACTGCTGGCAGTGACTCTCCTGCCACCAGACGCGTCCGGCCTGAATGGTCAGCGCGGCGTGCGGGCAGTGGGGCACGCAGTCCCCGCAGTCGTTGCAGCGCCCGATGGTCCACGGGTTGTGGCAGGTTTTGCAGCGCAGGTTACAGCCCTGCAGGAACAGCGCCAGGCGGCTGCCCGGCCCGTCCACGCAGGAGAAGGGGATGACCTGACTAACTAAAGCGCATCTGCTGTTCATGGCTTATCACGCGCGGCTGACGTTCCAGAATACGGGTATTGCGTGCGGCCTCTTCCCCCAGCCACGTGGTGTTCGTTCTTGAACCCGCTTCCCGGTATTTCTCCAGATCCGACAAGCGAACCATATAGCCGGTCACGCGTACCAGATCGTTACCGGCCACATTCGCGGTGAACTCACGCATACCGGCCCTGAACGCCCCCAGGCAAAGCTGAACCACCGCCTGCGGATTGCGTTTTACCGTCTCATCCAGCGTTAAAATATCGCTGATCCCGGAATGATAGTGTTTATGGTGCGGCGCTACGGTCAGCAGATGACTGACAGGATCCGGCTCGTCACCGTACGGCAGACGCGCCCCCGGCGTGGTGCCCGAATCGGAGCTGATGCCTGACTGGGCGTGCAGCATCGCGCGATGCTTCCAGCCGTGCTTCACCGGCGTATTTTCAACAAACGCCGCAAGCTGTTCGCTGATGCGATAACCCAGCGCGTTGGCCTGCTCGTCTTTCCCGTAACGCCCCGCCATGCCTGCTTTCTCACACAGTACGTTCACCGCTTCGGCAAGACCGTACATGCCAAACATCGGCACAAACCGATCGGCATCAATCAGCCCCTCTTTCACCAGGAAGCTATTCTCAAAGAAGCCGGATTGCCCGTACAGAAAATCGCAGCGCGCATCGATGATGGCGATTTGCTGCTGGCAGTAGTGCGGTAGCGTGCGGGTGAAGAAATCGTCAATGGATGTGCTGTGTTCGGCGATTGCCTTGAGGTTAAGGCGCACCAGGGTGCTGCCACCGCCCGCCAGCGGCAGAGAGTTGTAACAGCTCACCACGCCAAAACGGCCTTTTGTGAAAATTTTATCATTAACAGGGCCGTTTGAAATATGCGGTTTGCTGCATTCACAAATGTTTTTTGCCACCTCAAGCAGTAAATCGTCTGGGGTGATATCGGGATCGTAGATAAAGGTCAGATTGGGCGCAACCTGCTTCAGTTCAGCATCTGCACGCAGAATGGCACGGGTGACAGGGCCGTCGGTGGGCCCGATGTTGGCGTGCATAAACGCATCGGGCAGCGTTCTGTCGAGATAGCGCCAGAAACGTTTTATTCGGCTATCGATTTCTTCTTGTGTTAGAATTCTAACATACGGATTCAGTAGCGCATCAAGCTGCCCCAGATAGACCGGCATTGATGTCACTGAAGGAACATGGTGATAGAGAATAGTTAACAGAGAGAGGGCGTCATCAAGATCTTTCGCGCCCTCCAGCTCCAGCCATTCCGAACCGGTAGCCAGGAATTTTTCATAATCCGGCAGCACGTAGCGCGGTTTGTAGGGGGCATGACCTTCGTACATGTCGCAGATAAACCCCTCGTCCAGCGCGGCGCGGGCGGCCGGAGATAGCGTCGGGTAGGGCAGATAATTTTCCGCTTCCAGCGCCAGAAAATGACGTTTTTGCTCCGGGGTTAACACCGGGCTTGTCACAATGTGCTGGCAACGTTGTTGCAGGGCGTCGGGCATGTTCACTTCCTTGAATGTTCTGCGGATGATGAACGGATTGTAGGAAGCCAGCCTGCCGGCGCTTTTGATCCAACAAGGGGTATCGCTGCTTTAGTCAGCAATTTGCACGCTAAAGTTTGAAGAAGATCTCATTACAGTAATGCAAATTTGTACGCAGTTTTCATTAACTGTGATGAATGTCGAAGTGTGGATGCGGGTGAATGTTAAAATACTCACAGACCCGCAAGGTAAAATTTATACGGCACTGCCGTTGGAGAATGTTATGACCGATTTAACTGCAAGCAGCCTGCGCGCGTTGAAGCTGATGGACCTGACCACCCTGAACGATGACGACACCAATGAAAAAGTCATCGCCCTGTGCCATCAGGCAAAAACGCCAGTGGGTAACACCGCCGCCGTCTGTATCTACCCGCGCTTTATCCCGATTGCCCGCAAAACGCTGAAAGAGCAGGGCACGCCGGACGTGCGCATTGCAACCGTGACTAACTTCCCGCACGGCAATGACGACATTGAGATTGCGCTGGCGGAAACCCGCGCGGCAATTGCCTACGGCGCAGACGAAGTTGACGTGGTGTTCCCGTACCGCGCGCTGATTGCCGGCAACGAGCAGGTCGGTTTTGACCTGGTGAAAGCCTGTAAAGACGCGTGTGCGGCGGCAAACGTGCTGCTCAAAGTGATCATCGAAACCGGCGAGCTGAAAGAAGAGGCCCTGATTCGTAAGGCGTCAGAAATCTCCATCAAAGCCGGTGCGGATTTCATCAAAACCTCTACCGGTAAAGTGCCGGTCAATGCGACCCCGGAAAGCGCGCGCATCATGATGGAAGTTATCCGCGATATGGGTGTGTCCAAAACCGTGGGCTTCAAACCTGCGGGCGGCGTACGTACCGCGGAAGACGCGCAGCAGTTCCTGGCGATTGCCGACGAACTGTTTGGCGCTCAGTGGGCTGACTCCCGCCACTACCGCTTCGGCGCGTCCAGCCTGCTGGCCAGCCTGCTGAAGGCGCTGGGTCACGGCGACGGTAAGAGCGCAAGCAGCTACTGATTGCCAGACAATGCCGGATGGCGCTTCGCTTATCCGGCCTACAGGATCGCAGGGCGGGTAAGCGTACCCGCCGCCATTCACCCGATTCCGCATGGGGGTTACCGTGTTTCTCGCACAAGAAATTATTCGTAAAAAACGTGATGGTCTTGCTTTAAGCGACGAAGAAATTCGCTTCTTCATCAACGGCATTCGTGACAACACCGTCTCAGAAGGGCAGATTGCGGCTCTGGCGATGACCATTTTCTTCCACGATATGTCGATGCCTGAGCGCGTGTCGCTGACCATGGCGATGCGAGATTCAGGAACCGTTCTGGACTGGAAAAGCCTCAACCTCAACGGCCCGATTGTGGACAAACACTCCACCGGCGGCGTGGGCGATGTGACCTCCCTGATGCTTGGCCCAATGGTGGCAGCCTGTGGGGGTTACATCCCGATGATCTCCGGGCGCGGCCTGGGCCACACCGGCGGTACGCTCGACAAACTGGAAGCCATTCCGGGCTTCGATATCTTCCCGGATGACAATCGCTTCCGCGACATTATTAAAGACGTTGGCGTGGCGATTATCGGCCAGACCAGCTCTCTTGCTCCGGCAGACAAGCGTTTTTACGCGACGCGTGATATTACCGCCACCGTAGACTCCATCCCGCTGATCACCGCCTCTATCCTCGCCAAAAAACTGGCGGAAGGGCTGGACGCGCTGGTGATGGACGTGAAGGTGGGCAGCGGCGCGTTTATGCCGACCTATGAACTCTCTGCTCAGCTTGCCGAAGCGATCGTTGGCGTCTCCAACGGCGCGGGCGTGCGCACCACCGCGCTGCTGACCGACATGAACCAGGTGCTGGCCTCCAGCGCCGGTAACGCGGTTGAAGTCCGCGAAGCCGTGCAGTTCCTCACAGGCGAATACCGTAACCCGCGCCTGTTCGATGTCACCATGGCGCTGTGCGTTGAGATGCTCATCTCCGGCAAGCTGGCCAAAGACGACGCGGAAGCCCGCGCGAAGCTTCAGGCGGTGCTGGACAACGGCAAAGCGGCGGAGATCTTTGGCCGCATGGTGGCGGCGCAAAAAGGCCCGACCGATTTCGTCGAAAACTACGCGAAATACCTGCCGACCGCGATGCTCAGCAAAGCTGTTTATGCGGATGGCGAAGGTTTTGTCTCCGCCATGGACACCCGCGCGCTTGGCATGGCTGTTGTATCTATGGGCGGCGGTCGTCGTCAGGCATCGGACACCATTGATTACAGCGTCGGCTTTACCGACATGGCCCGTCTGGGCTACAGCGTCGACGGCCAACGTCCGCTGGCGGTGATCCACGCGAAAGACGAAGCCAGCTGGCAGGACGCGGCGAAAGCGGTGAAAGCGGCAATATCTCTTGACGATAAAGCACCGGAAACCACACCGACGGTCTATCGTCGTATCACTGAATAGCGGTATACTGATCTGATCGCATTTTTATGAAGCACTAAGTACGGAGAACAATTATGAAACGTGCATTTATTATGGTGCTGGACTCATTCGGCATCGGCGCAACCGAAGATGCAGAACGTTTTGGTGACGTGGGTTCCGATACCATGGGCCACATCGCGGAAGCCTGTGCAAAAGGCGAAGCGGACAACGGTCGTAAAGGCCCTCTGACTCTACCTAACCTGACCCGCCTCGGGCTGGTAAAAGCACATGAAGGCTCTACCGGTAAAATCGCAGCCGGTATGGACGGCAACGCGGAAGTGGTGGGCGCCTACGCCTGGGCGCACGAGCTCTCTTCCGGGAAAGATACCCCGTCCGGTCACTGGGAAATCGCCGGCGTGCCGGTGCTGTTTGACTGGGGCTACTTCTCCGATCACGAGAACAGTTTCCCGCAGGAGCTGCTCGATAAGCTGGTGAAGCGTGCCAACCTGCCGGGCTACCTCGGTAACTGCCACTCTTCCGGCACCGTGATTCTGGATCAGCTCGGCGAAGAGCACATGAAAACCGGCAAGCCGATTTTCTACACCTCTGCTGACTCCGTGTTCCAGATTGCCTGCCACGAAGAGACGTTTGGCCTGGATAAACTCTACGAGCTGTGCGAAATCGCCCGTGAAGAGCTGACCGAAGGCGGCTACAACATTGGCCGCGTTATCGCACGTCCGTTTATCGGCGACAAAGCGGGTAACTTCCAGCGTACCGGTAACCGTCATGACCTGGCCGTTGAGCCACCGGCGCCAACCGTGCTGCAGAAGCTGGTTGACGAGAAGGGCGGTCACGTGGTGTCCGTGGGCAAAATAGCGGATATCTACGCCAACTGCGGTATCACTAAAAAAGTGAAAGCGACCGGTCTGGATGCGCTGTTCGATGCCACTATCAAAGAGATGAAAGAAGCAGGCGATAAGACCATTGTCTTCACCAACTTCGTGGACTTTGACTCCTCCTGGGGCCACCGTCGCGATGTAGCCGGTTATGCTGCGGGCCTGGAGCTGTTTGACCGCCGTCTGCCGGAGCTGATGGAGCTGGTGGGGGAAGATGACATTCTGATCCTGACCGCAGACCACGGCTGTGACCCAACCTGGACCGGTACCGACCACACCCGTGAGCATATTCCGGTACTGGTGTACGGCCCGAAAGTGAAGCCGGGCTCGCTCGGTCATCGTGAAACCTTCGCGGACATCGGCCAGACCATTGCGAAATACTTTGGTACGTCTGACATGGAATATGGCAAGGCCATGTTCTAAACGGATTGGGTGCGGCCTGATGCCCTCACCCCGGCCCTCTCCCACAGGGAGAGGGAGAACAGAATGTAGGCCGGGTAAGGCGTAGCCGCCACCCGGCAAAAACAACAATGTAAAAGGAACTGAAGATGGCAACTCCTCACATTAATGCAGAAATGGGTGATTTCGCTGACGTCGTATTGATGCCGGGCGACCCGCTGCGTGCGAAGCACATTGCAGAAACCTTCCTCGAAGACGTGCGTGAAGTGAACAACGTTCGCGGCATGCTGGGCTTCACCGGTACCTATAAAGGCCGCAAAATCTCCGTTATGGGCCACGGCATGGGTATCCCGTCCTGCTCCATCTACACCAAAGAGCTGATCACCGATTTCGGCGTGAAGAAAATCATCCGCGTAGGCTCCTGCGGTGCGGTGCGTATGGACGTTAAGCTGCGTGACGTGGTGATCGGCATGGGCGCATGTACCGACTCTAAAGTTAACCGCATCCGCTTTAAGGATCATGACTTTGCGGCAATCGCTGACTTTGACATGGTGCGTAACGCGGTTGACGCGGCAAAAGCGCTGGGCGTTGACGCACGCGTGGGCAACCTGTTCTCTGCCGACCTGTTCTACTCGCCAGAAGGCGACATGTTCGACGTGATGGAAAAATACGGCATCCTGGGCGTGGAAATGGAAGCGGCGGGTATCTACGGCGTGGCGGCTGAGTTTGGTGCGAAAGCGCTGACCATCTGCACCGTGTCTGACCACATCCGTACCCACGAGCAGACCACTGCTGCCGAGCGTCAGACCACCTTCAATGACATGATCAAAATCGCGCTGGAATCCGTTCTGCTGGGCGATAAAGAGTAAGGGCTGTTGTGCCGGGTGGCGGCTTCGCCTGACCCGGCCTACGGTTTTCCAGGCCCGCTAAGCGCAGCGCCAGCGGGCTTTTTTACTAGCGTACTGCCTGCGCAATCCATGCCGATAAGTCCCGCAACTCTTGTTCCTGCTCCGGGAAATCCCCCATTAACGCGTCGCACTCCTGCTGCAGCATATCCGCCCGATACAAACAGCCCTGCAAGCGGGCCGCCAGCGCTTCCAGCGGTGCCGGGTTGAGGCTGTCCGTAAACACCTGCGTGCGGGTAATGTGGCCTTTCTCCACGTCAAAGTGCAGCTCCACGCCGCCCCAGGTAAAACGTTCGTCCAGCAGGTGTGAAAACGCCGGGGCCTGGCCGAAGTTCCATTCCCAGCTGCTCTGGCGTGCAAAGGTTTCGGCGAAGTTGGGCAGATCCGGGGTCTTATCCGGTGAAATCACTTCCGCATCCACGCGCTCGCCGTAATGTTCAAAGAACGCTTCACGGATCGCGTCGCAAATCTGCTCGTGCGTAATCCCCGGCAGCAGCTCCACCAGATTCGCCACGCGTCCGCGCACGGAGGTAATGCCCTTAGCCTGAAGCTTTTTCTTATCAGGATTAAGGTAGTTCGCCAGGCGGCTCAGGTCGGCGTTCAGCAGCAGGGTGCCGTGGTGGAACCCGCGATCCATCGTTTCGCGGTAGGCGGAGCCGGAGATCTTGCGGTCGCCCTCGGGCGTTTTGACCACGAGATCGTTCCGCCCCGAGGCTTCAGCCGTCACGCCGAGCGCATTGAGCGCGTTGAGCACAATAGACGTAGAGATAGTTTTGTCGTATTCCGGTTTTCCCGCCATAAAGGTAAAGCAGGTATTGCCCAGATCGTGAAACACCGCGCCGCCGCCGCTGCTCCTGCGTGCGAGACGGACGTTGTCCTCTTCCATACGCCGGGTGTTGCACTCTTTCCACGGGTTTTGCGCGCGGCCGATGACCACCGTATCGGCGTTACGCCAGAGAAAGAGGACGCGCTGGGTAGCGGGCATCTGGCGGAAGATGCACTCTTCTACCGCGAGATTAAACCAGGGATCGTGAGAGTCAGAGATAAGCAGGCGTAACGTCGTCATGGCAGAGTTCCTTTTCCATATCTTTCGCCTACTTTATCACTATTCCTTCTTCTCGCTCTCTTCGTCTTCGGGAACCGACCTGCTGGCGGTCAGCAGGAACGGCGACTGCTGCCAGCGGGTACGCTTGCCCTGAAGCAACGTGCGCGCCAGCACGACGCCAATCGCCAGCGAGAGTAACAGCATCAGGCGCAGAATATTGGTGGTGTTATCCACCTGCTTAGCTTCTGTTGGCAGGGTGTGGGTATCCAGCGTCAGGCGCAGATACCCCAGCGGGCCATTTTTACCCTGAACGGGTTCGACAATCTGCTGGTTGAAATAGCCTCCGGCTTTTTTGCCGTCCAGCGCCAGCCTGTCGCGCACGTCGACGTGCTCACCGGCGCGGGCAATCAGGTCGCCTTTTTCATCGTACACGCCCGCATCCAGAATGCGGCTGTTTTCCGTGAGCTGACGCAAGACCTGGCCTATCCGCTTATCGTCCGGCGTTTCATTGCGCATCAGGGGCGCAACGTTGAGCGTCACCTGACGCGCCAGGGTACGGGCCAGCTCTTCAAACTGCGGGTTGCGCTGCCGCTGATGATTCTGGCTAAACCACGATGCCCCTTGCATCAATGCGACTAACAGTGCGAGACAGATCAGGACAATCACGGCGCGATGAAGCCGGAATTTCAGTTTTGCGCGAGCCATATTCCACCTGCTGAAAATTTAGGGCTTAATGTTGCCAGAAGTGATGGTTACAGGGTAGCCTCATGCGTTATTTTCCCTCTGGAACCTTCCGGCGCGAACAAAATTACAGGAGCTTTAATGCCGAACATTACCTGGTGTGACCTGCCAACGGATGTCTCTTTATGGCCAGGATTGCCGCTCTCGTTAAGTGGCGATGAGGTGATGCCTCTGGATTACCACGCTGGCCGTAGCGGCTGGCTCCTCTATGGACGCGGTCTGGATAAGCAACGCCTGACCCAGTATCAAACCAAACTGGGCGCGGCGATGGTCATTGTTGCCGCCTGGTGCGTGGAAGATTACCAGGTCATTCGCCTCGCGGGTTCCCTGACGCAGCGCGCCACGCGTCTGGCGCATGACGCCGGGCTGGACGTAGCGCCTCTCGGCAAAATTCCGCACCTGAAAACGCCGGGTCTGCTGGTGATGGACATGGACTCCACCGCTATTCAGATCGAATGTATTGACGAGATTGCTAAACTGGCAGGCAGCGGCGAGCTGGTGGCGGAAGTCACCGAGCGTGCGATGCGCGGCGAGCTGGACTTCACCGCCAGCCTGCGCCAGCGCGTGGCGACCCTGAAAGGGGCCGATGCTAACATCCTGCGCCAGGTGCGCGATGTGCTGCCGCTGATGCCGGGGCTGACGCAGCTGGTGCTGAAGCTCCAGTCCCTCGGCTGGAAAGTGGCGATCGCCTCCGGTGGCTTTACCTTCTTTGCGGATTATCTACGCGAGAAACTGCATCTGACCACGGTGGTCGCTAACGAGCTGGAAATCATGGACGGCAAGCTGACCGGCCAGGTGATCGGCGATATCGTGGATGCCCAGTACAAAGCCAATACCCTGACGCGCCTGGCGGAAAAGTATGAGATTCCGGTCGAGCAGACCGTCGGCATTGGCGACGGCGCGAACGATCTGCCAATGATCAAAGTGGCTGGCCTTGGCATTGCCTACCATGCCAAACCAAAAGTGAATGAAAAGACGGAAGTCACTATCCGTCACGCTGACCTGATGGGGGTGTTCTGCATTCTCTCCGGCAGCCTTAATCAGAAATAACGAGGTAAACCGTGGCGAAAGCTCCAAAACGCGCATTTGTCTGTAATGAATGTGGTGCGGATTATCCGCGCTGGCAGGGGCAATGCAGCGCCTGTCATGCCTGGAACACCATCACCGAAGTGCGTGGTGTGGCGGCTTCGCCGAGCGTGGCCCGCAATGAGCGCCTGAGCGGCTATGCGGGCAATGCAGGCGTGTCGAAGGTGCAAAAGCTTTCTGATATCAGCCTGGAAGCGCTGCCGCGCTTTTCCACCGGCTTCAAAGAGTTTGACCGCGTGCTGGGCGGCGGCGTGGTGCCGGGCAGCGCGATTCTGATCGGCGGTAACCCGGGGGCGGGGAAATCGACCCTGCTGCTGCAAACGCTCTGCAAGCTCGCCGAACAGATGAAAACCCTGTACGTGACGGGTGAAGAATCCCTCCAGCAGGTGGCGATGCGCGCTCACCGTCTCGGCCTGCCGACCAGTAACCTGAACATGCTGTCGGAAACCAGCATCGAGCAGATCTGCATGATCGCCGAAGAAGAGCAGCCGAAGCTGATGGTGATCGACTCCATCCAGGTAATGCACATGGCGGACATTCAGTCCTCGCCGGGCAGCGTGGCGCAGGTGCGTGAGACCGCCGCTTACCTGACGCGCTTTGCCAAAACGCGCGGCGTGGCGATTGTGATGGTCGGCCATGTGACCAAAGATGGCTCTCTGGCGGGTCCGAAGGTGCTCGAACACTGTATCGACTGCTCGGTGATGCTCGACGGCGACGCGGATTCCCGCTTCCGCACCCTGCGCAGCCACAAGAACCGCTTCGGCGCGGTGAATGAGCTGGGCGTGTTTGCTATGACCGAGCAGGGGCTGCGCGAGGTCAGCAACCCGTCGGCCATCTTCCTGAGCCGCGGCGATGAGATCACCTCCGGCAGTTCGGTAATGGTGCTGTGGGAAGGGACGCGCCCGCTGTTGGTTGAAATTCAGGCGCTGGTGGATCACTCGATGATGGGTAACCCGCGGCGCGTGGCGGTCGGTCTGGAGCAGAACCGCCTGGCGATCCTGCTGGCGGTGCTGCACCGTCACGGCGGGCTGCAGATGGCGGATCAGGATGTGTTCGTCAACGTGGTTGGCGGGGTGAAAGTCACTGAGACCAGCGCAGACCTGGCGCTGCTGCTGGCGATGGTCTCCAGCCTGCGCGACAGACCGCTGCCGCAGGATCTGGTCGTCTTCGGTGAAGTAGGGCTGGCCGGGGAAATCCGTCCGGTGCCCAGCGGCCAGGAGCGTATCTCCGAGGCGGCAAAGCACGGCTTCCGTCGGGCTATAGTTCCGGCAGCTAACGTGCCGAAAAAAATCCCGGAAGGGATGCAGGTCTTTGGCGTTAAGAAACTCGCAGATGCGTTAAATGTCTTTGACGACTTATAATTACGTATTCGATTTTGCAGGAGGCACCGTAATTTATGTCATCATTTGACTACATCAAGACCGCGATCCGCCAGAAGGGCTGCACGCTGCAGCAGGTGGCGGACGCCAGCGGCATGACCAAAGGCTACCTGAGCCAGTTGCTGAACGCCAAAATCAAAAGCCCCAGCGCGCAGAAGCTTGAAGCTCTGCACCGCTTTCTGGGGCTGGAGTTCCCGCGAATGCAAAAGAACATCGGCGTGGTGTTCGGCAAGTTTTATCCGCTGCATACCGGGCATATCTATCTGATCCAGCGCGCCTGTAGCCAGGTGGACGAGCTGCACATCATCATGGGCTACGACGAAACGCGCGATCGCCAGCTCTTTGAAGACAGCGCCATGTCGCAGCAGCCCACTGTGCCTGACCGTCTGCGCTGGCTGCTTCAGACCTTTAAGTACCAGAAAAACATTCGCATTCATGCCTTTAATGAAGAGGGCATGGAGCCGTACCCGCACGGCTGGGACGTGTGGAGCAACGGCATCAAAGCGTTTATGGAAGAGAAGGGCATTACACCTAACTGGATATACACTTCTGAAGAGTCCGACGCGCCGCAGTTCCGCGAGCATCTGGGCATTGAGACGGTGCTGATCGACCCGAAACGCACCTTTATGAACATCAGCGGGGCGCAGATCCGCGAGAACCCGTTCCGCTACTGGGATTATATTCCGACCGAAGTGAAGCCGTTCTTCGTGCGTACGGTGGCTATTCTGGGCGGCGAGTCGAGCGGTAAATCAACGCTGGTCAACAAGCTGGCGAACATCTTCAACACCACCAGCGCGTGGGAGTATGGACGCGATTACGTCTTCTCTCACCTCGGCGGCGACGAGATGGCACTGCAGTATTCCGACTACG
This sequence comes from Enterobacter cloacae complex sp. P14RS, assembly GCF_014895895.1. Lineage (NCBI taxonomy): Bacteria > Pseudomonadati > Pseudomonadota > Gammaproteobacteria > Enterobacterales > Enterobacteriaceae > Enterobacter > Enterobacter cloacae complex sp. P14RS. The sequence continues at coordinate 115,834 of NZ_JADBQM010000011.1, forward strand.
ATAAAATCGCGCTCGGGCACGCCCAGTACATTGATTTCGCGGTGAAATACGCTAACAAAGTGGCGTTTATTGATACCGATTTCGTCACCACGCAGGCGTTCTGTAAAAAGTACGAGGGGCGCGAGCACCCGTTCGTGCAGGCGCTGATTGACGAATACCGCTTTGACCTGGTGATCCTGCTGGAAAACAACACCCCGTGGGTGGCCGACGGCATGCGCAGCCTGGGCAGCTCGGTGGACAGGCGCGAGTTCCAGACCATGCTGGTGGAGATGCTCAACGAGAACAACGTTGAGTTTGTGCATGTGGAAGAGTCGGATTATGACACCCGCTTCCTGCGCTGCGTCGAGCTGGTGAAGGAGATGATGGGGGAGCAGGGGTAATAACTTCCCCCTCGCCCTTTTGGGGTGAGGGGGGGAATACCTCAGAACTCAACCACCACCTTCCCGCGCATATGCCCCTCCAGCACCTTACGGTGCGCTTCGGTAATGCTTTCCACGCTCAGCCCATGCAGCGTTTCGCTGAGCGAGCTTTCCACCACGCCGTTATCCACCAGCTTCGCCACCTCATTTAAGATCTCACCCTGACGCGCCATATCAGCGGTCTGGTACATGCTGCGGGTGTACATAAACTCCCAGTGCAGGGCGGCGGATTTGGACTTCAGCTTGTCCTGGTTCAGCGGATGTTCATTCTCAACGATGGAACAAATATGCCCCTGCGGCGCAATCAGCTCACTGACCGCATCCCAATGCCCGTCGGTGTCGTTGAGGATGAAAATATAATCCACGAAGGTAAGCCCCTGCTTCGCCAGCTCGCCTTTTAGATCGCGGTAGTTGACCACTACGTCAGCACCGCGATCGCGGCACCATTGGGCGGAATCTTCTCGTGAAGCGGTTGCGATAATCTTCACCTTGCTGTTGTGCTTCGCAAACGGGATCGCCAGCGATCCCACGCCGCCCGCGCCGCCGATGATCAGCAGGGTTTTGTCCGCTTCGGCGTCCTGAATATTCAGCCGTTCAAACAGACCTTCCCACGCGGTGAGCGCAGTTAAGGGTAGCGCAGCGGCTGCCGCCCAGCCGAGGCTGGCAGGCTTGTGGCCGACAATGCGCGCATCTATCAGCTGATGAGTGGCATTGCTGCCCGGGCGGGTGATGTCGCCCGCGTACCACACCTCATCACCTGGTTTGAAGCCGGTGACGCCAGCTCCAGCGGCTTTGACGACCCCGCTGGCATCCCACCCCAGAATTCGCGGCTCGTTCAGCCCATTTTTGGCGATGCCTGCATGCACTTTGGTATCAACCGGGTTAATAGATACGGCTTTCACCTCTACCAGCAGATCGTGTTCGCCAGGCGTCGGCATCGGCGGGGTGATTTCAATGAAGGTGGACGGATTTTCTGGGTTAACGGCAATGGCTTTCACTGACATGGTGTGCTCCTCAATGGAATGCGTTTTGTTGAGGCTAGTCTATTAAGTGGCCAGCCGCATGATAAGATGGACAATCATGAACTCAGCGTTCGTACAGGGTGAACAATCATGTTTAAACAGCTGCAGGATATGGCGCTGTTTGCGCTGGTGGCGGAGATGGGTAGTTTCACCGCGGCGGCGCAGAAAGCTGAGCTGCCGAAATCCAGCGTCAGCCAGCGGATCAGCCAGCTGGAGCAGCAGGTGGGGATCCGTCTGCTGAATCGCACCACGCGTAGGATCAGCCTGACGTTCGCGGGCGAGCACTATCTGGTGCATTGTCGCGAGATGCTGGCTGCCAGCGAGCGGGCGGAGTACGCCATTCAGCGCCTGCGTGAAAACCCCAGCGGCCGGCTGCGTATTACCTGCCCGGCGGGGATTGGCGCGACCCTGCTGGCGCATATGAATGCCGAGTTTCAGCTTCGCTATCCTGACGTGTCGCTCGATGTATCGATCTCTGACGACGTGGTGGACCTGGTCGAGTCCGGTTTTGACGTGGCGCTGCGCACCGGCAAGCCGCAGGACTCCTCCCTGATAGGCAGAATGATCGGGCACTGCCCGCGCTACATGCTGGCCTCGCCGGATTATCTGGCACGCCGGGAGCCGTTAATCCATCCCCGACAGCTGGTGGAGCACCGCTGTATTACGCACCGGGCGTGGTCGGAATGGCTGCTGCGAAGCGAGGGTGAGGATTACCGCTACCTGCCGGACAACGGTCACATGACCGATAATCTGGTGTACGCCCGCGAATGCGCGATTGCCGGGGCGGGGATCACGCTGTTGCCCGCATTTCTGCTGGAAGATAAGATCGAAAAGGGGGCGTTGGTTCAGGTGCTGCCGGAATGGCGCGTTGAAGGTAACGATCTCTGGCTGGCCTATCCGAGCCGGAAGCTGAATTCGCCCGCGCTGATGAGCTATATCGAGTTTGCGATGCAGTTTGATGAGGTGAAGCGGTATTACGTGGGTGGGTGATGTTGTGCGGCCTGATGCCCTCACCCTGAATAAAAAACGGCAACCGAGGTTGCCGTTTTGCTTTTATTTCGCAATACGCTTGTACTTAATACGCTTCGGCTCCAGCGCGTCTGCGCCCAGCGTGCGTTTTTTGTACTCTTCGTATTCGGTGAAGTTACCTTCGAAGAACTCCACTTTACCTTCGTCCTGGTAGTCCAGGATGTGGGTCGCGATACGGTCCAGGAACCAGCGGTCGTGCGAGATAACCATGGCGCAGCCCGGGAATTCCAGCAGGGCGTTTTCCAGTGCGCGCAGGGTTTCGATATCCAGGTCGTTGGTCGGTTCATCGAGCAACAGAACGTTACCGCCCACCTGCAGCAGCTTCGCCAGGTGCAGACGACCACGCTCGCCGCCGGACAGCTCGCCCACGCGTTTGCCCTGGTCGGTGCCCTTGAAGTTAAAGCGGCCAACGTAGGCGCGGCTTGGCATCTCGGTGTTGCCGATACGCATGATATCCAGACCGCCGGAGACTTCTTCCCACACGGTTTTGCTGTTATCCATCGCGTCACGGAACTGGTCTACGGAGGCCAGCTTCACGGTTTCACCCAGGGTGATTGAGCCGCTGTCTGGCTGTTCCTGACCGGACATCATGCGGAACAGGGTCGATTTACCCGCGCCGTTCGGACCGATGATGCCAACGATAGCGCCTTTCGGTACGGAGAAGGTCAGATCGTCGATCAGCACGCGGTCACCGTAGGACTTACGCAGGTTGGTCACTTCAACCACTTTATCCCCCAGACGTGCTCCAGGTGGAATAAACAGTTCGTTGGTTTCGTTACGTTTCTGGTATTCGGTGTTGTTCAGTTCTTCAAAGCGTGCCAGACGGGCTTTGCCCTTAGACTGACGGCCTTTCGCGCCCTGACGAACCCACTCCAGCTCTTTCTCGATAGACTTGCGACGGGCCGCTTCCTGAGACGCTTCCTGCGCCAGACGCTGATCTTTCTGCTCCAGCCAGGAAGAGTAGTTGCCTTCCCACGGAATACCTTCACCGCGGTCCAGCTCCAGGATCCAGCCGGCGACGTTGTCGAGGAAGTAACGGTCGTGGGTAATTGCCACCACGGTGCCTTCGAAGTCGTGCAGGAAGCGCTCCAGCCACGCCACGGATTCCGCATCCAGGTGGTTGGTCGGTTCGTCGAGCAGCAGCATGTCTGGTTTTTCCAGCAGCAGGCGGCACAGCGCCACGCGGCGGCGTTCACCACCGGAGAGATTCGCGATTTTCGCATCCCAGTCCGGCAGACGCAGGGCATCGGCCGCGCGCTCCAGCTGCACGTTCAGGTTGTGACCGTCGTGCGCCTGGATGATCTCTTCATATTTGCCCTGCTGAGCGGCCAGTTTGTCGAAGTCCGCATCCGGCTCGGCGTATTTGGCATACACTTCATCCAGACCTTTCAGCGCGTTAACCACTTCGGATACCGCTTCTTCAACGGATTCACGTACGGTGTGTTCCGGGTTCAGCTGAGGTTCCTGCGGCAGGTAGCCGATCTTGATGCCTGGCTGCGGACGGGCTTCACCTTCGATGTCTGTATCGATGCCGGCCATGATGCGCAGCAGGGTGGACTTACCGGCACCGTTGAGACCCAGCACACCAATTTTTGCACCCGGGAAGAAGCTCAGCGAGATATTTTTAAGAATATGACGTTTCGGCGGGACAACTTTGCCGACACGATGCATGGTATAAACGAATTGAGCCACGTGGACTTCGCCTCTTTTATCGTAAATGAGAAGGAATTTCAGCCTCGAAGTGTAGCCTTTTTCACGCCCTAATCCCAGCCAGGAACGTCGGGAGTGTTAAAACGCGCAAGAAAGGTAAAAAAGTGTCCATGACGTGGCGCGTTGCTGGATGCCTGGTTAGCATAAGTTGTTGTGACTTTGACGTGGCAAGACGCTGCAATTGACGAAAAAACAATGAGGAAGAGCTTGTGGAAAAAGCCAAACGGGTGGTCTGGCGTCTGCTGGCTGCCAGCGTATGCGTAATGGCGGTAAGCCAGGCGGTGCATGCCGATTCACTGGATGAACAACGTAACCGCTACGCCCAGATTAAACAGGCGTGGGACAACAAGCAGATGGATACCGTGCAGGCGCTGATGCCGACGCTCAAGGATTATCCGCTGTATCCGTATCTGGAGTATCGCCAGATTACCGACGATCTGATGAACCAGCCGACCGTCACCGTGAATAATTTCATTCAGGCGAACCCGACCCTGCCGCCTGCCCGAAATCTCCAGTCTCGTTTTGTGAATGAGCTGGCGCGGCGTGAAGACTGGCGGGGCCTGCTGGCGTTTAGCCCTGACAAGCCGAATACCACCGAAGCGCAGTGTAATTACTACTATGCGAAATGGGCGACCGGGCAGCAGGAAGAGGCCTGGGCCGGGGCAAAAGATCTGTGGCTAACCGGCAAAAGCCAGCCGAACGCCTGTGATTCCCTGTTCGGCGCATGGCGCGCTTCCGGCAAGCAGGATCCGCTGGCCTACCTTGAGCGCATCCGCCTGGCGATGAAAGCCGGCAACACGCGTCTGGTGACCGCGCTGGCAGGGCAGATGCCGTCCGATTACCAGACGATCTCCTCGGCGGTTATCGCGCTGGCAAACGATCCGAACAGCGTCCTGACCTTTGCCCGCAGCACGGGCTCGACCGATTTTACCCGCCAGATGGCGGCGGTGGCTTTTGCCAGCGTGGCGCGTGACGATGTCGAAAACGCGCGGCTGATGATCCCGCAGCTGGTGCAGGCGCAGCAGCTGAATGAAGATCAAACCCAGGAGCTGCGCGACATCGTGGCCTGGCGACTGATGGGCACGGACGTGACCGACGAACAGGCGCGCTGGCGTGACGATGCGATCATGCGCTCAAACTCGACCTCGCTTGTCGAGCGCCGCGTGCGCATGGCGCTGGGCACCGGCGACCGACGTGGCCTCAACACCTGGCTCGCGCGTTTGCCGATGGAAGCCAAAGAGAAGGACGAATGGCGCTACTGGCAGGCCGATCTGCTGATGGAGCGCGGTCGTGAAGACGAAGCCAAAGAGATTCTTCACTCGCTGATGCAGCAGCGCGGGTTCTACCCGATGGCGGCGGCGCAACGGCTGGGCGAGGAGTACACGCTTAAGATCGACAAAGCGCCCGCTAACGCGAACCCCGCTCTGACGCAGGGGCCAGAGATGGCGCGCGTGCGCGAGCTGATGTACTGGAACATGGATAACACCGCGCGCAGCGAGTGGGCCAACCTGGTGACCAGCCGCACCACGGATGAAAAAGCGCAGCTTGCCCGCTATGCGTTTGATAATCGCTGGTGGGATCTGAGCGTGCAGGCGACGATTTCAGGCAAGCTGTGGGACCATCTCGAAGAGCGTTTCCCGCTGGCGTATAAAGATTTGTTTGACCGCTATACCAGCGGCAAAGATATCCCGCAAAGCTACGCCATGGCGATTGCCCGTCAGGAGAGCGCCTGGAACCCGAAAGTTCGTTCACCGGTGGGTGCCAGCGGGCTGATGCAAATTATGCCGGGGACGGCGACGCATACGGTGAAAATGTTCAACATTCCAGGTTACAGCAGCCCGTCACAGCTTCTCGATCCGGATACCAACATTAACATCGGCACCAGCTATTTGCAGTATGTCTATCAGCAGTTTGGCAATAACCGCATCTTCGCGTCGGCGGCGTATAACGCCGGTCCGGGCCGCGTGCGCACCTGGCTTGGCAACAGTGCAGGACGCATTGACGCAGTGGCGTTCGTGGAGAGCATTCCGTTCTCGGAAACGCGCGGCTACGTGAAGAACGTGCTGGCCTATGACGCCTACTATCGCTACTTCATGGGGCAGAAAGATACCCTGATGAGCGATGCCGAGTGGCAGAGACGTTACTGATCGGCATGGGTTGTGTTATGCTGTACTCGCTAAAGAGTACAAGAGGCAGCATAACATGACCCAGCATTCCCCGTATTCCTCGGCAATGGCCGAACAGCGTCACCAGGAGTGGCTTCGTTTTGTGGAGCTGCTTCGCCAGTCTTACGAGCAGGATTTGCACCTACCCCTCATGCAGCTGATGCTTACGCCGGACGAGCGTGAGGCGCTGGGCACGCGCGTTCGGATTATTGAAGAGCTATTGCGCGGTGAGATGAGCCAGCGCGAGCTGAAAAACGAGCTGGGCGCGGGCATCGCGACGATCACCCGTGGATCGAACAGCCTGAAGTCTGCGCCGGTTGAGCTGCGCCAGTGGCTCGAGTCGGTCTTATTGAGCGATCAACGATAAATGGCGTTATGAAACGGGCTCAGCGCCAGGATCACCGCCTGATGGTAAACCCCTGAACGCGTGAGCTTACCCGCCGTAAAGACGCCAATCGCCCCTTCTTTACGCCCAATCTCATCAATGCCGGTGTACTGTGACATCACCGGCCCGAGCGCTTCACCTGCACGCACTTTTTCCAGAATGATCTCCGGCAGCGGCAGGGTGGCTGAGCGCGCTTCGCCGCGCTGCTCACGGCTTTCAATCACCACCCAGCTAAAGGTTGCGCCTTCGTCGATGCCTGCTTCAATGGCGACCCAGAAGTCAGCCTTCGGGGCCGCGGCTTTTGCATTTGCCACGCGATTTCGTGCGCCAGCGCGCGTTTCCTCGCTGCCAAACGGCTGTTCAGGTACACCACTCTCGACGCCGATGGCCTCAATATGGCAGGATCCTTCGCCGAAAATCTCTTCAAAAGCCTTTAGAATTGCCTGAATTTTGGCAGGATTGGTGGTAGCAGAGACAACATGGTGCATAATTAAGCTCGATTCAAAAAAACTCATCGCAGTATAACGGAAAAAAAGCATGTTACAGGTATACCTTGTTCGCCACGGTGAAACGCAGTGGAACGCCGAGCGACGTATTCAAGGCCAGTCAGACAGTCCTCTCACCGAGAAGGGTGTGCAGCAAGCGTGGCAGGTGGCGGAACGCGCCAGAACGCTGGGCATTACCCACGTTATTACCAGCGATTTAGGTCGCACACAGCAGACGGCGCGCATCATTGCCGACGCCTGCGGCTGCGATGTGATGCTTGAGCCGCGCCTGCGCGAGCTGGATATGGGCGTGCTGGAAAAGCGCCATATTGATACGCTGACGGAAACGGAAGAGGGCTGGCGCCGCACGCTGGTGAACGGTACCGAAGATGGTCGTATTCCTGAAGGGGAATCCATGCAGGAGCTGAGCGTGCGTATGCATGCCGCGCTGGCGGAATGCCTCAAGCTTCCGGCAGGCAGCCGTCCGCTGCTGGTGAGTCACGGTATCGCGCTCGGCTGCCTGGTGAGCACCATTCTGGGGTTACCGGCTTACGCTGAGCGTCGGTTACGCCTGCGTAACTGCTCCATTTCCCGGATTGATTATCAGGAAAGCGCGTGGCTGGCGTCGGGCTGGGTCGTGGAGATGGCAGGGGACATTTCGCATCTCGATGCCCCTGCGCTTGATGAACTGCAGCGTTAACGACGGACAGGAATCAAGAATTCCATACGCAGATTGATTGGGCCTTCTTCCGGTTTGGCATCCTGCGCCGGGTAGTAGCGCTCGATATCCTGACCTTTACGGCGATTCAGATTCAGCATTGGCATGCACGTCCCGTAAACGGTCAGGATAAACTCCTGGACGCCCGTACCCAGTCCTTCATACGAGAACATCACGTACTCGCCACCCTCCAGCAGGACCGGCTTCGAACCCTGAATGTAGCCATTCGCCAGCTCCGGCGTCAGCGCGGTGGTGTAAAACACCTCCTGCTCGTCGTCTTTTTCCTGGCTTGGGTGCGTTTCGTTGAGGCCATACAGGATCGGCGGAATGGCCGGCGCATGGCTCAGGAAATCGCGCCAGAACTGGACGCGCATCTGATGGCGGAACTCAGAAATCTGCTCCAGAGAGCACGAGTAGCTCTGGGTTGTACCGATCAGATGGGTTTCCGGCAGAGTTACTATTTCGTATTTCGGCATCGCGAACTCGCCCAGACGCAGCGGCGGACGCATGCCAAACGAGCTCCAGTCAGGCGAGCGGCGATAGAGCGCTGGCGTCAACGAGAACTGTTTTTTAAAGGCGCGGGTGAAGGTCTGCTGCGAATCAAAACGGTACTGCAGGGCAATATCCAGAATTGGCCGCGCGGTCAGGCGCAAAGCCACCGCAGATTTCGATAAACGACGTGCGCGAATATAGGCACCGATAGCATGACCGGTGACATCCTTGAACATCCTTTGCAGATGCCACTTGGAATAGCCCGCTTTAGCCGCCACATTATCCAGTGACAAAGGCTGGTCGAGATGACCTTCCAGCCAGGTGAGCAGGTCGCGAATAATTCCAGCCTGATCCATATACTATCCTCATCCTTAAAACAGCAGGTGCCTGATAACAGGTTAGCGGATAATAGCATTTTTTGATGTTTTAGCATTCAGTGTTTTTTTTGCGCATTAATGCCTTTTCTCTCTCATTTTGGGTGAATATATTCTAATCCTGTGATCTTGCTACATTTTTGACTAACGTGTTGAATAATCGCTCAATGCAATTTTAAAGAATGGTAACAATATGAAATACAAGACTTTGCTTCTTACTGCCCTGTTGCTGGTAGCGGGCCGTGCGGCGCAGGCGGAACAGATTGGTTCTGTCGATACCGTGTTCAAAATGTTCGGTCCGGACCACAAAATTGTGGTGGAGGCGTTTGACGATCCGGACGTGAAAAACGTCACCTGCTACGTCAGCCGCGCGAAGACGGGCGGTATTAAAGGCGGCCTGGGGCTGGCGGAAGACACTTCCGATGCGGCGATCTCCTGTCAGCAGGTGGGACCGGTTGAGCTGAGCGATAAAATCAAAAACGGCAAAGCGCAGGGCGACGTGGTGTTCCAGAAACGGACCTCGCTGGTGTTTAAAAAGCTGCAGGTGGTGCGTTTCTATGATGCAAAACGCAACACCCTGGCCTACCTGGCGTATTCCGATAAAGTGGTGGAAGGGTCACCGAAAAACGCCATTAGTGCGGTGCCGATTATGCCGTGGCATTAATTCAGGGATGAACCATGCAACGACCTGTAGTCTGGCTGGTTGAAGACGAAACCAGTATCGCCGATACGCTAATCTACATGCTTCAGCAGGAAGGATTTGCAGTAAAAGCGTTTGAGCGCGGTTTACCGGTGCTGGAGGCGGCGCGCCAGCAGGCTCCGGCGCTCGCCATTCTTGACGTCGGGCTGCCGGACATCAGCGGCTTTGAGCTCTGCCGCCAGCTTCTGGCGCAGCATCCGTCACTGCCCGTGCTGTTTCTGACGGCACGCAGTGACGAAGTGGATAAACTCCTCGGCCTGGAAATGGGCGCAGACGACTACGTCGCCAAGCCTTTCTCCCCGCGTGAGGTGTGCGCCCGGGTAAGGACCATTTTACGGCGGATGCAAAAATCCGCCGCGCCAGCGGAGACGGTGCGTATCGGACAGTTTGAGCTGAACGAAGCTGCCGCGCGAATTAGCTGGTGCGGTGAAGCATTACCGCTCACGCGCTATGAGTTTTTGCTGCTTAAAACGTTACTACAGGCTCCGGGAAGGGTTTTCTCTCGGCAACAGTTAATGGACAAGGTGTGGGGTGAAGACGGCGACAGTTACGATCGTACCGTGGACACTCACATCAAGACCCTGCGCGCCAAGCTGCGGGCAGTGAATGAGGAACTGTCACCCATCAGCACCCATCGCGGTATGGGCTATAGCCTGGGGCTTTATTAATGCGTATCGGAATGCGTTTGCTGCTGGGGTACTTCCTGATCGTCGCCATCGCCGCATGGTTTGTGCTGTCGATCTTTGTTCAGGAAGTGAAGCCCGGCGTGCGCAGGGCAACCGAGGGCACGTTGATCGATACCGCGACCTTGCTCGCCGAAGTTGGGCGTGAGGATCTTCTTTCGGGCAATGCGCAGCAGGGCAGACTGGCGCAGGCCTTTTTACAGCTCCATCAGCGGCCTTTCCGCGCCAATATCGGCGGCATTCATAAAGTGCGCAACGAGTATCACGTCTACATGACCGATGCGCAGGGCCGCGTCGTGTTTGATTCTGCCGGCCTGGCCGTGGGGCAAGATTACTCTCGCTGGAACGATGTCTGGCTGACGCTTCGCGGCCAATACGGCGCGCGCAGTACCCAGAGCCATCCCGACGATCCGGAGAGCACGGTGATGTATGTTGCCGCACCGGTTGTGGAGCAGGGCAAGATTATCGGCGTGCTGTCGGTGGGGAAACCTAACAGCGCGATGGCGCCGGTGATTCACCGCAGCGAGAGGCGGATTCTGTGGGCAGGCGGGGCGCTGCTTGGCATTGCTTTACTGATCGGTTTTCTCGTCGCCTGGTGGATCAATCGTTCTATCAGTACGTTATCACGCTATGCCGACTCGGTGACCACTGATACGCCTCTCCCGCTGCCTAATCCAGGCAGTAGCGAACTGCACAAGCTGGCTCAGGCGCTGGAAAATATGCGTATTCGCCTTGAAGGGAAAAACTACATTGAACATTATGTCCATGCGCTGACCCACGAGCTGAAAAGCCCAATAGCCGCCATACGCGGCGCGGCAGAAATTCTCACCGAGCAGCCGCCGCCGCAGGTGGCCGCGCGGTTTATCGATAATATTCTGGTGCAAAACGCGCGTATGCAGTCGCTGGTTGAAAAACTGCTGACTCAGGCGCGGCTTGAAAATCGGGTCGAGATTACGCCCCAGGCCGTCCGCGTCGACCTGCTGTTTACACGGCTTGCCGACGCGCGTTCGGCGCTATTGGCGGCAAAAGAGATTGCACTGACCCTCCAGCCCGCTTCGCTTCTTGTTGAAGGCGATCCCGACCTGCTCGAACAGGCGCTCGGTAATTTACTGGACAATGCTATCAATTTTACCCCACAGGGTGGTGCCATTGAACTGGCGGCCCGGGAAGAGCAGGGGCAGATACGGCTGAGCGTCACCGACAGCGGAAGCGGGATCCCGGATTATGCGCTGGAACGTATTTTTGAGCGCTTTTATTCCCTGCCGCGCGAGAACGGGTTGAAAAGTAGCGGACTCGGGCTGGCGTTTGTTCAGGAGGTGGCGCGTCTGCACCACGGAGAGATTACATTGCGTAATCGTGATGAAGGTGGCGTGATAGCCACGCTGACACTTCACCGTCCCTTCACATAACTTCAAACTGGCCCCACACAGCCTGGTTACGCTCTCCACATCACAAAGGAGACGTAATGATGAAATCCCCCCTGTTCTGGAAAGTAAGCACCCTGCTGGGGTGCATCCTGCTGTTGTTAGTCCCACTGTTTATGGTGAGTAACCTCATTTCAGAGCGTGAAAGCTACCGCAACGATGTCGAAAATACGCTTCGCCAGAGCACCAGCGGGCCGCAAAAATTGGTCGGCCCGCTGATTGCGATCCCGGTAACCGAGGTTTTTTACAAGTTAGAGGATGAGAAAAAAGTCGAGTACAAGAAAAGCTATATGCATTTTATCCTGCCGGAGTCTCTGCGCGTTGAGGGTAACCAGCGCGTTGAGTCGCGAAATATCGGCATCTATGACGGACAGATCTGGAATACCGACCTCAACATAAAAGCCCGATTCAACACGGAAAAAATGACGCAGCTGAAAGGGGAGTCGATGACCCTGGGGCAGCCGTTTATCGTTGTTGGCGTGGGCGATGCTCGAGGCATTGGCACGGTGAAAGTCTCCAGTATCAACGGCGAGACGCTAAGTGTGGAGCCGGGTACAGGCGTGTATGGCGCGCTTTCCGGTATCCATATCCCGCTGACTGACAAAGCGCTGGAATTAAAAACGTTTGCTATGGATATTTCGCTGAATCTGACGGGAACAGGAAGTTTTGCCGTGGTACCTGTAGGACGTAGCAGTGAAATGGCGCTGAACAGCAACTGGCCGCATCCTGGCTTTATGGGTAATTATCTGCCGGTGAAGCATAAAATTGGTGACGCCGGTTTTCAGGCGAACTGGCAGAGCAGCTGGTTTGCGAACAATCTTGAGAGCTGGTTCAACGGAAGTGAGTCGCCGTCATGGGAGTCGATCCCCGCCTTCAGCGTTACGGTAGCCACGCCCGCCGATCAGTATCAACTGACTGATCGGGCGATCAAGTACGCCATTTTGCTGATTGCGCTGACGTTTATGGCCTTCTTTGTTTTCGAGACCTTAACTGGGCTGCGCCTGCATCCGATGCAGTATCTGCTGGTGGGGCTGTCGCTGGTGCTGTTCTATCTGGTGCTGCTGGCGCTATCAGAACATGTCGGGTTTACGCCAGCCTGGGTAGTTGCAAGTTTGGTTGGTGCGGCGATGAACGGAATGTACCTGCAGGCCGTGCTGAAAAGCTGGAAGCGCAGCGGACTGTTTGTGCTGGCCTTGCTGGGGCTGGACGTGGTGATGTGGTTCCTGCTGCGCTCGGAGGATAGTGCACTGCTGTTGGGGTCTGCGGTTCTCGCGCTGGCGCTGTTCGCCGTCATGTACCTGACTCGTCATTTCGACTGGTATTCGCTTTCACAGCCGAAGCGACCTGCGCCGCCCGCAGAGCCTGATAACGACACAATGCGGATCTGGAAATAAAAAAAACGGCGCAAATGCGCCGTTTTTTCATGCGTTAACTGCGGGATTACTCCTGCAGATCACCGCAGAAACGGTACCCTTCGCCGTGGATGGTGGCGATGATTTCCGGCGTATCAGGCGTCGATTCGAAATGCTTACGAATACGACGGATGGTCACGTCTACGGTACGGTCATGAGGCTTCAGCTCACGACCGGTCATTTTCTTCAGCAGTTCTGCACGGGACTGAATTTTGCCCGGATTCTCGCAGAAGTGCAGCATCGCGCGGAATTCGCTGCGCGGCAGCTTATACTGCTCACCGTTCGGGCTGATCAGCGAACGGCTATTGATATCAAGTTCCCAGCCGTTGAATTTGTAGCTGTCGACGCTACGACGCTCTTCGCTGACCGTGCCCAGGTTCATGGTGCGGGACAGCAGGTTGCGTGCACGAATGGTTAACTCGCGAGGGTTGAACGGTTTGGTGATGTAGTCATCCGCACCGATCTCCAGGCCAAGAATTTTATCAACTTCGTTATCACGGCCCGTGAGGAACATTAACGCGACGTTCGCCTGTTCACGCAGTTCGCGCGCCAGCAGAAGACCGTTTTTGCCCGGCAGGTTGATATCCATGATCACCAGGTTGATATCATTTTCAGAAAGGATCTGATGCATCTCTGCGCCATCGGTCGCTTCAAAGACATCGTAGCCTTCTGCTTCGAAAATGCTCTTTAACGTGTTGCGTGTTACCAACTCGTCTTCAACGATAAGAATGTGCGGGGTCTGCATGTTTGCTACCTAAATTGCCAACTAAATCGAAACAGGAAGTACAAAAGTCCCTGACCTGCCTGATACATGTCGCAAATTAACATGATCGGCTTAACGTGACTAAAGTACGTAATTGCGTTCTTGATGCACTTTCCATCAACGTCAACAACATCATTAGCTTGGTCTTGGGTACTTTCCCTTTGGACCCGACAGTGTCAAAAACGGCTGTCATCCTAACCATTTTAACAGCAACATAACAGGCTAAGTGACACCAGACACCCAATAAAACTACGCTTCGTTGACATATATCAAGTTCAATTGTAGCACGTTAACAGTTTGATGAAATCATCGTAGCCGAATGCTAGCCTTTGTCACAATTTTTCAATAAACCAACTAGTTGCGGAGATTGATTTATAAACAAAGCGAATCCAATCAGAACAGGGTATTCACGTTGCCATTATCATTATAAAACATAGGGATAATAGGCTTCTGTTAACATTCTAACTGATTGTTCAGACACAAAATAGTTTAGCGTCTTTAATTTGTTATGAAACGCTATTTCGGTGATTTGTGTTGCAAATTTGTAAATTCGTGCTGCGTAATATGTTGAAGTGCATCACACTTTTCTCCGCTAACTGATTAAAAAGAGAGCATAAATGCATCTGTCGATTGTACTGGTCGCTCCAGCCAGAGCCGAAAATATAGGCGCTGCGGCGCGTGCCATGAAGACCATGGGTTTTACCGATTTACGTATTGTGGACAGCACTGCGCACCTGGAGCCTGCCGCCCGCTGGGTGGCGCACGGTTCAGGGGATATTCTCGATAATATAACGACTTACGCTACGCTTGCCGACGCGCTGCATGACATTTCATTTACCGTTGCCACCACAGCACGCAGCCGGGCGAAGTTCCACTACTACGCCACGCCTGCTGAACTGGTGCCCATGCTGGAAGAGAAAAGCCAGTGGCTTGAGAAAGCCGCGCTGGTATTTGGTCGTGAAGATTCCGGGCTCACCAACGAAGAGCTTGAGCTGGCGGACGTTCTCACCGGTGCGCCGATGGTAGCCGATTATCCTTCCCTGAATTTAGGCCAGGCGGTAATGGTCTATTGCTATCAATTAGCTTCCCTAATGCAAATCCCTCAATCCCAGACGGAAGCCGCCAATGAAAATCAGCTGGCCGCGCTTCGTGCTCGCGTAGAGCGTCTTTTATCGAGCCTTGGCGTTGCGGACGATCAAAAAATGGCCGACTGGCTACAGCAGCGCCTTGGACGTCTTGAGCAGCGGGACACCGCCATGTTGCACCGTTTGCTACACGATATTGAAAAAAAATTGGCCGAGTAAAATGCTGTCATAAGTTTTTACTATGGAGAAATGGTCTGTCGTGGAGGGTTGCGGCTGGGGGATTCGGATGAAAATAAAACGTCATGCAGCGTGACGTGAACGTCCGTGGAATTGTGATCAAATTAAAAATTCATTGACTTAAGGTGCCCGATCCTTTAACCCTAAAAGAATACAGCACAGACAGATAATAATGACAGAGTACACAACATCCATGAAACGCATCAGCATCACCACCATTACCACAACCATCATCATTACCACAGGTAACGATGCGGGCTGACGCGTACAGGAAAAACAGAAAAAAGCCCGCACCTGAACAGTGCGGGCTTTTTTTTCGGCTAAAGGAAACGAGGTAGAACCATGCGAGTGTTGAAGTTCGGCGGTACATCAGTGGCAAATGCAGAACGTTTTCTGCGTGTTGCCGATATCCTGGAGAGCAACGCCAGGCAGGGGCAGGTTGCGACCGTGCTCTCTGCCCCGGCAAAAATCACAAACCATCTGGTGGCGATGATTGAAAAGACCATTGGTGGCCAGGATGCACTCCCGAACATCAGCGATGCCGAGCGTATCTTCGCCGAGCTGCTGCAGGGGCTGGCAGAGGAACAGCCTGGTTTCCCGCTCGCGCAGATGAAGTCTTTCGTTGAGCAGGAGTTTGCTCAGATCAAACATGTGCTGCACGGCATCAGCCTGCTGGGCCAGTGCCCGGACAGCGTCAACGCGGCGCTGATCTGCCGGGGCGAAAAACTCTCCATCGCCATCATGGCGGGCGTGCTGGAAGCGCGCGGCCACAACGTTACCGTGATCAATCCGGTTGAGAAATTGCTGGCAGCGGGCCACTACCTCGAATCTACCGTTGATATTGCCGAATCAACCCGCCGTATTGCCGCGAGCAAAATCCCCTCTGACCATATGATCCTGATGGCGGGCTTTACCGCAGGAAATGAGAAGGGTGAACTGGTAGTGCTGGGCCGTAACGGATCCGACTACTCTGCCGCCGTGCTGGCCGCCTGTTTACGCGCTGACTGCTGTGAGATCTGGACTGACGTCGACGGCGTCTATACCTGCGATCCGCGCCAGGTGCCGGACGCCAGGTTGCTGAAGTCGATGTCCTACCAGGAAGCGATGGAGCTTTCCTACTTCGGCGCCAAAGTGCTTCACCCGCGTACCATCTCCCCCATTGCCCAGTTCCAGATCCCATGCCTGATTAAAAACACCGGTAACCCGCAGGCGCCAGGCACGCTGATTGGTGCCAGCAGCGATGAAGATGGTCTGCCGGTGAAAGGCATTTCCAACCTGAATAATATGGCAATGTTCAGCGTCTCCGGTCCGGGGATGAAGGGGATGGTCGGCATGGCGGCGCGCGTTTTTGCGGCCATGTCACGCAACGGTATCTCGGTGGTGCTGATCACCCAGTCCTCTTCCGAATACAGCATCAGCTTCTGCGTGCCTCAGGTCGACTGTCTGCGCGCGCGCCGCGCGCTGGAAGAAGAGTTCTATCTGGAGCTGAAAGAGGAACTGCTGGAGCCGCTCTCCATTCAGGAGCGCCTGGCGGTGATTTCCGTGGTTGGCGACGGTATGCGCACGCTGCGCGGTATCTCCGCCAAATTCTTTGCCGCGCTGGCGCGGGCCAATATCAACATCGTGGCGATTGCCCAGGGCTCGTCCGAGCGTTCAATCTCCGTGGTGGTGGATAACGATGACGCCACTACCGGCGTGCGCGTGGTTCACCAGATGCTGTTCAACACCGATCAGGTTATCGAGCTGTTCCTGATTGGCGTGGGCGGCGTCGGCGGTGCGCTGCTGGAGCAGGTGAAGCGCCAGCAGGAGTGGCTTAAGAAAAAGCACATCGATCTGCGCGTCTGCGGAATTGCGAACTCGAAAGCGCTGCTTACTAACGTTCACGGTCTGAACCTGGAGAACTGGCAGGCGGAGCTGGAAGAGGCGAAAGAGCCGTTCAACCTGGGGCGCCTGATCCGTCTGGTGAAAGAGTATCACCTGCTTAACCCGGTTATCGTTGACTGTACCTCGAACCAGGCGGTGGCCGACCAGTACGCCGACTTCCTGCGCGAAGGCTTCCACGTGGTGACGCCGAACAAAAAGGCCAACACCTCGTCGATGGATTACTATCACCAGTTGCGCCTGGCGGCGAGCAAGTCGCGCCGCAAGTTCCTGTACGACACCAATGTAGGCGCCGGCCTGCCGGTCATCGAGAACCTGCAAAACCTGCTGAACGCGGGCGACGAATTGCAGCGTTTCTCCGGCATCCTCTCCGGCTCCCTGTCGTTTATCTTCGGCAAGCTGGATGAAGGGATGAGCCTGTCGGAAGCCACCCGTGCCGCGCGCGAGCTGGGCTACACCGAGCCAGATCCGCGCGACGATCTCTCCGGGATGGACGTGGCGCGCAAGCTGCTGATCCTGGTGCGCGAAACGGGCCGCGAGCTGGAGCTTTCGGATATCGTGATTGAGCCGGTGCTACCAGCCGAGTTTGACACCAGCGGCGATGTCAGCACCTTTATGGCGAATTTACCTCAGCTTGACGATGCCTTTGCCGCACGCGTTGCGAAAGCCCGTGATGAAGGTAAGGTATTGCGCTATGTTGGGAACATTGAAGAGGACGGCGTATGCCGGGTGAAGATTGCCGAAGTGGATGGTAATGACCCGCTGTACAAAGTCAAAAACGGCGAAAACGCCCTCGCGTTTTACAGCCACTATTATCAGCCATTGCCGCTGGTGCTTCGCGGCTATGGCGCAGGGAATGATGTGACGGCGGCGGGCGTGTTTGCCGACCTGCTGCGTACCCTGTCATGGAAGTTAGGAGTTTAAGATGGTTAAAGTATATGCCCCGGCTTCCAGCGCCAATATGAGCGTCGGATTTGACGTGCTGGGTGCGGCGGTGACGCCGGTGGACGGTTCGCTGCTGGGCGATACGGTAACGGTTGAGGCGGCAGAAAGCTTCAGCCTGAATAACGTCGGCCGTTTCGCCAGTAAGCTGCCGCCTGAACCACGCGAGAATATCGTTTATCAGTGCTGGGAGCGCTTCTGTCAGGAGATCGGCAAAAACGTGCCGGTCGCCATGACGCTGGAAAAAAGCATGCCGATTGGCTCGGGACTGGGCTCCAGCGCCTGCTCGGTAGTCGCCGCCCTGGTTGCGATGAACGAGCACTGCGGCAAGCCGCTGAACAATAGCCGTCTGCTGGCGCTGATGGGCGAGCTGGAAGGGCGCATCTCCGGCAGTATTCATTACGATAACGTGGCGCCGTGCTTCCTCGGCGGCATGCAGCTGATGATTGAAGAAAATGGCATCATCAGCCAGCAGGTGCCAGGGTTTGATGAATGGCTGTGGGTGCTGGCGTATCCGGGCATCAAGGTGTCAACCGCGGAAGCGCGTGCGATCCTGCCTGCGCAGTATCGTCGCCAGGACTGTATCGCCCACGGGCGTCATCTGGCGGGCTTTATCCACGCCTGCTACACCCGTCAGCCGCAGCTGGCGGCGAAGCTGATGAAAGACGTCATTGCCGAGCCGTACCGTACGAAGCTGCTGCCCGGCTTTAACGAGGCGCGACAGGCTTCAATGGATATCGGCGCGCAGGCGTGCGGCATCTCCGGCTCCGGCCCGACGCTGTTCGCCCTGTGCGATAAGCCAGACACCGCGCAGCGCGTGGCGGACTGGCTCTCTAAACACTACCTGCAAAATCAGGAAGGCTTTGTTCATATTTGCCGTCTGGACACGGCTGGCGCACGAGTACTGGGATAACGAATGAAACTCTACAACCTTAAAGATCATAACGAGCAGGTCAGCTTCGCGCAGGCGGTGACTCAGGGGCTGGGCAAAAATCAGGGGCTGTTTTTCCCGCACGACCTGCCGGAATTTCAGCTGACCGAAATCGATGAGCTGCTGAAGCTGGACTTTGTCACCCGCAGCACCAAAATTCTGTCTGCGTTTATTGGCGATGAAATCCCGCAGGAGCTGCTGGAAGAGCGCGTGCGCGCGGCGTTTGCTTTCCCGGCTCCGGTTAAGCAGGTTGAGCCTGACGTCGGTTGTCTGGAGCTGTTCCACGGCCCGACCCTGGCGTTTAAAGACTTCGGCGGCCGCTTTATGGCGCAGATGCTGACCCACATCAGCGGCGACAAGCCGGTGACCATCCTGACCGCCACCTCCGGTGATACAGGTGCGGCGGTGGCACACGCGTTCTACGGCCTGAAAAACGTCCGCGTGGTGATCCTCTATCCGAAAGGCAAGATCAGCCCGTTGCAGGAAAAACTGTTCTGCACCCTCGGCGGCAACATTGAAACCGTGGCGATCGACGGCGATTTCGATGCCTGCCAGGCGCTGGTCAAGCAAGCGTTCGATGATGAAGAGCTGAAGGCCGCGCTGGGGCTGAACTCGGCGAACTCCATCAACATCAGCCGCCTGCTGGCGCAGATCTGCTACTACTTCGAAGCGGTGGCTCAACTGCCGCAGGAAGCGCGCAATCAGCTGGTAGTTTCCGTACCAAGCGGCAACTTCGGCGACCTGACGGCGGGGCTACTGGCGAAATCTCTCGGTCTGCCGGTGAAACGCTTTATCGCTGCCACCAACGCCAACGATACCGTGCCGCGCTTCCTGAAAGACGGCAAATGGGCGCCTAACGCTACGCAGGCGACGCTCTCCAATGCCATGGACGTGTCGCAGCCGAACAACTGGCCGCGCGTGGAAGAGCTGTTCCGCCGCAAGGTGTGGCGTCTGGGTGACCTGGGCTACGCTGCGGTGACGGACGAAACCACCAAAGCCACCATGCGCGAGCTGAAAGCGGTGGGCTACACCTCTGAGCCGCACGCGGCAATTGCTTACCGCGCGCTGCGCGACCAGCTTAACCCGGGTGAATATGGCCTGTTCCTGGGCACCGCGCATCCGGCGAAGTTCAAAGAGAGCGTGGAAGATATTCTGGGCGAAACGCTGCCGCTGCCAAAAGAGCTGGCCGAGCGCGCCGACCTGCCGCTGCTGTCTCATGAGCTGCCGGCGGATTTCGCGGCACTGCGGAATCTGATGATGACGCGCGCGTAATTTTGTTGCCCGGTGGCGCTACGCCTTACCGGGCCTACAACGACGAGATGACCGTAGGCCGGGTAAGCACAGCGCCACCCGGCTTTTTTATGAAGAAATTAAGGAGAAAAATTGCAGGAAAAAAGCAGAAATTCCCAATAAATGCGGTCACTTAGCGTTTAGGATTGCAGAGAATAACATCCACCGTTCCCCTCGCGTACTCTCCTTACATCGGCCCACGTTGGGCAAGAAGAATAAGGAGTCACCTGTGTCTACACTAAAACCTGCACTCATCGCGCTTTCTCTGGTGCTGGTCGCCCCCATGGCGGTACAGGCATCTGAAATTACTCTCGTACCTGCGGTAAAACTGCAGATTGGCGATCGGGACAATAGCGGGCATTACTGGGATGGCGGCCGCTGGCGCGACCACGACTGGTGGAAGGCGCATTATGACTGGCGCGATAACCACTGGCGTCCGCATGACGAGCATCGCGATCGTGATGACCGACACGACCATCATCACGACGACCACCGTCCGGGCCCGAACTGGAAGCACCATTAACGCAAAACCCCGCCAGATGGCGGGGTTTAGTTTTACTGCTCGTGGCGCTTAAATACCAGCTCACCTTTCTCTGACGATGCCTCGTCAAAGAAATAGCCGTCGGTGTTGAATCCCGTTAACTGCTCCGGCTTCGTCAGGCGGTTCTGAATGATGTAGCGGCTCATCAGGCCACGCGCTTTTTTCGCATAGAAGCTGATGACCTTGAATTTGCCGTTCTTCTCATCAAGGAAGACCGGCTTAACGATCTCCGCGTTCAGCTTTTTCGGCTTCACCGACTTGTAGTACTCATCGGATGCCAGGTTAACCACCACGTTATCACCCTGAGCATGCAGCGCCGCGTTCAGCTTGTCGGTGATGATGTCGCCCCAGAAATGGTAAAGGTCTTTGCCTTTGGCGTTTTCCAGGCGAATCCCCATCTCCAGACGATATGGCTGCATCAGATCCAGCGGGCGCAGTACGCCATACAGGCCCGACAGCATGCGCAGATGCTGCTGGGCAAAATCAAAGTCGGCTTCGCTAAAATCTTCCGCCTGCAGGCCGGTGTAAACATCGCCCTTAAACGCCAGGATCGC
Source organism: Enterobacter cloacae complex sp. P14RS (assembly GCF_014895895.1). Classification (NCBI taxonomy): domain Bacteria; kingdom Pseudomonadati; phylum Pseudomonadota; class Gammaproteobacteria; order Enterobacterales; family Enterobacteriaceae; genus Enterobacter; species Enterobacter cloacae complex sp. P14RS. Next base: position 137,076 of record NZ_JADBQM010000011.1, read on the forward strand.
CTGGCGCGCGTTGGCGGGGGTGAAATCCGGGTGCCACTCGTGGAACCGGGTCGCGTTCAGGTCTGCCAGCTTGTCGCTGATGCTCATCAGCGAGGCGATTTGCGGCGCAGAGAGCTTGCGCGCTTCGCGGATCAGCTGTTGCGAATAGTCCAGCAGTTCTGGCTGGGTATAACGCTCGGTGGCGAGCGGGCTCTGGTAGTCGAGCGTTTTTGCAGGTGAAATCAGAATCAGCATATCCAGTCCTTGCAGGAAATTTAGAGCGACTTTAACAAAAAATCGCCCTGAATTGATCGATAGCTGTTATCGCCGGGGCAAATCATCCCAGGTGCCGGGGGCAAGCTGTGACTGAATTTCGGGATAGCGTGCGGCATCAAATACCGGGGGAACGCCCAGCTTGCGCTGGCGAAGATAATCCCTGGCAATAAGGTTCACAACGGGCGAGAGCAGCAGGATCGCCGTCAGGTTAGTGATTGCCATTAGCGCCATAATGACATCCGCCAGCTGCCAGACCAGAGGCATATTCAGAAGGGAGCCCGCGATCACCATCAGTACTACGCCCAGGCGAAGCAGAAGGATGGCCGGACGAGAGTCGTAATTCAGGAAGATAAGGTTATTTTCGGCATACAGGTAATTCACCACAATCGAACTGAAGGCGAACAGCATCAGAATGAGCGAGACAAATCCCGAACCCCAGCCGCCGGTCAGGTTCACCAGCGCCTGCTGGAGAAGCTGTATTCCGTCGATATCCGAGTCATGCGCGACAGGACCGGCCAGCAGGAGGATCATGGCGCTGGCGGAACAGATAATAACGGTATCCATAAACACGCCTATCATCTGCACGATACCCTGCGCTGCCGGGTGCGGCGGCCAGGAAGAGGCGGCCGCGGCGGCGTTGGGAGTGGAGCCCATCCCGGCTTCATTGGAGAACATGCCTCGCTGAAAACCTGCCATCAGCGCCTGGCTCAGGGTGTAACCCAGCGCGCCTGAGGCCACCTCACGCCAGCCAAAGGCGCTTTTAAAGATGGTCGCAATCACGCCCGGAACCTGGTCGGCATGCAGCGCAGCGACGACCAGGCTCGCGGCAACCCAAAGCAACGCCATGATGGGAACCAGCCACTGCATCAGGTGGGCAACGCCTTTCAGGCCGGCAGAAATGGTGAGCAAAACAAAGAGGGCTAAACCGATGCCGGTGATCCACTCCGGGCAGGAGAAGGTGTAGCGCAGGGCATGGGCGACGGAGTTTGACTGCACGGTATTAAAAATAAGACCGTACGCGAGCAGTAAAAAAAGCGAGAACAGAACGCCCATCCAGCGCATTCCTAAGCCACGCGCCATATACCAGGCCGGACCGCCGCGAAACTGCCCGTTTCTGTCTTTCTCTTTGTAGAGCTGCGCCAGCGAACTTTCGGCAAAAGAGGTAGCCATTCCGAGAAGCGCCGTGACCCACATCCAGAACACCGCGCCTGGCCCACCGGCGCTGATGGCCAGCGCAACGCCCGCCAGGTTTCCGCTACCGAGGCGGGCAGCCAGGCTGGTACACAGCGCCTGAAACGACGTTAATCCGCCCGGCTGGGGCGTGACGCTGTTTTTCAGACTTCTGCCAAACTTGCGAATATAGCGAAACTGGATAAACCCACTGCGTAGCGTAAACCAGATACCTGCTCCCAGAAGCAGGTAGATCATTATCGAACCCCAGAGGACTTCGTTAATAAAGAAAAGGAAATCAGGCATTAACGTCCCTCTTGTTGATGCCAACGTGAATATGTAAGCGCTACCACTGATTGGGCATGCTGTTGCTTAGCAGCCTGTTAATATTTTGAGTTTATCATACTCTGCCTAAGCGCACTGTCTGCGGTTGCGCTACCCCTCCGTCGTGTTATCATCAGGGCAGACCGGTTACATCCCCCTAACAAGTAAACCTGTCATTTTTCCGCTGCAGGCATGCTGTCGGTAGCGTGAATTATCCAGGGCACGTTAAAAGAGAAACACTATCATGACGGATAAATTGACCTCCCTTCGTCAGTTCACCACTGTCGTAGCTGACACCGGAGATATCGCGGCAATGAAGCTGTACCAGCCGCAGGATGCCACAACTAACCCTTCTCTGATCCTTAACGCCGCACAGATCCCTGAGTATCGCAAACTGATTGACGAGGCTGTGACCTGGGCGAAAGCACAGAGCAATGACCGTGCGCAGCAGGTTGTGGATGCTACCGATAAACTGGCAGTGAACATCGGTCTGGAAATCCTGAAGCTGGTTCCGGGCCGTATCTCTACCGAAGTGGATGCACGTCTCTCCTACGACACCGAAGCGTCAATCGCGAAAGCAAAACGCCTGATCAAACTGTACAACGACGCGGGCATCAGCAACGACCGTATCCTGATCAAACTGGCGTCGACCTGGCAGGGCATTCGCGCTGCCGAGCAGCTGGAAAAAGAAGGCATCAACTGTAACCTGACCCTGCTGTTCTCCTTCGCGCAGGCGCGTGCATGTGCGGAAGCAGGCGTGTACCTGATCTCTCCGTTCGTGGGCCGTATTCTGGACTGGTACAAAGCCAACACCGACAAGAAAGAGTACGCAGCGTCTGAAGATCCGGGCGTGATTTCCGTGACTGAAATCTACGAATACTACAAACAGCATGGCTATGAGACCGTGGTTATGGGTGCAAGCTTCCGTAACGTGGGCGAAATCATTGAGCTGGCTGGCTGTGATCGTCTGACCATCGCCCCTGCGCTGCTGAAAGAGCTGGCAGAAAGCGAAGGTGCTATCGAGCGTAAGCTGTCTTACACCGGCGAAGTGAAGGCGCGCCCGGAGCGCATCACCGAATCCGAGTTCCTGTGGCAGCACAACCAGGATCCAATGGCTGTAGACAAACTGGCGGACGGTATCCGTAAGTTTGCTATCGACCAGGAAAAACTGGAAAAAATGATCGGCGACCTGCTGTAATCATTCTGCGTGACCGGGCTCCCGGTCACGCGTCTTCTTCTGTCCTCTGTCTGAATTTTCCCTCTGCGTGTATCATTCCCTTTAATCAGTACTTTTTGAATGGAATGAATATGAATACCTTACGCATCGGCTTAGTGTCGATTTCTGACCGCGCCTCCAGCGGCGTTTACCAGGATAAAGGCATCCCCGCTCTGGAAGAGTGGCTGGCAAGCGCGCTGACCACCCCGTTTGAGATCCAGACTCGCCTTATCCCTGACGAACAGCCGATCATTGAGCAGACCCTGTGTGAGCTGGTGGATGAGATGAGCTGTCACCTTGTGCTCACCACGGGTGGAACCGGCCCCGCGCGTCGCGACGTGACGCCGGACGCGACGCTGGCTATCGCCGACCGGGAAATGCCGGGCTTCGGCGAACAGATGCGCCAGATCAGTCTACACTTTGTCCCGACGGCAATCCTTTCCCGCCAGGTGGGAGTGATCCGCAAACAGGCGCTGATACTGAACCTGCCGGGGCAGCCAAAGTCGATCAAAGAGACGCTGGAAGGATTAAAAGCCGAGGACGGTCGCGTCATCGTGCACGGCATATTTGCAAGTGTACCGTATTGTATACAGCTGCTTGACGGGCCGTACGTGGAAACTGACGACAAAGTGGTAGCAGCATTTCGTCCTAAAAGCGCACGCCGCGAGACAATCTCCTGAAATTTACTAAAATGTGACATTAGCGCCAGCCGCAGTAGCGTGTAAATGGATTTACGATATAGTAATTTTTTCTTTACGATTGCTGTAAAAAATAATCCACAACACATGCACAATGGTTCGCTATGTCACATAACACCCGACCTCTGAATCGACAGGACTACAAAACGCTTACGCTCGCCGCCTTAGGTGGCGCGCTGGAGTTTTACGACTTCATCATCTTTGTCTTCTTCGCCGCCGTGGTGGGGGCGCTCTTCTTCCCGGCGGATATTCCGGAATGGCTGCGTCAGGTGCAAACCTTCGGCATCTTTGCTGCCGGGTATCTGGCACGTCCGCTGGGCGGCATCGTCATGGCCCACTTTGGCGATCTTGTCGGGCGTAAGAAGATGTTTACCCTGAGCATCCTGCTGATGGCGGTGCCGACGCTGGCCATCGGCCTGCTGCCCACCTATGCCTCCATGGGCATTCTCGCCCCGCTATTGCTGCTGCTGATGCGCATTCTTCAGGGCGCGGCCATCGGCGGGGAAGTGCCGGGGGCCTGGGTGTTTGTGGCGGAGCACGTTCCTGCCCGCCGCATCGGGACCGCCTGCGGAACGTTAACGGCGGGGCTGACCGTCGGGATCCTGTTGGGGTCGGTGGTGGCGACGATAGTCAACACCAGCATGACGCAGCAGGCCGTGCACGACTGGGGCTGGCGTATTCCGTTCCTGCTGGGCGGGGCGTTCGGCCTGGTGGCAATGTACCTGCGCCGCTGGCTGCAGGAGACGCCGATTTTCCTCGAAATGCAGCAGCGTAAAGCGCTGGCGCAGGAGTTGCCGGTCAAAGCCGTTGTGGTGCGTCATAAAAAAGCGGTGGTGGTGTCGATGCTGCTCACCTGGCTGCTGTCGGCGGGCATCGTGGTGGTGATTTTGATGTCGCCGGTGTGGCTGCAGAAACAGTACGGTTTCGCCCCTGCCGTGACCTTACAGGCAAACAGTATTGCGACAATCATGCTCTGCTTTGGCTGTCTGGCCGCCGGGCTGGCGGCGGATCGTTTCGGTGCCAGCCTGACCTTTATTGTCGGCAGCCTGCTGCTGGCCGCTTCAAGCTGGGCGTTTTACCATCTTGCGGGCAGCCATCCTGAACAGCTGTTCCTGCTGTACGGCGTGGTCGGACTGTGCGTGGGCGTCGTGGGGGCTGTGCCTTACGTCATGGTGCGCGCCTTCCCGCCGGAGGTTCGCTTCACCGGGATATCGTTCTCTTATAACGTCGCGTATGCCATTTTCGGCGGGCTGACGCCGATAGTGGTCACGGTGATGATGGGGGTGTCGCCGATGGCGCCTGCCTGGTATGTACTCGCGCTCTCGCTGATGGGGCTGGGATTAGGCGTTTGGCTTCGGCAGGCGGGGGAATATCGTGCCCGCGAGGCGGGCACGACAGAGGGATCAGTGTTTTTCACCAATAGGTAAAATGGTGCGGTCAAACTGTTCGTTCAGCACTTCACCCATTGCCAGGTAGATAGCGCTTGCGCCGCACACCAGGCCAATCCAGCCTGCTACGTGAACGATGCCTTCGTTATCCGCCAGGTGGCCAATCGCCAGCAGGGCGAACAGCACGGTCAGGCTCAGGAAGACGAACTGCAGCGCGCGGTTGCCTTTCAGGGTGCCGAAGAACATGAACAGGGTAAAGACGCCCCACAGGCCCAGATAGACGCCCAGGAAGTGGGCGTTTGCCGCGTCTGCCAGGCCCATTTTAGGCATCAGCAGGATGGCGACCAGGGTCAGCCAGAACGAGCCGTAAGAGGTGAAGGCGGTTAAGCCGAAGGTGTTGCCTTTCTTATATTCCAGCAGGCCCGCGAAGATTTGCGCGATACCGCCGTAAAAAATGCCCATCGCCAGGATTACGCCGTCCATCGGGAACATCCCGATGTTGTGCAGGTTCAGCAGAATGGTGGTCATGCCAAACCCCATCAGGCCCAGCGGAGCCGGATTAGCCAACTTAGTGTTGCCCATAAGTCCTCAAAAAAAATCATCATTAAAATGGTGAAATGGTTAAACCCGCGTCAATACTCCCTGACGGGGCGCGGCATCATAATGGGCGGCATCGACGCCGTCTATGATCTCATCAGGGTGAAATTAAAATTTTTTTTATGCTTGCCCCTTGATGGATGCCGTCGCGACCCCATCTTGTAGTCAACCGCAGTGTGTGGACCTGAAAAAAATCAAATCTGGGCAGTTGAAAAAGCACGTTCTGCCCTTATTACAGGTACACAACCACATGTTGACTGAATTTTTAGTGGAGACGTTTAGATGGGTAAAATTATTGGTATCGACCTGGGTACTACCAACTCTTGTGTAGCGATTATGGACGGCACTACTGCACGCGTGCTGGAGAACGCCGAGGGCGATCGCACCACGCCTTCTATCATTGCTTATACCCAGGATGGTGAAACTCTGGTTGGTCAGCCGGCTAAACGTCAGGCAGTGACAAACCCGCAAAACACCCTGTTTGCGATCAAACGCCTGATTGGCCGCCGCTTCCAGGACGAAGAAGTTCAGCGTGACGTTTCTATCATGCCTTACAAAATCATCGCAGCAGATAACGGCGATGCGTGGCTTGACGTGAAAGGCACCAAAACGGCACCACCGCAGATCTCTGCTGAAGTGCTGAAAAAAATGAAGAAAACCGCTGAAGATTACCTGGGTGAGCCGGTAACTGAAGCTGTTATCACCGTTCCTGCTTACTTCAACGATGCTCAGCGTCAGGCAACCAAAGATGCTGGCCGTATCGCAGGTCTGGAAGTAAAACGTATCATCAACGAACCAACCGCGGCTGCACTGGCTTACGGTCTGGATAAAGAAGTCGGCAACCGTACTATCGCGGTTTACGACCTGGGTGGTGGTACCTTCGATATCTCTATTATCGAAATCGACGAAGTTGATGGCGAAAAAACCTTCGAAGTTCTGGCAACCAACGGTGATACCCACCTGGGTGGTGAAGACTTCGATACCCGTCTGATCAACTACCTCGTTGACGAGTTCAAGAAAGATCAGGGCATTGACCTGCGTAACGACCCGCTGGCGATGCAGCGCCTGAAAGAAGCCGCTGAGAAAGCGAAGATCGAACTGTCTTCTGCTCAGCAGACCGACGTGAACCTGCCGTACATCACCGCAGACGCGACCGGTCCTAAACACATGAACATCAAAGTGACCCGTGCGAAACTGGAAAGCCTGGTAGAAGACCTGGTGAACCGTTCTATCGAGCCGCTGAAAGTTGCACTGCAGGATGCTGGCCTGTCCGTATCTGACATCCAGGACGTTATCCTGGTGGGTGGTCAGACCCGTATGCCAATGGTTCAGAAGAAAGTGGCTGAATTCTTTGGTAAAGAGCCACGTAAAGACGTGAACCCGGACGAAGCGGTAGCTATCGGTGCGGCGGTTCAGGGTGGTGTATTGACCGGTGAAGTGAAAGACGTACTGCTGCTGGACGTTACCCCACTGTCTCTGGGTATCGAAACCATGGGCGGTGTGATGACTGCGCTCATCAACAAAAACACCACCATCCCAACCAAGCACAGCCAGGTGTTCTCTACCGCTGAAGACAACCAGTCTGCGGTAACCATCCATGTGCTGCAGGGTGAGCGTAAGCGTGCGTCTGATAACAAGTCCCTGGGTCAGTTTAACCTGGACGGCATTAACCCGGCACCGCGCGGCATGCCGCAAATCGAAGTTACCTTCGACATCGATGCTGACGGTATCCTGCACGTGTCTGCGAAAGACAAAAACAGCGGTAAAGAGCAGAAGATCACCATCAAGGCATCTTCTGGCCTGAATGAAGCGGAAATCGAAAAAATGGTTCGCGATGCCGAAGCTAACGCGGAATCCGACCGTAAGTTCGAAGAGCTGGTTCAGACCCGTAACCAGGGTGACCATCTGCTGCACAGCACCCGTAAGCAGGTTGAAGAAGCGGGCGATAAACTGCCAGCGGAAGACAAAACTGCTATCGAAGCTGCACTGACCGCGCTGGAAACGTCTCTGAAAGGCGAAGACAAAGCGGATATCGAAGCGAAGATGCAGGAGCTGGCACAGGCTTCCCAGAAGCTGATGGAAATCGCTCAGCAGCAGCACGCACAGCAGCAGGCAGGCGCTGACGCTTCTGCGAACAACGCGAAAGACGACGACGTTGTCGACGCTGAGTTCGAAGAAGTTAAAGACAAAAAATAATCGCCCTGATGCAGGGTAATTAATCGGCACGGGCGTAGGAGAACTCTCCACGCCCGTGCTCGCATGTTAAGGGGCTTAAAAAAACCAATGGCAAAGCAAGACTATTACGAGATTTTAGGCGTTCCGAAAACTGCGGAAGAGCGTGAAATCAAAAAGGCGTATAAGCGCCTGGCCATGAAATTCCACCCGGACCGTAACCAGGGTGACAAAGAGGCTGAAGCAAAATTTAAAGAGATCAAAGAAGCCTACGAAGTCCTGACCGATGCACAAAAACGTGCGGCCTATGACCAGTACGGCCACGCGGCCTTTGAACAGGGCGGCATGGGCGGCGGTGGATTCGGTGGCGGCGGCTTTGGTGGCGGTGCGGATTTCAGCGACATCTTTGGCGACGTGTTCGGCGATATCTTCGGCGGCGGTCGTGGTCGTCAGCGCGCAGCGCGCGGCGCAGACCTGCGCTACAACATGGATCTCACTCTTGAAGAGGCCGTTCGTGGCGTCACGAAAGAGATCCGTATCCCGACGCTGGAAGAGTGTGACGTTTGCCACGGCAGCGGCGCGAAAGCGGGTACCCAGCCACAGACCTGTCCAACCTGTCATGGCTCCGGCCAGGTACAGATGCGCCAGGGCTTCTTCGCGGTACAGCAGGCCTGTCCGCACTGTCACGGTCGCGGTACGCTGATTAAAGATCCGTGCACCAAGTGTCACGGCCACGGTCGCGTTGAGAAAACCAAAACCCTGTCCGTTAAGATCCCGGCTGGCGTTGATACGGGCGACCGCATCCGTCTGGCGGGTGAGGGCGAAGCAGGCGAGCACGGCGCGCCGGCAGGCGATCTGTACGTTCAGGTTCAGGTGAAGCAGCACGCCATCTTCGAGCGTGAAGGCAATAACCTGTATTGTGAAGTGCCGATCAACTTCGCGATGGCGGCTCTCGGCGGTGAAATCGAAGTGCCGACGCTGGACGGTCGCGTCAATCTGAAAATCCCTGGTGAAACCCAGACCGGCAAGCTGTTCCGCATGCGCGGCAAAGGCGTGAAATCCGTTCGCGGAGGTGCGCAGGGCGACCTGCTGTGCCGCGTCGTCGTGGAAACGCCGGTTGGCCTGAACGACAAGCAGAAACAGCTGTTGAAAGAGCTTCAGGAGAGCTTTGGCGGCCCAACGGGTGAGAAAAACAGCCCGCGCTCCAAAAGCTTCTTTGATGGCGTCAAAAAATTCTTCGATGATTTGACCCGCTAATTCGTTAGCTGTGTCTAACTTCAAAAAGCCCGGAAGCGATTCCGGGCTTTTTTTTGCAGTTATAGATCGGTAAAACTGAGTCTATACTCAATATTAATCTGTTTTTGCCGAGCTATTTGGCTTGGTATTATGGTTTTATCGAGGTATCGTTGTAAAAGAGAGAACATAAATGAAATTACTACACCGTTTCTTTAGCAGTGAGGCGTCCGGTGGTGTGATCCTGATTATTGCCGCGGCCGCCGCGATGGTGCTGGCTAACCTGGGCATGACCCGCGATCTCTATCACGCATTTCTGGAAACGCCCGTCGAGCTGAAGGTCGGAGCGCTGGAAATTAACAAGAACATGCTGCTGTGGATCAACGATGCGCTAATGGCGGTGTTCTTCCTGCTCGTTGGTCTTGAGGTTAAGCGCGAGCTGGTGCTAGGTTCGCTAGCCAGCCGCCAGCGCGCGGCGTTCCCGGTTATTGCCGCGCTCGGTGGGATGGTCGTTCCAGCGCTGCTCTTCCTCGCATTTACCTGGCAGGATCCTGTCGCGCGTGACGGCTGGGCTATCCCGGCCGCAACGGATATCGCCTTTGCGCTCGGTGTCTTAGCTCTGCTCGGCAGCCGCGTGCCGGTTGCGCTGAAAATCTTCCTGATGGCGCTGGCGATCATTGATGACCTGGGTGCCATTGTGATTATCGCGCTGTTCTACACCAGCGATCTGTCGATCCTGTCCCTGAGCGTAGCCGCAGGGGCGATTGCGGTGTTGGCGGTGCTGAACATCTTCAACGTTCGCCGCATCGGTATCTATATCCTGGTGGGGATGGTGCTGTGGACGGCAGTGCTGAAATCCGGCGTGCACGCCACGCTGGCCGGCGTGATTGTGGGCTTCTTCGTGCCGCTTAAGCCGCAGGACGGTAAGTCACCCGCTAAACAGCTGGAACACGTGCTGCACCCGTGGGTCGCCTTTATGATCCTGCCGCTGTTTGCGTTTGCCAACGCGGGCGTTTCCCTGCAGGGGGTCACGCTGGACGGGCTGACGTCTGTCCTGCCACTGGGCATTATTGCCGGGCTGTTTATCGGTAAGCCGCTGGGGATCAGCCTCTTCTGCTGGCTGGCGTTGAAGATGAAGCTGGCATCGTTGCCGAACGGTACAACCTTTAGTCAGATCATGGCCGTCGGCATACTGTGCGGTATTGGATTTACCATGTCGATCTTTATCTCGACGCTGGCGTTTGGTGCAAACGCGCCAGAGCTCATCGTCTGGGCGAAGCTCGGCATTCTCATCGGGTCATTACTGGCGGCAGTGATTGGGTATACTTTGTTGAAGGTGAAGTTGTCCGGACAGGCCGTCCAGGCATAACGGAACACCGGGAGAAGGTCACTCTTCTCCCGATACACACTCAGGGAGCGAAGACGCGATGCCTCATTTGAATTACAACCATCTTTACTACTTCTGGCACGTTTACAAACAGGGTTCGGTCGTGGGGGCTGCAGAGGCGCTTTACCTGACGCCGCAAACCATCACCGGGCAAATCAAAGCCCTTGAAGAACGGCTGCAGGGTAAGCTCTTCAAGCGCAAGGGCCGTGGGATTGAACCCAGCGAACTGGGTGAACTGGTTTTCCGCTATGCGGACAAAATGTTCACCCTCAGCCAGGAGATGCTGGATATCGTCAACTACCGCAAAGAGTCGAACCTGCTCTTTGACGTGGGGGTGGCGGATGCACTGTCCAAACGGCTGGTAAGCGGCGTGCTGGATGCCGCCGTGGTAGAGGATGAACAAATCCATCTGCGCTGCTTTGAATCCACCCACGAGATGCTGCTGGAGCAGCTGAGCCAGCACAAGCTGGACATGATTATCTCGGATTGCCCCATCGACTCCACGCAGCAGGAGGGGCTGTTTTCGGTGAAAATTGGCGAATGCGGTGTGAGCTTCTGGTGCATCAATCCACCGCCGGAGAAACCTTTCCCGGCCTGTCTGGAAGAGCGTCGCCTGCTGGTGCCGGGAAGGCGTTCCATGCTGGGACGCAAGCTGCTGAACTGGTTTAATTCGCAGGGGCTGAACGTGGAGATCCTCGGTGAGTTCGACGATGCGGCGCTGATGAAAGCATTTGGCGAAGCGCATAATGCGATCTTCGTGGCGCCAACGCTCTACGCGCACGATCTCTATTCAGACGATAAGATTACGGAGATTGGCAGAGTAGATAACGTGATGGAGGAGTACCACGCCATATTCGCCGAAAGGATGATTCAACACCCGGCGGTGCAGCGAATCTGCAACCGTGACTACTCGGCGCTGTTTACGCCACCGGCATTCTGAAGACATAAAAAAACCCGCGTTAAGCGGGTTCTTTAAACAAGCAACAACAAGTAGCGATTAAGCCAGTTTGTTGATCTGCGCGGTCAGGTTTGCTTTATGACGCGCTGCTTTGTTTTTGTGGATCAGACCTTTAGCAGCCTGACGATCCACGATTGGTTGCATTTCGTTAAATGCGTTCTGCGCTGCAGCTTTGTCGCCAGCTTCGATTGCTGCGTATACTTTCTTGATGAAAGTACGCATCATAGAGCGACGGCTTGCGTTGTGCTTACGAGCCTTTTCAGACTGAACGGCACGTTTCTTAGCTGATTTGATATTAGCCAAGTCCAACTCCCAAATATGTTCTATGTGGACAATTCAAAGGCCGAGGAATATGCCCTCTTTGCCTTCTTTTGTCAATGGATTTGTGCAAATAAGCGCCGTTAATTAGCGACGCTACGTTACGTAGTGATGGCGCAGGATTCTACCAGCTTGTCTTTCGTGAATACAGCCTTTCGGCGTAAAAATCGCAGTTCACGGGCAGATTTTTTCGCTGTGAAAGGTCAGCCTGATGAAATCATTACGGCTTTCTGTTTTGCGCGAACAATCGCCGGTTAACCTTAACCGCTGTACAAGGTATACTTTGGCGATTTTCACTGTTTTGAGCCAGACATGAAGCTGATACGCGGCATACATAATCTCAGCAGAGCGCCACACGGGTGCGTGCTGACCATTGGTAATTTCGACGGCGTGCATCGTGGTCATCAGGCGCTGTTGCAGGGATTGCGTAAAGAAGGGGAGGCCCGTGGCCTGCCCGTTGTGGTGATGATTTTCGAGCCACAGCCGCTGGAGCTGTTCGCGGGCGATAAATCTCCCGCTCGCCTCACTCGCCTGCGCGAAAAGTTGCGCTACCTGGCGGAGTCCGGCGTGGACTACGTATTGTGTGTGCGTTTCGATCGCCGCTTTGCCGCATTGACAGCACAAAATTTTGTCAGCGACCTGCTGGTTAAGCGTCTTGGCGTTCAGTTTCTCGCCGTGGGGGATGATTTCCGCTTTGGCGCTGGTCGTCAGGGCGATTTCTTGCTATTACAGAAGGCTGGTCTGGAGTACGGTTTTGACGTCACCAGCGCGATGACCTTCTGTGAAGGCGGCGTACGCGTCAGCAGCACGGCGGTGCGGCAGGCGCTGGCTAATGATGAACTGGAGACGGCAGAAAATTTGCTGGGCCATCCGTTCACCATCTCTGGCCGCGTGGTTCATGGCGATGCGCTGGGCCGCACGATTGGTTTCCCGACGGCGAATATACCGCTGCGTCGTCAGGTTTCCCCGGTTAAAGGGGTCTATGCGGTGGAAGTAGCAGGACTGGGCGATAAGTCGTTTTACGGCGTTGCCAACATTGGCACGCGTCCTACCGTTGCCGGTGTGCGTCAACAGCTAGAAGTGCACCTGCTGGACGTTGTAATGGACCTTTATGGTCGCCATATAGATGTAATACTGCGTAAAAAAATACGCAACGAGCAGCGATTTGCTTCGCTGGATGAACTTAAGGCGCAAATCGCGCGAGATGAATTAACGGCCCGCGAGTTTTTTGGGCTTTAGAACCGGCTTAACTGCCTACGTGATAAATACGGAACCGAGAATCTGATGAGTGACTATAAATCAACCCTGAATTTGCCGGAAACAGGGTTCCCGATGCGCGGCGATCTCGCCAAGCGTGAACCGGGAATGCTGGCGCGTTGGACCGATGATGACCTGTACGGCATCATTCGTGCAGCCAAAAAAGGCAAAAAAACCTTCATTCTGCATGATGGCCCTCCATATGCGAATGGCAGCATTCATATTGGTCACTCTGTAAACAAGATTCTGAAAGATATTATCGTGAAGTCCAAAGGACTCGCGGGATTTGACTCGCCTTACGTTCCGGGCTGGGACTGCCACGGTCTGCCGATCGAGCTGAAAGTGGAGCAAGAGTTTGGCAAGCCAGGTGAGAAGTTCACCGCTGCAGAGTTCCGCGCGAAGTGCCGCGAATACGCGGCCACCCAGGTTGAAGGCCAGCGCGCTGACTTTATCCGTCTAGGCGTGCTGGGCGACTGGTCGCACCCGTACCTGACCATGGACTTCAAAACCGAAGCCAACATCATCCGTGCGCTGGGCAAAATCATCGGTAACGGCCACCTGCATAAAGGCGCAAAGCCTGTGCACTGGTGCGTGGACTGCCGTTCTGCGCTGGCAGAAGCGGAAGTGGAATATTACGACAAAACTTCACCTTCAATCGACGTGGCCTTCGAAGCGGTCGATCAGGATGCCATTAAAGGTAAATTCGGTCTGCCTGGCGTTAGCGGCCCGATCTCTCTGGTGATCTGGACCACTACCCCGTGGACGCTGCCAGCCAACCGTGCAATCTCTCTCTCCGGCGAGTTCGAATATGCGCTGGTGCAGATTGATGGCCGCGCGGTTATCCTGGCGAAAGATCTGGTTGAAAGCGTGCTGAAACGCGCGAATATCACCGACTACACCGTGCTGGGCACCGTAAAAGGCGACGCGCTGGAGCTGATGCGCTTCAAACACCCGTTCCTGGACTTTGACGTTCCGGCGATCCTGGGCGACCACGTCACGCTGGACGCGGGTACCGGTGCGGTACATACCGCCGGTGGCCACGGTCCTGACGACTACAACATCAGCCTGAAATACGGCCTGGAAATTGCCAACCCGGTAGGCCCGGATGGTTCTTACCTGCCTGGCACCTACCCGGCGCTGGATGGTATCAACGTCTTCAAAGCCAACGACATCATCGTTGACATGCTGCGCACCAGCGGCGCGCTGCTGCACGTTGAGAAAATGCAGCACAGCTATCCGTGCTGCTGGCGCCACAAGACGCCGATCATCTTCCGTGCGACCCCGCAGTGGTTCGTCAGCATGGATCAAAAAGGCCTGCGCGAGCAGTCTCTGAAAGAGATCAAAGGCGTGCAGTGGATCCCGGACTGGGGCCAGGCGCGTATCGAATCCATGGTGGCTAACCGCCCTGACTGGTGTATCTCTCGTCAGCGTACCTGGGGTGTGCCGATGTCGCTGTTCGTGCATAAAGAGACGCATGAGCTGCACCCGAACACCCTGGAACTGATGGAAGAAGTGGCGAAGCGCGTCGAAGTTGACGGCATTCAGGCGTGGTGGGATCTCGACGCCCGTGACATCCTGGGCGCGGACGCGGACAACTATGAGAAAGTGCCAGACACCCTGGACGTGTGGTTCGACTCCGGATCTACTCACGCCTCCGTAGTTGACGTGCGCCCGGAGTTTGCCGGTCACGCTGCCGACATGTATCTGGAAGGTTCCGACCAACACCGCGGCTGGTTCATGTCATCCCTGATGATCTCCACCGCGATGAAAGGTAAAGCGCCTTACCGTCAGGTACTGACCCACGGCTTCACCGTGGATGGTCAGGGCCGTAAGATGTCTAAATCTATCGGCAACACCGTTTCGCCGCAGGACGTGATGAACAAGCTGGGCGCGGACATCCTGCGTCTGTGGGTAGCTTCAACCGACTACACTGGCGAAATGGCGGTGTCTGACGAGATCCTGAAGCGTGCTGCCGACAGCTATCGTCGTATCCGTAACACCGCGCGCTTCCTGCTGGCGAACCTGAACGGGTTCGATCCAGTGAAAGACATGGTGAAACCGGAAGAGATGGTCGTGCTGGACCGCTGGGCGGTAGGCTGCGCGAAAGCGGCGCAGGAAGATATCCTGAAAGCCTATGAGTCTTACGACTTCCACGAAGTGGTGCAGCGCCTGATGCGCTTCTGCTCCATCGAGATGGGCTCGTTCTACCTCGACATCATCAAAGATCGCCAGTACACCGCGAAGGCGGACAGCGTGGCGCGCCGTAGCTGCCAGTCCGCGCTGTTCCACATCGCAGAAGCGCTGGTACGCTGGATGGCGCCGATCATGTCCTTCACCGCGGATGAAATCTGGGGTTATCTGCCGGGCGACCGTGAGAAGTATGTCTTCACCGGCGAGTGGTATGAAGGTCTGTTCGATCTCTCCAGCACCGAAGCAATGAACGATGCCTTCTGGGACGAGCTGCTGAAAGTGCGTGGCGAAGTGAACAAGGTTATCGAGCAGGCGCGTGCGGATAAGAAAGTCGGTGGCTCTCTGGAAGCAGCAGTAACCCTGTACGCCGAACCGGAGCTGGCGGCGAAGCTGACCGCGCTGGGCGATGAATTACGATTTGTCCTGTTGACCTCCGGTGCAAAAGTTGCGGATTATGCCGAGGCTTCTGCTGATGCTCAGCAGAGCGAGTTGCTCAAAGGCCTGAAAGTCGCACTGAGCAAAGCCGAAGGTGAGAAGTGCCCGCGCTGCTGGCATTACACTACCGATATCGGCCAGGTGGCGGAACACGCAGACATCTGCGGACGCTGTGTAAGCAACGTCGCCGGTGACGGCGAAAAACGTAAGTTTGCCTGATGAGTAAAACTCTCTGTTCAACAGGACTGCGCTGGCTGTGGCTGGTTGTGGTGGTACTGATTATCGATCTGGGCAGCAAGTTCCTGATCCTCCAGAATTTCGCTCTGGGGGAGACGGTTTCGCTGTTCCCGTCGCTTAACCTGCACTATGCGCGCAACTACGGCGCGGCGTTTAGCTTCCTTGCTGACAGCGGTGGCTGGCAGCGCTGGTTCTTCGCGGGTATCGCTCTCGGTATCTGCGTGGTACTGGCTGTGCTGATGTACCGCTCGAAGGCCACGCAAAAGCTGAATAACATCGCCTACGCGCTGATCATTGGCGGCGCGCTGGGCAACCTGTTTGACCGCCTGTGGCACGGCTTTGTGGTCGATATGATCGACTTCTACGTCGGCGACTGGCACTTCGCGACCTTTAACCTGGCCGACACCGCCATTTGCATCGGTGCGGCGTTAATCGTGCTGGAAGGCTTCTTGCCTAAACCCGCAGCGAAAGAGCAGGCGTAATTGTCAATGCCGGGTGATGCGCTGCGCCACCCGGCACAACATTAAAGAGCAATGTGTATGTCTAAATCCGTACAGAGCAACAGCGCGGTTCTCGTTCACTTCACGCTGAAGCTGGATGACGGCTCCACGGCTGAATCCACCCGCAATAACGGCAAACCTGCCCTGTTTCGTCTCGGCGATACCTCCCTGTCTGAAGGTCTTGAGCAGCAGCTCCTGGGCCTGAAAGAGGGTGAGAAAAAAGCGTTCTCGCTGGAGCCGGATGCCGCGTTTGGCGTGCCAAGCCCGGACCTGATTCAGTATTTCTCGCGCCGCGAGTTTATGGACGCGGGCGAACCGGAAATCGGGGCGATTATGCTCTTTACCGCTATGGACGGCAGCGAAATGCCTGGCGTGATCCGCGAGATTAACGGCGACTCTATCACCGTTGACTTCAACCATCCGCTTGCCGGGCGTACCGTTCATTTTGATGTTGAAGTGCTGGAGATCGATCCGGCACTGGAGGCCTGAAATGCAGATCCTGTTGGCTAACCCGCGCGGCTTCTGCGCCGGTGTAGACCGCGCTATCAGCATTGTTGAAAACGCGCTGGAGATTTACGGCGCGCCGATTTACGTGCGTCACGAAGTGGTGCATAACCGCTACGTGGTCGACAGCCTGCGCGAGCGCGGGGCGATTTTCATCGAGCAGATCAGCGAAGTGCCGGACGGTGCGATCCTGATCTTCTCTGCGCACGGCGTCTCTCAGGCGGTGCGTAACGAAGCGAAAAGCCGCGATCTGACCGTATTCGATGCCACCTGTCCATTAGTGACAAAAGTGCATATGGAAGTGGCGCGCGCCAGCCGTCGCGGTGAAGAGTCGATTCTGATTGGCCACGCCGGTCACCCGGAAGTTGAAGGCACCATGGGCCAGTACAGCAACCCGGAAGGGGGAATGTACCTGGTGGAGTCGCCGGAAGATGTCCTGACGCTGAACGTGAAAAACGAAGCGCGTCTGTCGTTTATGACCCAGACCACGCTTTCCGTAGACGACACCTCAGACGTGATTGACGCCCTGCGCCAGCGCTTCCCGAAAATCGTCGGGCCGCGTAAGGATGATATCTGCTACGCCACCACTAACCGTCAGGAAGCGGTGCGCGCGCTGGCTGAACAGGCGGACGTGGTGCTGGTTGTCGGCTCTAAAAACTCCTCTAACTCCAACCGTCTTGCCGAACTGGCGCAGCGTATGGGGAAAGCGGCGTTTTTAATCGACGACGCGACGGACATCCAGGAAGCGTGGGTGAAAAATGCGGCCTGCGTTGGCGTTACCGCAGGCGCTTCCGCGCCGGATATCCTGGTGCAGAACGTGATTGCTCGTCTGCAGGAGCTGGGCGGGGGCGAAGCGGTTCCGCTGGAAGGACGCGAAGAGAATATCGTCTTCGAAGTGCCGAAAGAGCTGCGTATCGACGCCCGCGAAGTGGAATAATTTCTTTTCTGATGAAAGGCCAGCACCTCCTGTGCTGGCCTTTTTTTTGCTCCGGACTTTATCGTGACGACAAAATCATGTCTTTTACTGATATCTGAGTCGGTTTCACGTTAAATTCTAATTATTGGTGTTTTCAGTTGGCAGCCTTTACGAAGGCTGGTTAATCTGAAAACGGTTTACATCATTTTAACGTAAGAGAATAACTATGCATGATGCACAGATCCGCGTCGCCATTGCGGGCGCGGGTGGACGTATGGGTCGCCAGCTGATTCAGGCGGCAATACAAATGGATGGCGTGGCACTCGGCGCGGCGCTGGAGCGTGAAGGTTCATCCCTGCTGGGATCCGATGCGGGTGAACTGGCCGGCGCGGGCAAGACAGGTGTTACCGTTCAGAGCTGCCTTGATGCGGTGAAAGATGACTTTGACGTGTTCATCGACTTTACCCGTCCCGAAGGCACCCTGTCTCACCTGGCGTTTTGCCGCCAGCACGGTAAAGGGATGGTGATTGGCACTACCGGCTTCGATGATGCGGGTAAACAGGCCATTCAGGATGCAGCCACCGACATTGCGATTGTCTTTGCCGCGAACTTTAGCGTAGGCGTTAACGTCATGCTGAAGCTGCTGGAAAAAGCGGCGAAGGTGATGGGTGACTACACCGACATAGAGATTATTGAAGCGCACCACCGCCATAAAGTTGATGCTCCATCAGGCACGGCGCTGGCGATGGGCGAAGCGATTGCTTATGCAATGGATAAAGATTTAAAAGACATCGCAGTCTATTCCCGTGAAGGGCATACCGGAGAACGCGTGCCGGGCACCATTGGTTTCGCAACCGTCCGGGCGGGCGATATCGTCGGCGAACATACGGCGATGTTCGCCGATATTGGCGAACGTGTTGAGATTACGCACAAAGCGTCAAGCCGCATGACGTTCGCCAATGGCGCAGTACGCTCCGCATTGTGGCTGAAATCGAAAGAAAAGGGTCTTTTTGATATGCGAGATGTGCTGGATCTCAACAATTTGTAAGCTTTATTACCCATCGTGATGTGGTTATTGCAGTCGTAATATATTGATTGCATAGGGCAATAATTTATTGCCCTCTTATTTTATTTGTTTTAGATGTATTTTGATTGTTAATGGTCATAAATCTGAGTTTTATGCCATTATTATGTGAATTGAATGTAAATTTTGACCATTTGGTCCACTTTTTGTCGCCCACATCTCTTAAATTCCATAAAACCTACCGCGCAAGCGTTTTCCAGGATGATTTACCTGATCTTTTTGCCCATTAAATCCCATTCAAGCCGCCAGTCCTGCAAAAGAATAAACAAAATATCCGTTTTAAGTTGACTTTTACCCACCAAATCTCCAGAATGCCGCCGTTTGCCAAAAATCCGCTGGCAACACATTTGCATTGATCTATGACATAGTCATGAATTAATATGCAAATAAAGTGAGTGAATATTCTCTGGAGGGTGTTTTGATTAAGTCAGCGCTATTGGTTCTGGAAGACGGAACCCAGTTTATCGGTCGGGCCATAGGGGCAACGGGTTCGGCGGTTGGGGAAGTCGTTTTCAATACTTCAATGACCGGTTATCAAGAAATCCTCACTGATCCTTCCTATTCTCGCCAAATCGTTACTCTTACTTATCCTCATATCGGCAATGTCGGCACCAATGCGGCTGACGAAGAATCCTCTCAGGTACATGCGCAAGGCCTGGTCATTCGCGACCTGCCGCTGATTGCCAGCAACTTCCGCAACACTGAAGACCTCTCTTCTTACCTGAAGCGCCATAACATCGTGGCGATTGCCGATATCGATACCCGTAAGCTGACGCGTCTGCTGCGCGAGAAGGGGGCACAAAACGGCTGCATCATCGCAGGGGATAACCTCGATGCGACGCTGGCGCTGGAAAAAGCGAAAGCCTTCCCGGGTCTGAACGGTATGGACCTCGCGAAAGAAGTGACTACCGCCGAAGCCTACAGCTGGACGCAGGGGAGCTGGACGCTGGAAGGCGACCTGCCGGAAGCGAAAAAAGAGAACGAACTGCCGTTCCACGTGGTGGCCTATGATTTTGGTGCCAAGCGCAACATCCTGCGCATGCTGGTTGACCGCGGCTGCCGCCTGACGGTGGTACCGGCGAAAACCTCCGCTGAAGAGGTGCTTAAGATGAACCCGGACGGCATCTTCCTCTCTAACGGCCCAGGCGACCCGGCACCGTGCGATTACGCTATCGACGCCATCAAGTCCTTCCTGGAAACCGACATCCCGGTATTCGGCATCTGCCTCGGCCATCAGCTGCTGGCGCTGGCGAGCGGTGCGAACACCGTCAAGATGAAGTTCGGCCACCACGGTGGTAACCACCCGGTGAAAGACATTGATAACAATACGGTGATGATTACCGCGCAGAACCACGGTTTCGCCGTCGATGAAGCCTCTATGCCGGCTAACCTGCGCGTGACGCACAAATCACTGTTCGATGGCACCCTGCAGGGTATCCACCGTACCGATAAGCCAGCGTTCAGCTTCCAGGGCCACCCGGAAGCCAGCCCGGGCCCGCACGACGCCGCGCCGCTGTTCGATCACTTCATCGAACTTATCGAGCAATACCGTAAGACCGCTAAATAATCAGGAGCCGAGAAGACCATGCCAAAACGTACAGACATAAAAAGCATCCTGATCCTTGGCGCTGGCCCGATCGTCATCGGCCAGGCCTGCGAATTCGACTACTCCGGCGCACAGGCGTGTAAAGCGCTGCGCGAAGAGGGTTACCGCGTTATCCTGGTTAACTCTAACCCGGCGACCATCATGACCGACCCGGAAATGGCGGATGCCACCTACATCGAGCCGATTCACTGGGAAGTGGTGCGTAAAATCATCGAAAAAGAGCGGCCGGACGCGGTGCTGCCAACCATGGGCGGCCAGACGGCGCTGAACTGCGCGCTGGAGCTGGAGCGTCAGGGCGTGCTGGCTGAATTTGGCGTCACCATGATTGGTGCGACCGCCGACGCGATTGATAAAGCAGAAGACCGTCGCCGCTTTGACGTGGCGATGAAGAAAATCGGCCTCGACACCGCGCGTTCCGGTATTGCGCATAACATGGAAGAGGCGCTGGCCGTTGCGGCAGAAGTAGGCTATCCGTGCATCATCCGTCCATCGTTCACCATGGGCGGCACCGGTGGCGGTATCGCCTACAACCGCGAAGAGTTCGAAGAGATTTGCGAGCGCGGTCTGGATCTCTCTCCAACCAAAGAGCTGCTGATTGATGAATCGCTGATTGGCTGGAAAGAGTACGAGATGGAAGTGGTGCGTGATAAAAACGACAACTGCATCATCGTCTGCTCTATCGAAAACTTCGATGCGATGGGTATCCACACCGGCGACTCCATCACCGTTGCGCCAGCCCAGACGCTGACCGACAAAGAGTATCAAATCATGCGTAACGCCTCGATGGCGGTACTGCGTGAAATCGGCGTGGAAACCGGCGGCTCTAACGTGCAGTTCTCCGTTAACCCGAAAACCGGCCGTCTGATTGTTATCGAAATGAACCCGCGCGTGTCCCGCTCCTCCGCGCTGGCCTCCAAAGCCACCGGCTTCCCGATTGCGAAAGTGGCGGCGAAGCTGGCGGTGGGTTATACCCTCGACGAGCTGATGAACGACATCACCGGTGGCCGCACGCCTGCGTCCTTCGAGCCGTCCATCGACTACGTTGTGACTAAAATTCCTCGCTTTAACTTCGAGAAATTCGCGGGCGCGAACGACCGTCTGACGACCCAGATGAAATCTGTGGGTGAAGTGATGGCGATTGGCCGCACGCAGCAGGAATCCCTGCAAAAAGCGCTGCGCGGTCTGGAAGTGGGCGCCACCGGCTTTGACCCGAAAGTGAGCCTGGACGACCCGGAAGCGCTGACCAAAATCCGCCGCGAGCTGAAAGACGCGGGCGCAGAACGTATCTGGTACATCGCCGATGCCTTCCGCGCGGGCCTGTCCGTCGACGGCGTATTTAACCTGACCAACATCGACCGCTGGTTCCTGGTGCAGATTGAAGAGCTGGTGCGTCTGGAAGAGAAAGTGGCGGAGCTGGGCATCAACGGCCTGGACGCAGACTTCCTGCGCATGCTGAAGCGTAAAGGCTTCGCCGATGCGCGTCTGGCTAAGCTGGCGGGCGTGCGCGAAGCGGAAATCCGCAAGCTGCGCGACCAGTATGACCTGCACCCGGTTTACAAGCGCGTGGACACCTGCGCGGCCGAGTTCTCGACCGATACCGCGTACATGTACTCCACCTATGAAGACGAGTGCGAAGCGAACCCGTCCGTCGACCGCGACAAGATTATGGTGCTGGGGGGCGGTCCAAACCGTATCGGCCAGGGCATTGAGTTCGACTACTGCTGCGTGCACGCCTCGCTGGCGCTGCGCGAAGACGGGTACGAGACCATCATGGTCAACTGTAACCCGGAAACCGTTTCTACCGACTACGACACCTCCGATCGCCTCTACTTCGAGCCGGTTACCCTGGAAGACGTGCTGGAAATCGTGCGCATCGAGAAGCCAAAAGGCGTTATCGTGCAGTACGGCGGTCAGACCCCGCTGAAGCTGGCGCGCGCGCTGGAAGCGGCAGGCGTACCGGTTATCGGTACCAGCCCGGACGCGATTGACCGCGCGGAAGACCGTGAGCGTTTCCAGCAGGCGGTTGACCGTCTCAAGCTGAAACAGCCGGCGAACGCCACCGTGACCGCCATTGAAATGGCCGTTGAGAAGGCGAAAGAGATTGGCTACCCGCTGGTGGTGCGCCCGTCCTACGTCCTGGGCGGCCGCGCGATGGAAATCGTCTACGACGAAGCCGACCTGCGTCGCTACTTCCAGACGGCGGTGAGCGTTTCCAACGATGCGCCAGTACTGCTTGACCGCTTCCTCGACGACGCGGTTGAGGTGGACGTTGACGCCATCTGCGACGGCGAAATGGTGCTGATTGGCGGCATCATGGAGCACATCGAGCAGGCGGGCGTGCACTCCGGCGACTCCGCCTGTTCTCTGCCGGCCTACACGCTGAGCCAGGAAATTCAGGACGTGATGCGCCAGCAGGTGCAGAAGCTGGCCTTTGAGTTGCAGGTTCGTGGGCTGATGAACGTTCAGTTCGCGGTGAAAGACAACGAAGTTTATCTGATTGAAGTCAACCCGCGTGCGGCGCGTACCGTACCGTTCGTCTCTAAAGCGACCGGCATTCCGCTGGCGAAAGTGGCGGCGCGTGTGATGGCTGGCCAGACGCTGGCGCAGCAGGGCGTGACAAAAGAGATCATCCCGCCGTATTACTCGGTGAAAGAGGTGGTGCTGCCGTTCAACAAATTCCCGGGCGTTGACCCGCTGTTAGGGCCAGAGATGCGCTCGACCGGGGAAGTGATGGGCGTGGGCCGCACTTTCGCAGAAGCGTTTGCCAAGGCGCAGCTGGGCAGCAGCTCTACCATGAGAAAATCGGGCCGTGCGCTGCTCTCCGTTCGCGAAGGCGATAAAGAGCGCGTGGTTGACCTGGCCGCCAAGCTGCTGAAACAGGGCTTCGAGCTGGACGCAACCCACGGTACGGCGATTGTGCTGGGTGAAGCCGGTATTAACCCGCGTCTGGTGAACAAAGTGCATGAAGGTCGTCCGCACATTCAGGATCGTATCAAGAATGGCGAATATACCTACATCATCAACACCACCGCAGGACGCCAGGCGATTGAAGACTCCAAGCTGATTCGCCGCAGCGCGCTGCAATACAAAGTGCACTACGACACCACCCTGAACGGCGGTTTCGCAACAGCGATGGCGCTGAATGCGGATGCCACCGAAAAGGTGATTTCGGTGCAGGAAATGCACGCGCAGATTAGCAAGTAACCCCCATTGCCCGGTACCGTTCGGTTACCGGGCAATTTTCCCATCTTAAGAACCTTCTGGTTTTTCATCCGCTTTCAGTCAGTTAGCCTAAAATAGTTAGGTCGATAACGAAAATTCAACTGAGAGCAGGGGAAAACACCATGCAAAATAAATTACTGATCGCTTCCGTTCTGGCTGCCACCGCAATGTTTACCGTCGCGGGCTGTTCGTCCAATCAGGCCGTAAAAACCACAGATGGTAAAACCATCGTGACTGACGGGAAACCGCAGGTGGATGACGATACCGGCCTGGTGTCGTACAAAAACGCCGAAACCGGTCAAACTGAACAGATTAATCGCGACCAGGTGAAATCCATGGGCGAGCTGGATAACTAATTCAGTTTTCTGACGTAGCCCGTCAATAATATTCACTATTAGCCTGTTGAATTACTGTCTACACTCTTCTGGTAAAAGAAGGCAGTAAAACAACAGGCTATTCAATGATTCTGATAATTTATGCGCACCCTTATCCGCAGCACTCGCATGCGAATAAGCGGATGCTTGAGCAGGCAAGGACGCTCGAAAACGTAGAGATACGTTCCCTCTATCAACTCTATCCCGATTTTAATATCGATATCGCCGCCGAACAGGAGGCGCTCACCCGTGCCGATCTGATTATCTGGCAACATCCTATGCAGTGGTACAGTACGCCGCCGCTCCTGAAGCTGTGGATCGATAAAGTCTTCTCCCACGGCTGGGCTTACGGCCACAACGGCCATGCGCTAAAAGGCAAAAGCTTGATGTGGGCGGTTACCACCGGCGGTGGGGAAAGCCACTTTGATATTGGTGCCTTCCCGGGGTTTGACGTCCTGGCGCAGCCGCTGCAGGCTACGGCGCTTTACTGCGGGCTGAACTGGCTCCCGCCTTTTGCGATGCATTGCACCTTTGTTTGCGACGATGAAACGCTGCAGGCGCAGGCTCGCCATTATAAACAACGCTTGCTTGAGTGGCAGGAGACGCATCATGGATAGCCATACGCTGATACAGGCGCTGATTTATCTCGGCGCGGCGGCGCTGATTGTGCCGGTGGCGGTACGTCTGGGGCTGGGGTCGGTTCTCGGCTACCTGATTGCGGGCTGCGTCATTGGGCCCTGGGGCTTTCGACTGGTAACGGATGCGGAGGCGATCCTCCATTTCGCTGAAATTGGCGTCGTGCTGATGCTGTTTGTGATTGGTCTGGAGCTGGATCCGCAGAGGTTATGGAAACTTCGCGCCTCGGTATTTGGCGGAGGCGCGCTGCAGATGGTGGCCTGCGGCCTGCTGCTCGGTGGGTTCTGCATCCTGTTGGGCATGGACTGGAAAGTGGCGGAGCTTATCGGCATGACGCTGGCGCTCTCCTCGACGGCCATCGCCATGCAGGCGATGAACGAGCGAAATCTGACGGTCTCGCAGATGGGACGCAGCGCGTTCTCGGTGCTGCTGTTCCAGGATATCGCCGCTATTCCGCTGGTGGCGATGATCCCGCTGCTGGCGGCAAGCGGCTCGTCCACGACGCTGGGGGCGTTTGCGCTGTCGGCATTAAAAGTCGTGGGGGCGCTGGCGCTGGTGGTCCTGCTTGGCCGCTACGTGACCCGCCCGTTACTGCGGTTTGTTGCCCGTTCAGGCCTGCGCGAAGTGTTCAGCGCCGTGGCGCTGTTCCTGGTGTTTGGCTTTGGTTTGCTGCTGGAGGAAGCCGGGCTGTCGATGGCGATGGGGGCGTTCCTCGCAGGCGTTCTGCTGGCGAGCTCTGAATATCGTCACGCGCTGGAAAGCGATATCGAGCCGTTCAAAGGGCTGCTGCTGGGGCTGTTTTTCATCGGCGTGGGGATGTCCGTAGACTTCGGCACGCTGGTCACGCACCCGCTGCGGATCGTCATCCTGCTCGTCGGTTTCCTGATCATTAAAATGGCGATGCTGTGGCTGATTGCGCGTCCATTGAAGGTGCCGAACAAGCAGCGCCGCTGGTTTGCCGTACTGCTGGGTCAGGGGAGCGAATTTGCATTCGTGGTCTTTGGTGCCGCGCAGATGGCAAACGTGCTCGATCCCGAGTGGGCGAAAGCGCTGACGCTGGCAGTCGCGCTGTCGATGGCGGCAACGCCTGTTCTACTGGTGGTGCTGACGCGTCTGGAAAAATCAGGCAGCGAGCAGGAGCGCGAAGCCGACGAGATCGATGAGGAGCAGCCGCGCGTCATCATCGCCGGATTTGGTCGCTACGGGCAGATCGTCGGGCGTTTACTGCTGTCAAGCGGGGTGAAAATGGTGATTCTCGATCACGATCCTGACCATGTCGATACCCTGCGTAAATTTGATATGAAGGTGTTTTACGGCGATGCGACTCGCGTCGATCTGCTGGAATCCGCCGGGGCGGCAAAAGCCGAGGTATTGATTAACGCCATTGACGATCCTGAGACCAGCATGCAGATGGTGGAGCTGGTAAAAGAGCATTTTCCGGGGCTGACCATTATCTCCCGCGCGCGCGATGTGGATCATTACATCCGGCTGCGTCAGGCGGGCGTAGAGGCGCCGGAGCGTGAAACGTTCGAAGGCGCGCTGAAGTCTGGCCGCCTGGCGCTGGAGAATCTGGGGCTCGGCGCGTATGAAGCGCGCGAACGTGCGGACCTGTTCCGCCGCTTTAACACCGGGATGGTGGAAGAGATGGCGGCGATGGCCGGCAGTACGGCCACGGAGCGTGCGGCGGTGTTTAAACGCACCAGCGCCATGCTGACAGAAATCATTAACGAGGATCGCAATCACCTGTCGCTGATCCAACGTCATGGCTGGCAGGGCACGGAAGAGGGCAAGCATACCGGCGATCCGGCTGACGAGCCCGAGAGTAAACCTTCCGCGTGAAGTGGAGTTGCCAGCAATAATAAAAAATTTCTCTATCTTTACTCTGCCGCCAGTCGACGAAAGATTAAGCTTTCCGTATAGTGGCGGCAATTTTTTGCATCCGGGAAATTTTCAATGATCAGTCTGATTGCAGCGCTGGCAGTGGACCGCGTTATCGGTATGGAAAATGCCATGCCGTGGAACCTGCCTGCCGATCTCGCATGGTTTAAACGTACTACGTTAAACAAGCCGGTAGTGATGGGCCGCCTGACCTGGGAGTCGATTGGTCGTCCATTGCCGGGCCGTAAGAATATCGTTATTAGTAGCCAGCCGGGCACTGACGATCGCGTCGAATGGGTTAAGTCCGTTGATGAAGCGATTGCCGCCTGCGGTGACGCCGAAGAGATCATGGTGATCGGCGGCGGCCGTGTGTATGAGCAGTTCCTGCCAAAAGCGCAGAAGCTGTATCTGACCCACATTGATGCGGAAGTGGAAGGGGACACCCATTTCCCGGATTACGATCCGGACGAGTGGGAATCGGTATTCAGCGAGTTCCACGACGCGGATGCACAGAACTCCCACAGCTACTGCTTCGAGATTCTGGAACGTCGTTAAGTGATGTCCCTCTCCCGCCCGGGAGAGGGAATGATTCAGGAGGCAACGGCCTCACTTTCCCCTAAGTCCAGCTGTCGGTTGGACGGCTGAACAAAGTAAGTTTTATCTTCCCAGCGTAAGCAGGTCAACTCTCCGCCCCAGCAGCATCCGGTATCCAGACCGTAGATCCCGTCCGGCGTGCCTTTTCCTTCCAGCGCAGCCCAGTGGCCAAAGACGACGTTGTACTCGCTTGTCACGGGTCCAGGAATGGCAAACCACGGTTTGAGCGGGGCAGGCGCGCTTTCCGGCGTCTCTTTGGAATACATGTCCAGCTGCCCGTTCGGGAAGCAGAAACGCATGCGCGTAAAAGCGTTGGTAATAAAGCGCAGGCGAGCCAGACCGCTGAGATCCTCGCTCCAGTGATTCGGCATATCGCCGTACATGGCATCAAGGAAGAAGGGGTACGAGTCGCTCGCCAGCACCGCCTCAACGTCACGCGCGCAGGTTTTAGCCGTCTCAAGATCCCATTGCGGGGTGATCCCGGCATGAGCCATGACCAGCTTTTTCTCCTCATCGACCTGCAGTAAAGGCTGGCGGCGCAGCCAGTTAATCAGTTCGTCCGCGTCTGGCGCATCCAGCAGGGGAGAGAGACGATCTTTAGGTTTGTTGCGGCTGATCCCGGCAAAGACGGCCAACAGGTGAAGATCGTGATTGCCCAGCACCATGCGCACGCTGTCGCCCAGAGATTTGACGAAACGTAAAACCTCAAGCGAGCCCGGGCCACGCGCGACTAAATCGCCCGTCAGCCAGAGCGTGTCCTGTCCTGGCGTAAAGTCGACCTGTTTTAACAATGCGATCAGTTCATCGTAGCAACCGTGAACGTCGCCAATCAGATATGTAGACATTAGATTAATGAATGAGTGTGGTTACGGCGAGACGGAACACAGGAATAGCAACGCGGAACACATTGCCATCGACGTCGACCATTTCATAATGGCCTTGCATGGTACCCAGCGGCGTTTCAATTACCGCGCCGCTGGTGTACTGATACTCTTCGCCAGGGGCGATGTGGGGCTGTTCACCGACCACACCTTCACCCTGAACTTCAATTTCGCGGCCATTGCCGTTGGTGATAAGCCAGTAGCGCCCGCGCAGCTGCACAGGCATCCGCCCCAGATTGCGAATGGTCACGGTGTAAGCAAAGACAAAACGCTCTTCATCCGGCGAGGATTGCGATTCAACATAGACGCTTTGTACATGGACACATACGCGGGGCGAATCAATCATGGCTTAACTCTCCTTCGGCGGCGCATTTTCGCTGATGTAATTAGCCAGCTTGCAGTACTGCTCTACGGAAATGTTTTCCGCACGCATTGCCGGGTCGATCCCCAGCTCTGCTAACACCTCAACGGTAAACGAATTGCTGAGGCTGTTACGGATCGTTTTACGGCGCTGGTTAAAGGCTTCAGTCGTAATTCGGCTCAGTACACGCAGATCTTTAACCGGATACGGTTTCGTTTTGTGCGGCACAAGGCGCACAACCGCAGAATCTACTTTCGGTGGCGGCGTGAACGCTGATGGCGGTACTTCGAGTACCGGGATCACGTTGCAGTAATATTGTGCCATCACGCTTAAACGACCATACGCTTTACTGTTCGGCCCTGCAACCAGACGGTTAACAACCTCTTTTTGCAACATGAAGTGCATGTCGGCAATGGCATCAGTATAGCTAAAGAGGTGGAACATTAGCGGCGTGGAGATGTTATACGGCAGGTTGCCGAACACGCGCAGCGGCTGGCCCATTTTTTCCGACAGTTCGCCAAAGTTCATAGTCATGGCATCCTGCTGATAGATGGTCAGCTTTGGTCCGAGGAACGGGTGCGTTTGCAGGCGTGCGGCCAGGTCGCGGTCCAGTTCGATAACGGTCAGCTCGTCGAGGCGTTCGCCTACCGGCTCGGTCAGTGCGGCAAGGCCCGGGCCGATTTCGACCATAGCCTGACCCTTCTGCGGATTAATAGCAGAGACGATGCTGTCGATCACGAATTGATCGTTGAGAAAGTTTTGCCCGAAGCGTTTACGGGCTAAGTGGCCCTGATGGACTCGATTAGTCATTGAGTATTAACAATCATTTTGATGGCGAGATTAAGCGCCGTAATAAAACTGCCGACATCCGCTTTCCCCTGGCCTGCCAGATCCAGCGCAGTGCCGTGGTCAACGGACGTTCGAATAAAGGGTAAACCGAGGGTGATATTCACCCCGCGGCCAAAGCCCTGGTATTTTAGCACGGGCAGACCCTGATCGTGGTACATCGCGAGGACGGCGTCGGCATTATCCAGGTATTTTGGCTGGAAAAGGGTGTCCGCAGGCAGCGGCCCGCTGAGATTCATCCCTTTGGCGCGCATTTCTTCAAGCACCGGAATAATGGTGTCGATCTCTTCGGTGCCCATGTGACCCCCTTCACCCGCGTGCGGATTCAGGCCGCAGACCAGCACATGCGGCTGAGGGATCCCG
This sequence comes from Enterobacter cloacae complex sp. P14RS, assembly GCF_014895895.1. NCBI lineage: Bacteria > Pseudomonadati > Pseudomonadota > Gammaproteobacteria > Enterobacterales > Enterobacteriaceae > Enterobacter > Enterobacter cloacae complex sp. P14RS. The sequence goes on from NZ_JADBQM010000011.1 coordinate 166,676, forward strand.
AATTTTGTCTGCAGATCGTGATGCAGGATCCCGATGATCTCCCGCAGCAGTTCCGGGGTGATGGCATCAGGAATGGCCTTGATCGGTAGATGGGTGGTCACGAGAGCAACGCGCATCGCTTCCGTCGCCAGCATCATCACCACTTTCGGGCTGTGCGAGCGCTCTTCGAAGAACTCCGTATGCCCGGTAAAAGGGATGCCCGCTTCGTTGATGACGCCCTTATGCACGGGGCCGGTGATCAGAGCGGCAAATTCGCCCTTCAGGCAACCGTCGCAGGCGCGGGCAAGGGTTTCCACGACGTAGTGGCCATTTTCCGTGCTGAGCTTGCCTGGAACAACGGGTGTACGAAGGGGAACAGAAAGAAGAGTGAGCGTACCGGCCTGCTGTGGTGCGGGCTGTTGGCCTTCAACGTAAGGGATGAGCGTTAAGGGCAGACCGAGCAGATTCGCCCGGTCTTGTAACAGTGTTGCATCCGCGCAGACAACCAATTCTACTGGCCAGCTGCGCTGGGCGAGCTGGACAACGAGGTCAGGCCCAATCCCGGCAGGTTCGCCGGGAGTGATAACAACACGATGCTGTTTCATTAGTTGCTCAGGACTTTCACGTAAGCACTGGCGCGCTGTTCCTGCATCCAGGTTGCCGCTTCTTCGGAGAACTTACGGTTAAACAGCATACGATAGGCTCTGTCTTTCTGCGCCGCATCCGTTTTGTCCACGTTGCGGGTGTCCATCAGCTCGATCAGATGCCAGCCAAATGAAGAGTGAACCGGGGCACTGATCTGGCCTTTATTCAGCTTCATCAGCGCATCGCGGAAGGCAGGATCGTAAATGTCCGCAGCCGCCCAGCCCAGATCGCCGCCCTGGTTCGCAGAGCCAGGATCCTGAGAGAACTCTTTCGCTGCATTGGCAAACGACGTTTTACCGCTCTTAATATCTGCGGCAATTTGCTCCAGCTTCGCACGCGCCTGATCGTCAGTCATGATCGGTGACGGCTTCAGCAGAATGTGGCGAGCGTGAACTTCAGTCACGGAGATATTCTGGCTCTGACCGCGCAGATCGTTCACTTTCAGAATGTGGAAGCCCACCCCTGAACGGATTGGACCGACGATATCGCCTTTCTTCGCCGTGCTCAGCGCCTGAGCAAAGATAGATGGCAGCTCCTGGATACGTCCCCAGCCCATCTGGCCGCCTTTCAGGGCCTGTTGGTCAGCAGAGTAGGTGATAGCCAGCTTGCCAAAGTCGCCGCCGTTACGCGCCTGGTCGACAATTGAACGTGCCTGACTTTCTGCTTCAGCAGCCTGATCTGACGTTGGGTTCTCTGGCAGTGGGATCAGAATGTGGCTCAGGTTCAGCTCTGTGCTCGCATCGTTCTGGTTGCCCACCTGTTTTGCCAGCGCATCCACTTCCTGAGGCAGGATCGTGACGCGACGACGCACTTCATTGTTACGCACTTCTGAAATCAGCATCTCTTTACGGATCTGGTTACGGTAGGTAGCGTAGCTGATGCCGTCATAGGCCAGACGGCTGCGCATCTGGTCCGGCGACATGTTGTTCTGCTTTGCAATGTTAGCGATAGCCTGATCGAGCTGCTCGTCGGTCACCTTCACGCCCATTTTCTGACCCATCTGCAGGATAATCTGATCCATGATCAGACGCTCCAGGATTTGGTGGCGCAGCGTGGCGTCATCCGGAAGTTGCTGACCCGCTTCGCCCGAATTGAGCTTCACGGATTTCATCAGACCATCAACGTCACTTTCGAGCACGACGCCGTTGTTAACGACAGCGGCGACCTTATCAACAACCTGGGGGGCCGCGAAGCTGGTATTCGCAACCATAGCGACACCAAGCAGCAGCGTTTTCCAGTTCTTCATACTTTTTCCATTTCAATTAACCGCAAAGCGGATTACGTTGTAAATCAAGCACATTACAAAGAACTACTGTACGGCAGAATGTTCGAACGCAGCATCTGATGCGTGCCCAGGCCGTAGTTGGAGCTCAGGCCGCGCAGTTCGACATTAAAGCCAATCACGTTATCGTATTTGCTCTGATTGTTTACAGTGTCCCAGCCGTTAAGCTTACGCTCGTAACCGACGCGCAGCGCGTAACAGCAGGAGTTATATTGCAGACCAACCATCTGGTCCGCTGGCTTATTCGCGTTGGTGTCAAAGTAGTAAGCGCCTACGATTGACCAGCGGTCGGCGATAGGCCAGCTTGCTGCACCACCAACCTGCGAGATGCCGTCTTTATACTGTTCTGCGCCTGCATAAGAAGGCAATGTTGCCTGAATATATTCCGGGCTGGCATAACGATACGTCAACTGTACCATGCGGTCTTCATCGCGACGGTACTCAATAGCGGCACTGCTTGTGGCGATATTATCGAGGCGAGTGTCATATTGCACACCACCACGCAGGCCCCAACGGTCAGTCATGCGCCAGTACGTGTCTCCCGCCCAAACCAGCGAGCCCGTTTTGTTGTCCTTCTCCCAGTTAATGTTGTCATCACCGGTACGTGACTCGGTGAAATAGTAGATTTGACCAACAGAAACGTTAAAACGTTCAACGGCGGCATCATCATAAACGCGTGTTGTGACGCCGGTCGTTAACTGGTTAGCGGATGCGATACGGTCCAGACCGCCGTAAGTACGATCGCGGAACAGGCCGCTGTAGTCAGACTGCAGTAAAGACGAGTCGTAGTTCTGAATCTTGCTCTGATCGCGGTACGGTACGTACAAATACTGCATACGTGGCTCAAGCGTCTGGGTATAACCATCCGCCAGCAGGCCCATATCACGCTCGAAGATCAGCTTCCCGTCCATTTTGAACTGCGGGAGCGTTCGGTTAACCGACTCTTCCAGATGCGCATTCTTCGTGGTGTTGTAATTATCAATATTTTTTTGCTGATAGTGCGTCGCCATCAGCTTGGCTTCGGTATTCAGGCTTGCCCAGTCGTTAGACCACGGCAGATTGATCGTCGGCTCCAGGTGAACACGCGTAGCTTCTGGCATGTCCGAATCCGTGTTCACGAAATGTACCGCCTGAGCGTAAACCCGGGTGTCGAATGGACCTACATTATTCTGATACCAGTTAACGTCCAGCTGCGGCTCTGCACCATAGGTAGGCGTGGACTGGTCAGAGAATACCTGGAACTGCTTGGTTGAGACGGTTGCATCAAAGTTCTGCACCGCATAGCCTACGCTGAACTTCTGCGTGGCATAGCCATCCGTGCTCGAACCGTATTTAGACGAGAAGTCGTTAAAATAAGATGAGTCGCTAACTTTGGTATAGTCAACGTTAAAGCGCCACACCTGATCCATCACTCCGGCATGCTGCCAGTAGAATAGCCAGCGGTGTTTATCGCCTTCTGTAGGGTGCTCATCCTGGAAGACCTTATCCGACGGCAGATAATCCAGCTCCATCAGGCCAGCACCGGCCTGAGTCAGATAGCGGAACTCGTTTTCCCACATGATGTTGCCGCGCTTGTGGATATAGTGCGGCGTGATCGTGGCGTCCATGTTGGGCGCGATGTTCCAGTAATACGGCAGGTAGAACTCAAAGTAGTTCGAGGTGCTGTATTTGGCATTCGGGATCAGGAAGCCCGAGCGACGCTTGTCACCCACGGGAAGCTGGAGATAAGGGCTGTAGAATACCGGCACCGGACCCAGCTTAAAGCGTGCGTTCCAGATCTCTGCGACCTGCTCTTCACGGTCATGGATAACTTCGCTCCCGACCACGCTCCAGGTATTTGAACCTGGCAGACATGATGTAAAGGAGCCATTCTCCAGAATCGTATAGCGGTTTTCACCGCGCTGTTTCATCAGGTCCGCTTTACCGCGTCCCTGGCGACCCACCATCTGGTAATCACCTTCCCAGACGTTAGTATCTTTGGTATTCAGGTTTGACCAGGCTTTCGGACCTTTCAGGATGACCTGATTGTCGTCATAGTGCACATTACCCAGCGCATCCACCGTTCGTACCGGCTCGACCGCGCCTTCCGGCTGCTTCTGGTGCAACTGCACTTCATCAGCCTGCAGGCGGCTATTGCCCTGGTTAATATCCACATTGCCCGTAAACGTGGCATTGTCAGGATAAGTACCTTTGGAGCTATCGGCAGTAATGGTTACCGGCAAGCTATTTGTATCGCCCTCCACCAGTGGGCGATTATAACTTGGGACGCCAAGCATACACTGCGAGGCGAGATCGGCCGCCAGCCCCTGTTGACTGTACAGGGCGGAGCCAATCATTGTGGCCAGGAGGGTGGGGATACGTTTTTTCATACGTTATATTTTATTGTTCCGTCATCAGTGGCTACGGCTTACAAACGCTCAGAGACTATCTTACTCATCAGCGCAGTACCAGCGTTAATCCTGCCCGTTTGCGCGCCAGAGTGTTAGGCTCGCTATCGAATGACGAGTATGATAAAGCAAATTATAGGCGATGTCCTTCAATTGACCGTGGCTTGAACACTGTGATGATGACGTTGCGTCGGCAGGGAATATGACTATCCGGGGAGTATATGCAGTATTGGGGTAAAATAATCGGCGTTGCGTTCGCCATCATCATGGGGGCCGGGTTCTGGGGAATTGTGCTTGGGCTTATCATTGGCCATATGTTTGATAAGGCACGCAGCCGCAAAATGGCCTGGTTTGCCAATCAGCGCGAGCGCCAGTCGCTCTTTTTCTCCACCACCTTTGAGGTCATGGGGCACTTAACCAAATCCAAAGGCCGCGTGACCGAAGCGGATATTCAGATTGCCAGCGTTTTTATGGATCGCATGAACCTGCATGGTGAGTCCCGCCTGGCGGCGCAGAATGCGTTTCGCATCGGTAAATCGGATAACTATCCGCTGCGTGAAAAGATGCGCCAGTTCCGCAGCATCTGCTTCGGACGGTTTGATTTAATTCGGATGTTTCTGGAAATTCAGATTCAGGCGGCCTTTGCCGACGGCTCGCTCCACCCTAACGAGCGCGATGTTTTATACGTGATTGCGGAAGAGCTGGGCATCTCCCGTATGCAGTTCGATCAGTTCCTGCGCATGATGCAGGGCGGCGCCCAGTTTGGCGGCGGCTATCACCAGCAGTCTTCCGGCGGTGCATGGCAGCAGGCGCAGCGTGGCCCGACGCTGGAAGATGCCTGCAACGTGCTTGGCGTGAAGCCCACGGACGATCAAACCACGATTAAACGTGCCTACCGTAAGCTGATGAGCGAGCATCATCCTGACAAGCTGGTGGCGAAAGGTTTACCGCCGGAAATGATGGAGATGGCGAAGCAAAAAGCGCAGGAAATCCAGAAGGCGTACGAGCTCATTAAAGAGAAGAAAGGTTTCAAATAAGAAAAAGCCCGACGATGTCGGGCTTTTTTTTCAGAAGTCCACCGGGGCTTTAAACGTCATCGCGTTACCGAAAGTAGGGTGGGTGATGGTGAGCGTCTGCGCATGGAGCTGCAGGCGTGGCGCTAACGCCAGGGCCTCCGGCGGGGCGTAGAAGCGGTCACCCAGAATCGGGTGACCCAGCGCAAGCATATGCACGCGCAGCTGGTGTGAACGTCCGGTAATCGGCTTAAGCAGGACGCGCGCGGTGTTATCCGGCGCGTACTCCAGCACTTCATATTCGGTTTGCGCGGCCTTGCCGGTTTCATAACACACCTTCTGCTTTGGCCTGTTCGGCCAGTCGCAAATCAGCGGTAAATCCACCAGCCCTTCCGCCTGCGCCGGGTGGCCCCAGACGCGGGCAACATACTGCTTCTTCGGCTCGCGCTCGCGGAACTGACGCTTCAGCTCGCGCTCCGCTGCTTTATTCAGCGCCACCACAATCACGCCGCTGGTGGCCATGTCCAGGCGATGGACGGACTCGGCCTGCGGATAATCGCGCTGAATGCGCGTCATCACGCTGTCTTTGTGCTCATCCAGACGGCCCGGCACGGACAACAGGCCGCTCGGTTTATTGACCACCATAATGTGTTCATCCTGATACAGAATGACCAGCCAGGGATCCTGCGGCGGATTATACGGCTCCATCACCATCTTGCGCTCCGTTTACTGATGCGTCACAACGATAAGACGCAGGGCATCCAGACGCCAGCCTGCCTGATTCAGGCTTTCCAGCACCTGCTGACGGTTGCTTTCAATTGCCGCCAGTTCGTCGTCGCGGATGTTCGGGTTGACCGCTTTTAACGCTTCCAGACGGGACAGCTCGGCCGACAGTTTCTCGTCGGCTTCATTGCGCGCGGCGTCAATCAGGTCTCGGGCCGCTTTTTCAATCTGGATTTCGCCCTGCTGGAGAATGGCGTGCACGTCCTGCTGCACCGCGTTCACCAGCTTGCTGCCGGTATGGCGGTTCACCGCGCTCAGCTGGCGGTTGAAGCTTTCGAACTCCACCTGTCCTGCCAGGTTCGTACCGTTTTTATCCAGCAGCAAACGCACCGGCGTTGGCGGCAGGAAGCGGTTGAGCTGCAGCTGTTTCGGCGCTTGCGCTTCCACAACATAGATCAGCTCCAGCAGCAGCGTGCCTACGGGCAGCGCCTTGTTTTTCAACAGGGAGATGGTGCTGCTGCCGGTATCACCGGAGAGGATCAGATCCAGCCCGTTGCGGATCAGCGGGTGTTCCCAGGTGATGAACTGAGCATCTTCGCGGGACAGCGCCACGTCACGCTCGAAGGTGATGGTACATCCATCTTCCGGCAGACCCGGGAAATCGGGCACCAGCATGTGGTCTGATGGGGTTAACACGATCAGGTTCTCGCCACGATCGTCCTGGTTAATCCCGACAATGTCGAACAGGTTCATGGAGAAGCCGATCAGGCTGGTGTCGTCATCTTGTTCTTCAATGCTCTCGGCAAGCGCCTGCGCTTTTTCGCCACCGTTGGAGTGGATCTCCAGCAGGCGGTCGCGCCCCTGTTCAAGCTGCGCCTTCAGCGCTTCATGTTTCTCGCGGCAGGATTTAATCAGATCGTCAAAACCGTCGGTATTTTCCGGCGCGGCCAGGTAACCGATCAGATCGCCATGCACCTGGTCATAAATGGTGCGACCCGTCGGGCAGGTATGCTCAAACGCATCCAGACCTTCGTGGAACCAGCGCACCAGTACCGACTGAGCGGTTTTTTCCAGGTACGGCACGTGGATCTGAATATCATGCGCCTGGCCGATGCGATCCAGACGTCCGATACGCTGCTCCAGCAGATCCGGGTTGAACGGCAGATCGAACATCACCAGATTGCTGGCGAACTGGAAGTTACGCCCTTCAGAACCGATTTCGGAGCACAGCATCACCTGCGCGCCGCTGTCCTCTTCACTGAACCACGCCGCCGCGCGGTCGCGCTCGACGATGGACATGCCTTCGTGGAACACGGCGGCACGAATGCCTTCGCGCTCGCGCAGAACCTGTTCCAGCTGCAGCGCGGTGGCAGCTTTGGCGCAGATCACCAGCACTTTCTGGGAGCGGTGCGCGGTCAGGTAGCCCATCAGCCACTCCACGCGCGGGTCGAAGTTCCACCAGGTGCCGGTATCGCCTTCAAATTCCTGATAAATCTGTTCCGGGTAGAGCATGTCACGCGCGCGCTCTTCCTGAGTTTTGCGCGCGCCCATAATGCCGGAGACTTTAATCGCCGTCTGATACTGCGTCGGCAGCGGGAGCTTGATGGTGTGCAGTTCGCGTTTCGGGAACCCTTTCACGCCGTTACGGGTGTTGCGGAACAGCACGCGGCTGGTGCCGTGACGGTCCATCAGCATGTCGATCAGCTCTTTACGCGCGGATCCCGCATTCTCGCTGTCGCTGTTCGCAGCCTGCAGAAGCGGCTCGATATCCTGCTCGCCAATCAGATCGCTCAGAGTGTTAAGTTCGTCGTTTGAGAGACGTTTACCCGCCAGCAGCAGCGCGACGGCATCCGCAACTGGACGGTAGTTGTTCTGCTCTTCCACGAACTGAGCGAAGTCGTGGAAACGGTTTGGATCGAGCAGGCGCAGACGGGCGAAGTGACTTTCCAGACCGAGCTGCTCCGGCGTTGCGGTCAGCAGCAGGACGCCGGGCACGCGCTCGGCAAGCTGTTCAATCGCCATATATTCGCGGCTTGGGGCATCTTCGCTCCACACCAGGTGGTGCGCTTCGTCGACGACCATCATGTCCCATTCGGCATCGCACAGATGCTCAAGACGCTGCTTGCTGCGGCGCACGAAATCCAGCGAGCAGATCACCAGCTGTTCGGTTTCAAACGGGTTGTCCGCGTCGTGCTGCGCTTCGGCATAGCGCTCGTCGTCGAACAGGGAGAAGCGCAGGTTAAAGCGGCGCAGCATCTCTACCAGCCACTGGTGTTGCAGCGTTTCCGGCACCACAATCAGCACGCGCTCGGCAGCGCCGGAGAGCAGCTGCTGGTGCAGGATCATGCCCGCTTCGATGGTTTTACCCAGGCCCACTTCGTCAGCAAGCAGCACGCGGGGCGCATGGCGACGGCCCACGTCATGGGCGATATTCAGCTGGTGGGGGATCAGGCTGGTGCGCTGACCGCGCAGGCCACTCCACGGCATGCGGTACTGTTCGCTCTGGAACTTACGCGCGCGGTAGCGCAGGGAGAAGCGATCCATACGGTCGATTTGCCCGGCAAACAGGCGGTCCTGCGGCTTGCTGAACACCAGTTTGCTGTCGAGCAGCACTTCACGCAGGATGACGTTCGTCTCGTCGGTATCAAGACGCGTTCCGATGTAGGCGAGCAGTCCATTCTCTTCTTTTACGTCTTCAACCTTTAGCTGCCAGCCTTCGTGGCTGGTCACGGTGTCGCCCGGATTGAACATTACGCGGGTCACAGGGGAGTCATTGCGAGCGTACAGGCGGTTTTCACCGGTAGCAGGGAAGAGGAGGGTAACCATGCGTGCATCAACGGCAACGACGGTTCCTAATCCAAGTTCGCTTTCTGTATCGCTGATCCAGCGTTGACCAAGTGTAAAAGGCATAGTTGTTCGGCTCTAATCTTTAATTGCAGGCAATAGTTCGACCCCCGTCAAAAAAGACGGTCATCGAAAAATGGGTCCGGGAATGGAAAGGGCGCTATGGTACTGGATGGCAGCCATTTCGTCACGCGTCAAAATAGGCCAAGTTGCCCTGTCACAAGTGTAGCAAAATCGTCGTCGATGAACGGTAAAATTCCCTCCGCAACCGGCTGAAGCTGGCGGGTCAGGTAGTGATCGTAATCGAGAGGCGACTGCTGGTAATCAACGGGCTCCGGCCCGTTCGTTGTCCAGACGTATTTTATCGTCCCCCGGTTCTGATACTGCGGCGCGCGGCCACGGCGGACGTTTTCTTCGTCTGCGAGGCGCGCGGCCCGAACGTGCGGAGGAACGTTGCGCTGGTACTCCGCGAGCGGGCGGCGCAGGCGTTTGCGATACACCAGCTGCGCGTCAAGTTCGCCCGCCATCAGGCTGGCGATCGTTTCGCGCACGTAGTCCTGATACGGCTCATTGCGAAACACCCGCAGATAGAGCGTCTGCTGGAACTGCTGGGCCAGCGGCGTCCAGTCAGTGCGCACCGTCTCCAGCCCCTTAAACACCATTCTCTGCTTTTCACCCTCCTGGATCAGTCCGGCGTAGCGCTTCTTGCTGCCCTGGTCAGTACCGCGGATGGTGGGCATTAAAAAGCGGGCAAAGTGGGTTTCAAATTCCAGTTCTAATGCGCTGGTTAACCGCTCTTTTTGCAAATGTTCCTGCCACCAGTCGTTTACGAAGGCCACCAGTTCTTTGCCGATTCGTGAGGCGTCGTCTTCTGAATGTGCGCCCTTAAGCCACACAAAGGTTGAATCCGTGTCGCCGTAGATAACGTCATAGCCCCGGGATTCAATCAGCGCTTTGGTCTGACGCATGATGTCGTGTCCGCGCATGGTGATGGACGACGCCAGACGCGGATCGAAGAAGCGGCAGGCGCTGGTACCCAGCACGCCGTAGAAAGCGTTCATAATAATTTTCAGGGCCTGCGAGAGCGGCTTGTTGCCATGACGTTTCGCCTCGTCGCGGCCGTGCCAGATGTTCCCCACAATCTCCGGCAGACAGTGTTTTTCGCGCGAGAAGCGTGCCCCGAGAAAACCTTCGGTGCTGTGCGCGTCGTCTGGCTGCGCCATCCCCTCCACCAGCCCCACCGGGTCAATAAGGAAAGTGCGGATAATTGACGGGTAGAGGCTTTTGTAGTCCAGCACCAGAACCGAATCATACAGTCCTGGGCGGGAGTCCATCACGTAGCCGCCGGGGCTGGCCTGCGGCGGTACGCCCCCAAGGTTGGGCGCAACATAGCCCGCACGGTGCATTCGTGGGAAATAGAGGTGGCTAAAGGCGGCTACCGAGCCGCCGTGCCTGTCAGCCGCGAGGCCATTTACCGTCGCGCGCTCCAGCAGGAACGGCATGATCTCGGTTTTGTGGAATATCTGCGTCACCAGCTCGCAGTCTTTCAGGTTATAGGTGGCGAGCGCCGGTTTGTCTTCGTTGAAGCGCCGGTCAATCTCGTCCATGCGGTCCCACGGATTGTCGATGGATTTGCCTTCACCGAGCAATTCCTGCGCTACCGCTTCCAGAGAGAAGGAGGAGAAATTCCAGAACGCGGATTTCAGCGCCTCGATGCCGTCGATAATCAGGCGGCCGTTGGCCTGCGCAAAGAACACACCGTTCTTAAAGCCGTGCTCGCGCCACTCCAGCTCCGTATTTCCGCGCCCGAGCATCAGTGGGATGCGATACCGCTCTGCGTGTTTTTGCAGTACGCGCAGGTCAAACTGCACCACGTTCCAGCCGATCAGCACGTCCGGGTCGTGCTCGGCAAACCACTGGTTAAGCTTCTCCAGCAGCTGCGGTCGGCTGTTGACGTACTCAAGCTGAAAATCGAGCGCGGACGCATCGCCGTTCGGCGGTCCGAGCATATAGACAACCCGCTGCCCGCAGCCTTCCAGGCCGATGCAGTACAGCTCGCCGTGGCGGGTGGTTTCGATATCCAGGGAAACCCACTTTAGCGGGGGGCGATAATGCGGATTAGGCTTCAGGCGAGCGTTGATAAGGGTGCCGTTTTGCTCAGCGCCGTCAACCCAGACGGGGGCGGTAATAAACCGCTCCATCAGAAAGCGTTCCGGCGGACGAATGTCCGCTTCGTAGAGCGTCACGCCCGCTTCGCGCAGCAGTTTTTCGTAGCGCATCAGCTGGCGATGGGCGCGGCAGTAAAGGCCATACACCGGCTGACGATGGAAATCTTTTAGCTCAAGAGGCGTGAGGCGCCAGCCGTTCTCATCGCGCAGCAGTTGTTTTACCTTCTCGACGTAATGTTCAGGGATAAACGCCACGGATTCCTGAGGAGGAAGCGTAACGTGCAGCGGGCCGTTATCTGTCGCCAGCCAGAACGCAACCTCGGTGCCCTGAGGGGTATCCCGCCAGTGTCGGGTCAGTAAAAAGCCTTCTTGCGCCTGTGCCACGCCGTTATCCCAAAAACAAAACCAGGCCTGATTATAGCCTGGTTGAATGTTTTATGCTGGGGATATATACAGTTTATTGTCCGTAATAGGCCTTCGCGCCGTGCTTGCGCAGGTAGTGTTTATCCAGCAGGGTTTGCTGCATATCCGGCAACTGCGGTGCCAGCTGGCGGCAGAAGATCCCCATGTAGGCGATTTCCTCCAGCACTATTGCGTTATGCACCGCGTCTTGCGCGTTTTTACCCCAGGCAAACGGGCCGTGGGAATGCACCAGTACGCCGGGCATTTGCGCCGCGTCGATCCCCTGTTTTTCAAAGGTTTCGACGATCACGTTCCCGGTTTCCCATTCGTACTCACCGTTAATCTCCGCATCGGTCATCAGACGCGTGCAGGGAATGGTGCCGTAAAAGTAGTCCGCGTGGGTGGTGCCGGTGGCCGGAATGGACTGGCCCGCCTGCGCCCAGATGGTCGCGTGACGCGAGTGGGTATGCACGATGCCGCCGATAGTCGGGAAGGACTGATACAGCAGACGGTGGGTGGGCGTATCGGATGACGGTTTTTTGTTACCTTCCACCACTTCACCCGTTTCGATGCTGACCACGACCATATCCTCTGCGGTCATCACCGTGTAATCCACGCCCGAAGGCTTGATCACGAATACCCCTTTATCCCGGTCAACGGCGCTGACGTTGCCCCAGGTCAGGGTCACCAGGTTATGTTTTGGCAGCGCCAGGTTGGCTTCAAGTACCTGACGTTTGAGATCTTCTAACATCGTTGTCTCCCTGCCCGGCGAGCGCAGCGCCACCGGGCATTACGTACTTAGCGTTTTGAACCGTAATAGACTTCGTTCCAGCGCAGCGCGTCTTTAAAGGCTGGCAGACGGGTGTCGTTATCAATCACGGTCAGCTCGATATCGTGCAGCTCGGCAAACTGGCGCATATCGTTCAGGTCCAGCGCGTGGCTGAAGACGGTGTGGTGCGCGCCACCCGCCAGGATCCACGCCTCTGACGCGGTTGGCAGGTCCGGCTGCGCTTTCCACAGGGCATTGGCGACCGGCAGCTTCGGCAGAGAGTGCGGAGTTTCAACCGCATCGACACAGTTCACCAGCAGGCGGAAGCGGTCGCCGAGGTCGATCAGGCTGGCGTTGATGGCCGGACCGGTACGGGTGTTGAAGATCAGACGGGCCGGATCCGCTTTGCCGCCGATGCCGAGGTACTGCACGTCAAGGATCGGTTTCTCTTCAACCGCGATGGAGGGACACACTTCCAGCATGTGCGAACCGAGCACCAGATCGTTGCCGTTCTCGAAGTGGTAGGTGTAGTCCTCCATAAAGGAGGTGCCGCCCTGCAGACCGGTCGACATCACCTTCATGATGCGAAGCAGAGCGGCAGTTTTCCAGTCGCCTTCACCCGCAAAGCCGTAGCCCTGCTGCATCAGACGTTGTACTGCCAGACCCGGCAGCTGTTTCAGGCCGTGCAGGTCTTCAAATGTAGTGGTAAAGGCGTGGAAGCCGCCCTGTTCCAGAAAACGCTTCATGCCCAGCTCAATGCGTGCGGCATCCAGCACGTTCTGGCGCTTGTCGCCGTTGATTTGTGCCGCAGGCGTCAGGCGGTAGCTGCTTTCGTACTCGTCCACCAGCGCGCTCACGTCGCCGTCGCTGATGTCATTCACCACCTGCACCAGGTCGCCCACCGCCCAGGTATTCACGGAGAAGCCGAACTTGATCTGCGCCGCGACTTTATCGCCGTCGGTCACCGCCACTTCACGCATGTTGTCGCCGAATCGCACCACTTTCAGGTGGCGGGTATCCTGCTTAGAGACCGCCTGACGCATCCAGGAGCCAATGCGTTGTTGCGCCTTGCCGTCCTGCCAGTGGCCGGTGACCACAGCGTGCTGCTGGCGCATGCGCGCGCCGATGAAGCCGAACTCGCGGCCGCCGTGCGCGGTCTGGTTCAGGTTCATGAAGTCCATGTCGATGCTGTCCCACGGCAGGGAGGCATTGAACTGAGTGTGGAACTGCAGCAGCGGTTTGTTGAGGATTGCCAGGCCGTTGATCCACATTTTGGCCGGTGAGAAGGTGTGCAGCCACACGACCAGGCCGGCGCATTTGTCGTCGTAGTTGGCGTCACGGCAGATGTTGGTGATTTCGTCCGGCGTTGTACCCAGCGGCTTCAGCACCAGTTTGCACGGCAGTTTGGCTTCCGCGTTCAGCGCGTTAACCACGTGCTCCGCGTGTTTCGTTACCTGCTGCAGCGCTTCCGGTCCGTACAGATGCTGGCTGCCAATCACAAACCACACTTCATAATTATTAAAAATGGTCATCATCGTGTCCTTAATGGGTCAGGGTTGCCGTAGTGTCCGCGGTGCTTTTGGCCGGGGCGGCGACAGGGAGATAGTGAAGCTCGGCGCTTTTTGCCCATTGCTGGTAGCGCTGATAAAGCTGTTCAAAGCGTTGTGCCTGCTGGACACGCGGCTGGAGCGTGTTTTCGACGGCGCTTGCCATGTGCTGCTGCGCGGTCGGGATATCCGCATGAACGCCTGCGGCCACGGCAGCGAAAATCGCCGCGCCCAGCGCACAGCACTGATCGGAGGCCACAATCTGCAGCGGACGGTTCAGCACGTCGCAGCAGGCCTGCATAATCACCGGGTTTTTACGGGCGATACCGCCCAGCGCCATCACGTTGTTCACGTCGATGCCCTGTTCGGTGAAGCACTCCATAATGGCGCGCGCGCCGAACGCGGTGGCGGCAATCAGACCGCCGAAAAGCGCCGGGGCATCGGTCGCCAGGTTGAGATCGGTAATCACCCCTTTCAGGCGCTGGTTGGCAAACGGCGTGCGGCGACCGTTAAACCAGTCCAGCACCACCGGCAGGTGGTCGAGAGACGGATTTTTTGCCCAGGCTTCGGTGAGCTGCGGCAGAAGCTGTTTTTTGCTCGCGGTAATCTGCGTTTTCAGCTCAGGATGCGCGGCAGCCAGCTGATCCAGCGGCCAGCCGAGCACCCGGCCAAACCAGGCGTAGATATCGCCAAATGCGGACTGACCGGCTTCGAGGCCGATAAAATCTGGCACCACGCTGCCGTCAACCTGGCCGCAAATCCCTTTCACCGCGCGGTCGCCGACGCTGGCTTTATCTGCCGTCAGAATGTCGCAGGTGGAGGTGCCAATCACTTTCACCAGCGTGTTAGGCTGCGCACCCGCGCCCACGGCGCCCATGTGGCAGTCGAACGCGCCGCCGGAAATGGTCACGTTTTGCGGCAGGCCGAGACGCGTCGCCCACTCTTCGCAGAGCGTGCCGACCGGAATATCGGCGGTGAAGGTGTCGGTAAAGAGCGGGTATTTCAGGTTTTTGTTGATGATCGGATCAAGTTCATCGAAGAACGCTGCCGGAGGAAGACCGCCCCAGCCTTCATGCCACAGGGATTTATGCCCGGCGCTGCAGCGGCCGCGGCGGATATCCTGCGGGCGAGTGGTGCCGGAGAGCAGGGCGGGAACCCAGTCGCACAGCTCAATCCAGGTTGCCGCGGCCTGGGCGACCGAAGCGTCCGCGCGGGTAACGTGCAGGATTTTGGCCCAGAACCATTCGCTGGAGTAGATGCCGCCGATGTAGCGCGAGTAGTCGGTTTTGCCCGGCTGATGGCATAAGCGGGTGATGGCTTCCGCCTCTTCCACGGCGGTATGGTCTTTCCAAAGCACGAACATGGCGTTCGGGTTGTCGGCAAACTCCGGGCGCAGCGCCAGCACGCGGCCTTCAGCGTCCACCGGGGCTGGCGTTGAACCGGTGCTGTCGACGCCAATCCCCACGACGTCGGCCCGCTGGGCGTCAGTCAGTTCAGCCAGCACGGTTTTGATCGCCGCTTCCATCGATTCAATGTAATCGCGCGGGTGGTGACGGAACTGGTTGTTTGGCGCGTCGCAGTAGCGCCCCTCTTGCCAGCGCGGATACCACTCAACGCTGGTTGCTATCTCCTGGCCAGTCGTACAGTCCACTGCCAGCGCGCGAACCGAGTCGCTGCCAAAATCGAGGCCAATTGCAATTGCCATGGTGTTGCTCCATCCGAAACAGGTATGGAAGAACATTAGAGACTGGGGATAAAAATCGTCAGGCAGGATCCGCTAATCTTATGGACTAAATTGCTGTTACGACGGAAAGTGTGACGCCGTGCAAATATTCAATGTGGACATTTC
Organism: Enterobacter cloacae complex sp. P14RS; assembly: GCF_014895895.1. NCBI lineage: Bacteria > Pseudomonadati > Pseudomonadota > Gammaproteobacteria > Enterobacterales > Enterobacteriaceae > Enterobacter > Enterobacter cloacae complex sp. P14RS. Next base: position 182,284 of record NZ_JADBQM010000011.1, read on the forward strand.
TGCCGCACTTATAGACACTTTTGTTACTGCTTCTCTGCCCGTGCCGGCAGAAAAATCAGGGGAAAAGGCTGAAACATGGCGGACGTAAAAGAGGCGTGATGCTTTTTGGATCTTTTCGCAGGCCATTTTTATACTGCTTTTAACGATATGGACAAATGGTTTCCTTCAGGACCCTTGGGAGAACTGAATCTATGGCCGAACCGCAAAACGATCCCCTGCTGCCGGGATACTCATTTAACGCCCATCTGGTGGCGGGGCTGACGCCAATTGAGGCCGAGGGGTATCTCGATTTTTACGTCGACCGGCCGCTCGGCATGAAAGGGTATATTCTGAACCTGACCGTACGCGGGGAAGGGGTGATCAAAAACGGCGATCGGCAGTTTGTTTGCCGCCCGGGCGATATGCTGCTGTTCCCGCCGGGGGAGATCCACCACTACGGGCGTCACCCGGACGCCAAAGAGTGGTATCACCAGTGGGTCTATTTCCGCCCGCGCGCCTACTGGCAGGAGTGGCTCTCATGGCCGGCTATTTTCGCGCAAACCGGTTTTTATCGTCCGGATGAGGCGCATCTGGCGCAGTTTCGTGAACTGTTCGCACAAATTATTGAGGCGGGGCAGGCGGGCGGGCGCTATGCCGAACTGCTGGCGATCAACCTGCTTGAGCAGGTGCTGCTGCGCCGCATGGAGGCGATCAACGAGTCGCTTAACCCGCCGCTGGATAACCGCGTCCGCGACGCCTGCCAGTACATCAGCGACCATCTGGCCGACAGCCAGTTTGATATCGCCAGCGTTGCCCAGCACGTCTGTCTTTCGCCGTCCCGCCTGTCACACCTGTTCCGCCAGCAGCTTGGCGTGAGCGTGCTGAGCTGGCGTGAGGATCAGCGCATCAGCCAGGCAAAGCTGTTGCTCAGCACCACCCGGATGCCTATCGCGACCGTCGGACGCAACGTGGGCTTTGAAGATCAGCTCTATTTCTCTCGCGTGTTTAAGAAGTGCACCGGCGCCAGTCCCAGTGAATTCCGCGCGGGATGTGAATAAACGGTAAACATTCAGGTGAACTTCAGGAGCATCCTGTAAACTATTCAGACAATTGATGCCTTGACGCGGTGCGGGGCGCTAAGCAGAATCGCTGATTCGTTTTCTGACCGGAATAGTTATGCAGGCATTGCTGGAACACTTTATTACCCAGTCCGTTATGTACTCGCTCATCGCCGTGGCGCTGGTGGCGTTTCTGGAATCGCTGGCGCTGGTTGGGCTGATCCTGCCCGGCACCGTGATGATGGCGGGGCTTGGGGCGCTGATCGGCAGCGGTGAGGTCAATTTCTGGCAGGCGTGGCTGGCCGGGATTATCGGCTGCCTGCTGGGGGACTGGATCTCCTTCTGGCTGGGCTGGCGCTTTAAGAAGCCGCTGCACCGCTGGTCGTTCATGAAAAAGAACAAAGCGCTGCTGGATAAAACCGAACATGCGCTGCACCAGCACAGCATGTTCACCATTCTGGTAGGCCGCTTTGTCGGGCCAACGCGTCCGCTGGTGCCGATGGTGGCGGGGATGCTGGATCTGCCCGTCGCAAAATTCGTTGTGCCGAACATTATCGGCTGCGTATTCTGGCCGCCGTTTTACTTCCTGCCGGGGATCCTCGCGGGTGCGGCCATTGATATCCCTGACGGTATGCAAAGCGGTGAGTTCAAGTGGCTGCTGCTGGGAACGGCGGTACTGCTGTGGCTGGCGGCCTGGCTTTGCTGGCGGCTATGGCGCAGCGCGAAAGCCAGCGTCGATCGCCTGACGCGCTATCTCCCGCGCGCGCGCCTGCTCTGGCTGGCCCCGCTGACGCTGGGCGTGGCGGTGGTGGCGCTGGTCGCGCTGATTCGTCATCCGCTGATGCCGGTGTACGGCGAGATCCTGTTGAAGGTAGTGAGCCGTTAAGGTGTTTTCCCTCTCCCCGTGGGAGAGGGCCAGGGTGAGGGCGTCAGACCGCACGAATGCCCAACAATGAAGACGCCCCCGCGTTACCACTCAGAAGTTCTTCTGTTTCTCCATCCCAAAAAATCCGTCCCTCCGCGATCACTACCGATCGCGGCGCAATGCGTGCGGCATCTTCAATGCTGTGCGAAACCATCAGCATCGTGATCTGCTGGCGCTGGCAAACCTCTTCCACCAGCGAGAGCATCTCCTGGCGCAGGGCCGGGTCGAGTGCCGAGAAGGGTTCATCGAGCAGCAGCAGCGGCTGCTCGCGCACCAGACAACGTGCCAGCGCCACGCGCTGACGCTGGCCGCCGGAAAGCTCACCGGGCAGTCTGGAAATCAACGCGGACAGGCCCATTTGTTCGGCAATTGCCTCCAGCTTCTGACGCTGCGCAGCATTGAGTTTTAACCCCGGATCGATTCCCAGCGCGATGTTCTGCCACACCGTAAGGTGATTAAACAGATTGTTTTCCTGAAACAGCATCGACACCGGGCGCTTAGCCGGCGGAGCGTAGGTATACTCGCCATTATCAATGACTATCGACCCGCTGACAGGCTGCAAAAAACCGGCAATCAAATTGAGCAGGGTACTTTTACCGGCCCCGCTTGGGCCAAGCACCGCAATTCGCTCTCCCTGACGAACGGAGAGGGTAAAACGCATTGGCAGGTGCTGGTAAAGCCAGGTTACATCAGTCAGTTTTAACATCACGCCCCGGAAGTTTTTCGATAACGGTAAATAAGGCAAAGCACAGCAGTAACAGGAGCAGCGCCGTGACGGCACCGTCCTGGCTGCGGTAGGAGCCAATTTGCTGATAAAGCCAGAACGGCAGCGTGCGGAAATCCTCGTTGCCAAAGAGGGCCACCACGCCAAAATCCCCAATCGACAGCACGCAGGCGAAGGCCATCGCCTGGGCGAGCGGCCGCTTCAGGGCGCGTAGTTCGACCACTTTCAGCCGCCGCCAGCCCATAATGCCAAGGGACTGGCACAGGGCGCTGTACCGGCTGTTAACATCCCGCATCGGGTTTTCCAGCACCTTCAGCGCGTACGGTATGGCCATTAAGGCGTTGGTAAAAATGACGATGCCGTCGGCGCTTTCCGGCAGGCCGATGGTGCTGTTAAACAGTAAAAAGAAGCCGGTCGCCAGCACAATGCCCGGCATCGCCAGGATCAGCATGCCCGTCAGTTCCAGCGCGTGTCCGGCTTTGCGGGCATGTCGCGCGTACAGCTCGCGGCTGCTCCAGAGCAGCATCATGGTCAGCGTCACGCAAATTAGCCCGGCTGCCAGCGCGATACGCAATGAGGTCCACGTGGCTTGCCACAGGACCGGCTGTTGAAGTACCGATACCACATTCCTGTTGAGGCCATCGGCGATCACGGCCAGCAGCGGCGGCAGCAGAAGCAGGAGCGCCAGCGCGATCAGCATCACGTCCGAGATGCGGCTATGCAGGCTGTCCTGCGGATCGCGCCAGCCAGAAAGATTATTGCTTCCTGCGGGGACCGCTTTGCTCAGCCGCTGGCTGAGTAACACCAGCGCCAGGCAGCACACCATCTGTACGATCGCCAGCAACGCGGCGCGGCCCGGATCGTAGTCGTAACTTAATGCCTGATAGATCGCCAGCTCAATGGTGGTGGCCTGCGGGCCGCCGCCGAGAGAAAGCACGGTCGCAAAGCTGGCGAAACAGAGCATAAAGATCAGCGCGGCCACCGGGGCAATCTGGCGTCGCAGCCACGGCCATTCGACAAAGCGGAAGAATGACCATCCGCGCATGCCGAGCTGGGCCGCAATCTGGCGCTGCTCGCCGGGTATGTTCTCCAGCGCCTGCAAAAAGAGGCGCGTCGCCATCGGCATATTGAAGAAAATGTGTGCCAGCAGGATGCCCTTCAGCCCGTAGGGAGAGAAGGTCCATTCCAGGCCTAAAGACGCGAAGAGCGAGGCCAGCCAGCCCTGGCGACCGTATACGCTCAGGATGCCAAAGACGGCCACCAGCACGGGCAGGATCAGCGTCATGGCGCACAGGCGCAGCAGTGCCAGCCTGCCGGGGAAACGTCTGCGATAGAGGGCGCGCGCAAGGAAAATGGCCGGGATGACTGACAGCAGCGCGGAAAGAAACGCCTGCCAGAAGGAGAAACGGATAACGTGCCAGAGATAGCTATCGTGCCAGAGCGCGAGCAGATCGCTCTCTGGCGCGTTAAACCACAGCGCCAGAAACGCTCCCAGACTGACGACCACCATCAGTATGGCGGCAATCAGTCCGGGAACTAACCAGCCGGGGATCAGCGGCTGACGGCGCGTTGCCATTCGCTTATCCATGCGGCACGCTGAGCGGCAACCTGCTGCGGCGTAAATTCCAGCGCGGTCTGCGGTTTGTTCAGCTGCTCAAAGCCTGCCGGCAGCGCCGCGTCGGTGACCGGGTACATCCAGTTGCCCGTCGGAATGGCGTTCTGGAATGCCGGGGAGACCATAAATTTCAGGAACTTCTCGGCCAGTTCCGGCTGCTTACTGGCGGCGGTGCGGGCAGCCACTTCAACCTGCAGGTAGTGACCTTCAGCGAAATTCGCAGCCGCGTAGTTGTCTTTCTTCTCGGCAATAATATGATAGGCCGGAGAGGTGGTGTAGCTCAGCACCAGATCGCTTTCGCCTTTCAGGAACAGGCCGTAGGCTTCGCTCCAGCCTTTAGTGACCGTAACGGTTTTCGCAGCCAGCTTCTGCCACGCCTCCGGCGTTTTGTCGCCGTAGACTTTCTGCATCCACAGCAGCAGCCCCAGGCCCGGCGTGCTGGTGCGCGGATCTTCATAAATCACGCGCCATTTCTCGTCGCTTTCGACCAGCTCTTTCAGGCTCTTCGGCGGGTTCTTCAGCTTGTTTTTATCGTAGACGAACGCAAAGTAGCCGTAATCGAAGGGAACGAAGGTGTCGTTTTTCCAGCCGCCCGGCACGTTGACGGCATCTGCCGCCACGCCGCTTTTGGCAAACAGTCTGGTTTGCGTGGCGGCTTCCAGCAGGTTGTTATCCAGCCCGAGCACCACGTCGGCCTTGCTGTTTTTCCCTTCCATGCGCAGACGGTTGAGCAGCGACACGCCATCTTCCAGCGCCACGAACTTCAGCTCGCAGTTGCAGTCGGCCTCAAAGGCTTTTTTAACCACCGGGCCGGGGCCCCAGTCGGCGGAGAAGGAGTCGTAGGTATAGACCGTCAGAACAGGCTTAGCAAAAACAGGCAGCGCAACCAGCGCCAGCAGAGGAAGAACGTTTTTTAACACTTTGCACCTCAGGGTTGAGTGGCAAAGGATTTTGAGAAACAGCCTCAAATCCCTTCGCCGGCGTTATCCGGATCAGGTTCGACGGGTATTATCTCAGCGCACATCTGTGATGCAGCACCCCGTTGAGAACGGCGCTATTGTAATGATTTGGTGAATATTACGAAAGCGTTATGGCTCCGGCGGCGCAAACCAGGCGGATTTAAAATCAAACCAGCCCAGGGTGTTCATCCGCAGGCCGCGCATGCTGCGCTGCCCCTGGATCAGCAGCCAGTGGTGGATCAACGGTACGATCGTCTGCCCGGTCAGGAGTTCCTGGCACCACGCGGCCAGATCCATCTCTCCTGCCCGCCACTTCGCGGCGTCCTGCTGCCAGTCCCGGCTGATGCAGTGCTGAATAAGAGGCACTTCATACAGGTGTGAAAAGAGCGAGAAATCAAGCGGCAGCGTAAAGTTCGCGCTGTTGAGCCAGATATCGCTGACGACATCCCCGCGGTGCCATTCATCATAATCGACTTCCTGTATCGCCAGCGTCACGCCTTCGGCCGCCAGCAGTTTACTCATGATCCTCGCGATAAACCGGTGCTCAATGTGATCGCGATAGTAGCTGAGGGTGATGGTCTCCAGCCCGGCGGGTTTTTCACTGCGCACCGGCTGAGCATGGTGCCAGCGCGGAAGCAGGCCATAGGCCGGAAACCACCAGGTCTGGTATTGTTCTTCAGCGTGATAAATCAGGTTAGCCGGGGCCAGAATATGGCTGATCCACTTGCGGACGTCGTGGTTTGCTCCGCGGTAGCTGCGGCTGTCAAAAAGAAGATAGTAGCAGCCCTCCTCCAGGCGACTCTCGAACGCCTTTTCGCTGGTTGTGGGCCCCTCCAGGGTGAGGCCTGCGCTCAGCTCTTCGTTGAGGTCCGGTAACACCCAGACGTTCACTTCGTCGATCAGTGCCCGATAGCCAAAATAGTCATCAAAGGCGCGGATCTTCAGCTGATTGCTGTTATTGCGCGTAACGGAGTAGGGGCCTGTACCGATCGGCTGGCTGGAAAAATTGTTCAGGGATCGCCACTCGGCAGGCAGGATCATCGAGGGCACGTAGCCCAGAAGCCACGGCAGCCAGTTGTCTGGCTGGGACAGCTCAATATCCAGCGTCCAGGCCGTTGGGGAGTGGATCCGCGTGATATGCGAATAGAGCGGCAGCGTGCGGGCGCGCTCTAAAGAGGCGATAACGTCACGCATCTCCAGCTCGCGGCCATGGTGGAAGTGAATGCCCGGGCGTAAAAAGAAACGCCAGTGCAGAGGGGAAATCTGCTGCCAGTGGTGCGCTATATCCGCTTCCAGTTCCCCGTTTTCCTCATTTATTTTCGTCAGACCGCTGAATATCTGCCGGGCCATGTGGGTTTCAGAACGTCGCAATGCCGTGCCGGGCAACAGGTTTTTCATTGGGCGGTAGTAAAGCACCCGCAGAATGTGGCGTCCCTGACGAAAGCTGCGTCCCAGGTGTGAGACCAGCATCTGGCGCACGGCGGCTTTGTCGCCCACCAGTTGGACCAGCTGATCGATGCGGTCCTGCTCCAGCAGATCCTCCGCCCGCTGCTGCTGCAGGGCCAAGCCGGTATACAGGAAGGTCAAGCGTGAGCGCTTGCCGCGTCCCGCCTCTGCCTCCCAGCTTAGCCAGCCCTGCTGCTGCATAGTGTTGAGTAACGTGCGCATATGGCGGCGTGAGCAGTTGAGGAGTTCTGCCAGCTCGTTAAGCGTGGTCTCCTGCGATTGACCCTCGCAGCACTGCCACAGGCGAATGAATTGTTGTTGCAGTCGACCGGATGGCATAAAAGAGGAACTCCTGACAAAAAATCAGCAATTTATTAATCCCTATATTAAGCCAATAATGCTTCCCGATGAAGTGAGGAGGTAAATTATGAAGAGGTCTACCGCACGTCAGTTTTATCAGCAGTACTTTTCAGCGACAAAAGGAGTGTCCTGGCTGGCCCGCCAGTGTGCAGAGCAACGGCTGAGAATCCTGGAAGATCTGATGCAGTGGGACGTTACGAAACCGACCTCTTCTCGCTAACTCGCCTCGATCATGTGTGACTGAGTATTGGTGTTTATCACCCGCCAGCAAAATGTTTTTGCTGGCTTTTTTCGTTTATTCTTTCACCCAATTTTGATTCGCTTTCACAAGGACTTGCGCATGCTGTGGTTGATGACGATGGGGCGCCGCCTGAACGGCGTGTACGCTGCTTTTATGCTGGTGGCCTTCATGATGGGCGTGGCCGGTGCGCTACAGGCACCGACGCTGAGCCTGTTTCTCAGCCGCGAGGTGGGGGCGCAGCCGTTTTGGGTGGGCCTGTTTTATACCGTTAACGCGATTGCCGGGATCCTCGTTAGCCTGGGTCTGGCGAAACGATCTGACAGCCAGGGCGATCGCCGCAGGCTGATCCTCTTTTGCTGCGCCATGGCCGTGGGCAACGCGCTGCTTTTTGCCTTTAACCGTCATTACCTGACACTCATCACCTGCGGCGTGCTGCTGGCCTCTCTGGCGAACACCGCCATGCCGCAGCTGTTCGCGCTGGCCCGTGAATACGCCGACAGCTCGGCGCGAGAGGTGGTGATGTTCAGCTCGGTGATGCGCGCACAGCTCTCGCTGGCGTGGGTCATCGGCCCGCCGCTGGCCTTCATGCTGGCGCTGAACTATGGCTTTACGGTCATGTTTTCTATCGCGGCAGGCATTTTTATTATCAGCCTGGCTCTGATTGCTTTTGCGCTGCCGTCTGTCGCCCGGGTTGAGCAGACGACGGATAAGCCCATTACTCAGGTGAGCGGCTGGCAGGATAAAAACGTGCGGATGCTGTTTATCGCCTCCACGCTGATGTGGACCTGCAACACCATGTACATTATTGATATGCCGCTGTGGATCAGCAGCGATCTAGGCCTACCGGACAAGCTTGCGGGGATCTTAATGGGGACCGCCGCCGGGCTGGAAATTCCGGTGATGATTCTGGCGGGGTATTACGTTAAGCGCTTCGGAAAGCGTCGAATGATGATCGTTGCCGTGGCGGCTGGGGTGCTGTTCTACGCGGGGCTGCTCCTTTTCCATTCGCGTGAAGCGTTGCTGGCGCTGCAGCTGTTTAATGCCGTGTTTATTGGCATCGTTGCCGGGATCGGCATGCTCTGGTTCCAGGATCTCATGCCCGGCCGCGCCGGCTCTGCGACTACGCTTTTTACCAACAGTATTTCGACGGGCGTTATTCTGGCGGGAGTGATTCAGGGCGCGCTGGCGCAAAGTTATGGTCATGCCTCGGTTTACTGGATGATTGCGGCCATTTCGGTGGTAACGCTTGGGCTGACCTGCCGGGTCAAGGATGTTTGATTCTGGAAGGCGGCTTCACGAAATGAAACGATTTTCTGACAGATACAGAGAAGGCGCATAGAGTGCGTGACGGGTGCTTGAGGCTGTTTGCCTCAGGCTTTCGCAAGAGGCAAACAGTGGAGAGTCCCACATCAAAAAACTGATGGGGAGACCAACTTCACAACCAACATTGCGAGGTTAGTCTCTTCATTGCCGAAAAGCAATAAGGAGGCTGGAATGCCAAAACGTACTCTGCTGTTAGGTTTGTTTCTGATCTGTACGACGCTATTGATCTTCACCTGGATGGTGCGTGATTCGCTGTGTGAGTTGCACTTCAGACAGGAGAAAACAGAGCTGGCGGCAGTGTTGGCTTACGAAGCGAAACGTTAGCGGTATTGGCGGGGGAAGTGTCCCCGCCTCTCCAGAGTGGTTGAGCCTCAACGCACCCTTATCAATGGCCCGCGCCCTGCGGGCCATTGCCTTTAGCCCATAAACGCAGGCTGTTTTTTCTCGTACGCTGAGATGGCGTCCTCGTGCTGGAGCGTCAGGCCAATGCTGTCCAGACCGTTCAACATGCAGTGGCGACGGAAGGCATCAATGCTGAAGCTGTAGGTCTTATCCCCGGCTTTCACCACTTCCGCTTCCAGATCCACCTCAAACGCCATCCCTGGACTTGCCTTAACCAGCGCGAACAGTTCATCGACCTGCTCGTCGCTCAGCGTCACCGGCAGCAACTGGTTGTTGAAGCTGTTGCCGTAGAAGATATCCGCGAAGCTCGGGGCGATAACCACCTTAAAGCCGTAGTCGGTCAGCGCCCAGGGCGCATGCTCACGCGAGGAGCCGCAGCCGAAGTTTTCCCGCGCCAGAAGAATGGATGCACCTTTGTATTCCGGGAAGTTCAGGACGAACTCCGGGTTTGGCACTTCGCCTTTGTCGTCCAGAAAACGCCAGTCGTTGAACAGGTGTGCGCCAAAACCGGTGCGGGTCACTTTCTGCAAAAACTGCTTCGGAATGATCGCGTCCGTATCGACGTTAGCGGCGTCCAGCGGGACAACACGGCCCGTATGTTGGGTAAATTTCTCTGCCATGATTGTCTCCTTATTTCAGGCTGCGAATATCGGCGAAATGGCCGGTGACTGCCGCAGCGGCGGCCATTGCCGGGCTGACCAGGTGGGTGCGTCCACCCCGGCCCTGACGGCCTTCAAAATTACGGTTGCTGGTGGAGGCGCAGCGTTCGCCCGGATTCAGGCGGTCGTTGTTCATCGCCAGACACATGGAGCAGCCCGGCAGACGCCATTCGAAGCCTGCTTCGATAAAGATCTTATCCAGTCCTTCCGCTTCCGCCTGGGCTTTCACCGGACCGGAGCCAGGAACCACCAGCGCCTGCACGCCCGGCGCCACTTTGCGGCCTTTGGCAATCTCTGCCGCCGCGCGTAAGTCCTCGATACGGGAGTTGGTGCAGGAGCCGATGAACACCTTATCAATGTTCACCTCGGTCAGCGGTACGCCGGGTTTCAGCCCCATATAGGCCAGCGCTTTTTCCGCACTGGCGCGTTCGACCGGATCGGCGAAGGAAGCCGGGTCAGGAATGCTGTCGTTGACGGAGATGACCTGGCCAGGATTGGTACCCCAGGTGACTTGCGGCGCAATCTCTTCCGCCTGCAGCGTGACAACGGTATCAAAGGTGGCACCGTCGTCAGTTTTCAGGGTTTTCCAGTATGCGACCGCGTCGTCAAAATCCTGACCTTTCGGCGCGTGCAGACGGCCTTTCACATAGTTGAAGGTGGTTTCGTCCGGTGCGACCAGGCCTGCTTTAGCACCCATCTCAATAGCCATATTACACAGGGTCATGCGACCTTCCATGCTCAGCGCCTGAATGGCTTCACCGCAGAATTCCACCACGTGACCGGTACCGCCTGCGCTGCCGGTTTTGCCGATAATCGCCAGCACGATATCTTTCGCGGTGATACCCGGCGCGGCTTTGCCCTTCACCTCAATCTTCATGGTTTTGGCGCGGCCCTGTTTCAGAGTCTGCGTCGCCAGAACGTGCTCAACTTCCGATGTGCCGATGCCGAACGCCAGCGCGCCAAACGCGCCGTGGGTCGCGGTATGGGAGTCGCCGCAGACGATGGTCATGCCCGGCAGCGTAATACCCTGCTCAGGTCCCATCACGTGGACGATGCCCTGATACGGGTGGTTCAGATCGTACAGCTCCACGCCAAATTCGTTGCAGTTCTTGATCAGCTCCTGCATCTGGATGCGCGCCATCTCGCCGGAAGCATTGATGTCTTTGGTCTGGGTGGAGACGTTGTGATCCATCGTGGCAAAGGTTTTACCCGGCTGGCGCACCGGACGCTTGTGCGCGCGCAGGCCGTCGAAGGCCTGCGGAGAGGTCACTTCGTGCACCAGGTGGCGGTCAATGTACAGCAGCGGGGTTTCGTTTGGCGCCTCGTAGACAACATGCGCATCAAACAATTTTTCATATAACGTCTTGGCCATGATTACACCCCTTCAGCGACATAGCGGGCAATGATGTCGCCCATTTCATCAGTACTGACTGCTGCCGTGCCGCGCGCTAAGTCACCGGTACGGACGCCTTCTTCTAACGCCCGGTTAATGGCGCTTTCAATTGCGGTTGCTGCGTCGCCTGCATCGAGGCTGTAGCGCAGCAGCAGGGCCAGGGAGAGGATCTGCGCAATCGGGTTCGCAATGTTCTTGCCTGCGATATCCGGCGCGGAACCGCCCGCCGGTTCGTACAGGCCAAAGCCTTCTTCATTCAGGCTGGCGGATGGCAGCATGCCCATAGAGCCGGTGATCATCGCGCACTCGTCAGACAAAATATCGCCGAACAGGTTGGAGCAGAGCAGCACGTCAAACTGGGACGGATCCTTAATCAGCTGCATGGTCGCGTTGTCGATGTACATATGCGACAGCTCAACGTCCGGGTACTGCTTAGCGACTTCACTGACGATCTCGCGCCACAAAATGGACGACTGCAGCACGTTCGCTTTATCAATAGAGGTCACCTTATGGCGGCGCTTGCGTGCAGATTCAAAGGCGATATGGGCGATACGTTCAATTTCGAAACGGTGGTACACCTCGGTATCAAACGCTTTCTCGTGCTGACCGCTGCCTTCGCGACCTTTTGGCTGACCGAAGTAGATCCCGCCCGTCAGCTCACGCACGCACAGGATGTCGAAACCGTTGGCCGCGATATCCGCGCGCAGCGGACAAAACTCTTCCAGCCCCTGATACAGCTTAGCCGGACGCAGGTTACTGAACAGCTTAAAATGTTTACGCAGCGGCAGGAGCGCGCCGCGCTCTGGCTGCTCTGCCGGCGGCAGGTGTTCCCATTTTGGGCCACCGACGGAGCCAAACAGCACGGCATCGGCATTTTCGCAGCCTTCAACGGTGGTTTTCGGCAATGGCGTTCCGTGGTTATCAATCGCAATACCGCCCACGTCGTAGTGGCTGGTGGTAATTTTCATCGCAAAACGCGAGCGAACGGCTTCCAGTACTTTCAGCGCCTGTGCCATCACTTCCGGACCAATACCGTCACCCGGCAACACAGCAATATGGTAGTTCTTCGACATTACACGGTTTCCTTGTTGTTCTCTTTATTCTGAGCTTTGCGTTGCAACTCTTTTTCGACTTCAGCGGCGCGCCAGATGTTGTTCAGGACGTGCACCATCGCTTTCGCGGAGGATTCGACAATATCCGTCGCCAGGCCCACACCGTGGAAACGGCGGCCATTATAGTTGACGACGATATCCACCTGACCCAGCGCGTCTTTACCGTGCCCTTTCGCCGTCAGGTCGTATTTCACCAGCTCTACGTCGTACTCGGTAACGCGGTTGATCGCCTGATAGATGGCATCCACAGGGCCGTTACCGTTGGCGGCTTCCGCTTTAATTTCATCACCGCAGGCCAGCTTGACCGAGGCGGTAGCGATGTCGCTGGAGCCGGACTGCACGTTGAAGTAGTCCAGACGGAAGTGCTCTGGCTCTTCCTGCTGCTTGTTGATGAAGGCCAGCGCTTCCAGGTCGTAATCGAATACCTGGCCTTTCTTGTCGGCCAGCTTCAGGAACGCGTCGTACAGCTGATCCATGTTGTAATCGCTGTCCTGATAGCCCATCTCTTCCATCCGGTGTTTCACTGCCGCACGACCGGAACGGGAGGTCAGGTTCAGCTGAACCTGGTTCAGGCCGATGGATTCCGGAGTCATGATTTCGTAGTTTTCACGGTTTTTCAGCACGCCGTCCTGGTGAATACCGGAGGAGTGGGCGAACGCGCCGGTTCCAACAATCGCCTTGTTAGCCGGGATCGGCATGTTGCAAATCTGGCTGACGGTCTGGCTGGTGCGCCAGATTTCGTTGTGATTGATGCGGGTGTGCACGTTCATGATGTCTTTGCGCACCTTGATGGCCATGATCACTTCTTCCAGTGAACAGTTGCCCGCGCGTTCACCGATACCGTTCATTGCACCTTCTACCTGACGTGCACCGGCGTGCACCGCAGCGATGGCATTGCCTACGGCCAGGCCCAAATCATCATGGGTATGTACTGAGATGATTGCTTTATCAATGTTAGGTACGCGCTCATACAGGCCGGTAATGATGTTGGAGAACTCAAACGGCATGGTATAGCCGACGGTGTCCGGGATGTTGATGGTTTTAGCGCCCGCGTTGATGGCGGCTTCGACTACGCGCGCCAGGTCTTCAATCGGCGTACGGCCCGCATCTTCACAGGAGAATTCAACGTCATCGGTGTAGTTGCGTGCGCGCTTAACCATGTATACCGCGCGTTCAATGACCTCATCCAGCGTGCTGCGCAACTTGGTTGCGATGTGCATTGGTGAGGTTGCAATAAAGGTATGAATACGGAAGGCTTCGGCCACCTTCAGCGACTCAGCCGCAACGTCGATGTCTTTCTCTACGCAGCGCGCCAGACCGCACACGCGGCTGTTTTTAATGGTGCGGGCGATAGTCTGTACGGATTCAAAATCACCCGGAGAGGAGACGGGGAAACCGACCTCCATCACGTCGACGCCCATACGCTCGAGAGCCAGCGCAATCTGCAGTTTTTCTTTTACACTCAGGCTTGCCTGTAATGCCTGTTCACCGTCACGTAAAGTAGTATCGAAAATAATGACTTGCTGGCTCATGGGTTAGGTCCTTGTCAGTCTTAGGGCGCCTTGCTACGAGCATAAAAAAAACCCGCGCAGTGGCGCGGGTTTTTAGTCTTACTGGTGACGATTCAACGCTGAATTTCGCCCGCCAGTCTACCGCGCACAGTGGATGCGTTTAGTAGTAGTAGACCGATGAAACGAATGGTGCGTGTCATGAATCGTGCTCCGTTAAATTCAATATGCTTTTAGTGGTACTGGATACAGCTGGGCATGTCAACCCCTGATGGTAAAAACGGCCCCAGAAGGCTAAACAGAGAGGGTGTGTTGTTTAGCTTATTGTGCTGGGTTTTCGATTTTTAACTTAACTAATTGTCTATTTTTGGACTTAAAAAACATTTGCAGAAACGAATAAACATAACGGGTATTTTTCAGGTGACGCAGTCCTCACAAATGCTTTCTCTTTAAACCGTTTTACTATCATCGAGTTATCTTTTTTGAGAGAACTTTTTCTCCCTTCAAATAGAATCATTGATAACAGATTGTTAACTTAATTCTGCTCAATGTCGATAACAGTTTAATTATACTTAAGTCATCCTTAACTGGATGGTTATTGTATATTGATTTGGTTTATGGTTTCATTCAAACACTAAAGTTAAGCATATCCTTTGTGCCGTTTTGTATTATAGCATTATTAGATAATCTTTATATATTCCGATTTTTAAACAATTTTCTTTCGCTGGTCGTATCTGCATGGTAAATCATATTTTTCGAAATTATTACAGTGCGTTGGCGAAGGGAGTGTAGCGTGACAGTGGAGTCAGAAGTGCCAGAAAATAATATTAAACAACCACAGATTACTGATGGAATTAAACCACAGTTACGCACGGTGGATCTTAATCTACTGACGGTGTTTGATGCTGTCATGCAGGAGCAGAATATCACGCGTGCGGCACAAGCCCTGGGGATGTCACAGCCTGCCGTAAGTAATGCCGTTGCCAGGCTTAAGGTTATGTTCAACGACGAATTGTTTGTTCGTTATGGAAGAGGGATCCAGCCTACAGCGCGGGCTTTCCAGCTTTTCGGCTCCATCCGCCAGGCGCTGCAGCTGGTGCAAAATGAGCTGCCGGGCTCGGGCTTTGAACCCTTAAGCAGTGAGCGAGTATTCCATCTCTGCGTCTGCAGCCCATTAGATAATTATCTGACGTCAATTATTTATAATAAAGTTGAAGAGATCGCACCTAATATTAATCTCGTCTTTAAATCGTCCTTAAATCAAAACACCGAACACCAGTTACGTTACCAGGAAATCGAATTCGTCCTGGGTTATGAAGAATTCCGCCGTCCTGAATTTTCCTGTGTACCGCTGTTTAAAGATGAAATGGTGCTGGTTGCCAGCAAAAAACATCCACGACTGAATGCGCCGTTACGTGAAAGTGACGTTTATAGCGAACAGCATGCCGTTGTTGCGCTCGACAGATATGCCTCCTTTAGCCTGCCCTGGTACGACACTGCGGAGAAACAGGCGAGCGTGGCTTATCAGGGGATGGCCATGGTCAGCGTATTAAACGTCGTTTCCCAGACGCAGCTGGTGGCAATTGCCCCACGCTGGCTGGCAGAAGAGTTCTCTGGCGCGTTAAATCTGCAAATTTTGCCTCTGCCGCTCAAGCTAAATAGCCGCACCTGCTATCTCTCCTGGCATGAAGCTGCTGGACGGGATAAAGGACATCAGTGGATGGAAGAGCTACTTATTAGCATCTGCCGTCGGTAATCGAGTCAGGATAAATTGCATCTTTGCATGTGATTTATCCTGGTTTTGTTTCTTTTACTAATATTTTGTTCTGTTGCGTATTTTATCTGGTGGCTGCCAGGCCCGTAAAAATAGATGATTTTCTACATCGCCGCGCTTTTCAGCGATGATTTATCATCTCATCCCCTAATTTCAGATGAATTAACCATATCCTCTGACAATGTCTGTTTTTTCTGCTTTCACTGCCTCTTCTCTCTCCTGGTTTGCGAATTGCCTGCCTCATAACGAGCGGTTAAGGTAAGTATCACTCTGCAAAATAGAAGACGGGTTCATCCCGATCGCAAGACGGTGCGGAAATGAATTCGGCGGTCCGTCTATAACAAAATGCCTGGAGGCAAAGCATGGAGATGTTGTCTGGCGCGGAAATGGTCGTCCGGTCGCTGATCGATCAGGGCGTAAAGCAAGTGTTCGGCTATCCTGGCGGCGCGGTCCTCGATATTTATGACGCACTGCATACGGTAGGGGGTATTGACCATGTGCTGGTACGCCATGAGCAGGCGGCGGTACATATGGCCGATGGCCTGGCGCGTGCGACGGGTGAAGTGGGCGTGGTCCTGGTCACGTCGGGGCCCGGTGCAACAAACGCCATTACCGGCATTGCGACCGCGTACATGGACTCTATTCCGCTGGTGATCCTTTCCGGACAGGTCGCGACATCACTGATTGGCTATGATGCGTTTCAGGAGTGCGACATGGTCGGGATTTCGCGTCCCGTCGTGAAGCACAGCTTCCTGGTCAAGCAAACCGAAGACATTCCTGGCATTCTGAAGAAGGCGTTCTGGCTGGCGGCAAGCGGGCGCCCGGGGCCGGTGGTGGTCGATCTCCCTAAAGATATCCTGAACCCGGCAAACAAGCTGCCCTATGTCTGGCCGGAATCGGTGAGCATGCGCTCTTACAACCCAACAACGCAGGGCCACAAAGGTCAGATCAAACGCGCGCTGCAAACGTTGCTGGCCGCTAAAAAACCGGTGGTCTATGTCGGTGGCGGGGCCGTCAATTCAGCGTGTGAGGCACAGCTTCGTGAACTGGTTGAAAAGCTCAATCTTCCTGTTGCGTCATCGCTGATGGGCCTCGGAGCGTTTCCCGCCACCCACCGTCAGGCGCTCGGCATGTTGGGTATGCACGGTACCTATGAAGCCAACATGACGATGCATCATTCTGACGTCATCTTTGCCGTCGGCGTGCGTTTTGACGATCGTACGACCAACAACCTGGCGAAGTATTGCCCGAACGCCACCGTGCTGCACATTGATATCGATCCGACGTCAATTTCAAAAACGGTGTCTGCTGATGTACCTATCGTCGGCGACGCGCGACAGGTCCTTGAACAAATGCTGGATCTGCTGGCGCTGGAAAACACAGCGCAACCGCTGGATGAAATCCGTGACTGGTGGCAGCAAATTGAGCAATGGCGCGCGCGGCAGTGTCTGAAATATGACACCCAAAGCGAGCATATTAAGCCGCAGGCGGTCATCGAAACGGTATGGCGACTGACGAAAGGCGACGCGTATGTGACCTCTGACGTGGGCCAGCATCAAATGTTTGCCGCCCTCTATTATCCGTTTGATAAACCGCGCCACTGGATCAACTCGGGAGGTTTAGGCACGATGGGCTTTGGCCTGCCTGCCGCGCTGGGCGTGAAGCTGGCGCTGCCAAATGAAACCGTCGTCTGCGTGACCGGAGACGGCAGTATTCAGATGAACATTCAGGAACTTTCCACCGCGCTGCAATATGAGCTGCCGGTACTGGTGCTCAACCTTAATAACGGCTATCTCGGTATGGTGAAGCAGTGGCAGGATATGATCTACTCGGGCCGCCACTCTCAGTCATATATGAAATCGCTGCCGGATTTTGTTCGTCTTGCTGAAGCTTATGGTCATATAGGGATGCGGGTGACCGATCCGGCTGAACTGGAAACGAAGCTCGCCGAAGCGCTTGAGCACGTTAAAAACAATCGCCTCGTCTTTATGGATGTCATCGTTGATGGAACCGAGCACGTTTATCCGATGCATATTCGCGGCGGCGGTATGGACGAGATGTGGTTAAGCAAAACGGAGAGAACCTGATATGCGCCGGATATTATCGGTATTACTGGAAAACGAGTCTGGCGCACTGTCGCGCGTCATTGGGCTTTTTGCGCAGCGTGGCTATAACATTGAAAGCCTGACCGTGGCGCCAACGGACGATCCGACGATGTCGCGTATGACGATTCAGACCGTTGGCGATGCCAAGGTAATTGAGCAGATCGAGAAACAGCTGCATAAGCTGGTCGATGTGCTGCGCGTAAGCGAGCTGGGGCAGGGCGCTTACGTTGAGCGTGAGGTCATGCTGGTAAAAATACAGGCTAGCGGTTACGGGCGCGAGGAGGTCAAACGCAATGCGGATATCTTCCGCGGGCAGATCATCGACGTCACGCCTTCTCTTTATACGGTTCAACTGGTCGGAACCAGTGACAAGCTGGACGCTTTCCTGGCATCCGTGCGGGATGTAGCAAAAATTGTTGAGGTGGCGAGATCGGGGATCGTTGGTCTGTCACGCGGCGAGAAAATCATGCGGTAGTTGTTAAAAAGGTTCGCCTCTTTCAGCCCGGTCACCAAAGCCGGGCTTTTTTTTGCGTAATCAGCCGACAACGCAGATAAAAGCGGTTGCCGCGAAGGCTTTTCTGCGTTTAGATGTTAAAAGATTTAACCATAACCTTGACAGGGCCATGGACTCTTTTCTTTTTTTAAGGGGCAATTGTGAAACTGGATGAAATCGCCCGGCTAGCCGGCGTGTCACGAACAACGGCCAGCTATGTGATTAACGGCAAAGCAAAGCAGTACCGCGTCAGCGATAAGACCGTTGAAAAAGTTATGGCGGTGGTTCGTGAGCATAACTACCATCCGAATGCTGTCGCTGCCGGCCTGCGTGCCGGGCGCACCCGCTCTATTGGTCTGGTGATCCCGGATCTGGAAAACACCAGCTATACCCGTATCGCCAACTATCTTGAACGTCAGGCCCGCCAGCGCGGTTATCAGCTGCTGATAGCCTGTTCTGAAGACCAGCCTGATAACGAGATGCGCTGCATTGAACATCTGCTCCAGCGTCAGGTCGATGCCATCATCGTCTCGACCTCCTTACCGCCGGAGCATCCGTTTTACCAGCGCTGGGCGAACGATCCGTTCCCCATCGTGGCGCTGGACCGCGCGCTCGATCGTGAGCATTTCACAAGCGTAGTGGGTGCCGATCAGGATGACGCGGAAATGCTGGCCGCTGAGCTGAGAACCTTCCCCGCTGAAACGGTGCTGTATCTTGGCGCGCTGCCCGAGCTTTCCGTAAGCTTCCTGCGTGAGCAAGGGTTCAGAACCGCCTGGAAAGACGATCCGCGTGAAGTCCACTATCTCTATGCCAACAGCTATGAACGCGAAGCCGCTGCGCAGCTGTTCGAAAAATGGCTGGAGACGCACCCGATGCCCCAGGCGCTGTTCACCACGTCATTTGCCCTTCTGCAGGGGGTAATGGATGTCACCTTGCGTCGTGAAGGCAAGCTCCCCTCTGACCTGGCGATCGCCACGTTTGGGGATAACGAGCTTCTCGATTTCCTTCAGTGCCCGGTGCTGGCGGTGGCCCAGCGTCACCGAGATGTAGCTGAACGCGTCCTGGAGATTGTTCTGGCGAGCCTGGATGAGCCGCGCAAACCGAAGCCGGGTCTGACCCGTATCAAACGTAATCTCTATCATCGCGGAATTTTGAGCCGCCATAAATGAAATGACGGGGCGGCGAAAAACCGCCCTTTTTACTGGAATTATTCGTCGAGTTAATTCCCGCAGTGAAATTAGGATAATTCTTGAGAGATCCTAATCTACTATTTTTCTTAATTCATTTTGCCGTTTAAAATGGCCCTTAAAGAATCATGAAGCGATTTTTAGACGCCTCTCTTTGTATTACTTTGTTACAAACCCTCTTCGGTCGATGAATATTCAGACGTTTTTTCTTCCCCCCGACCGGCCAGCAACGCAACCGCCGCTTCTACCGACCGATTGAGCGAATCTGGCGCTGTCATCCCCTGACAATCTGTCATAAAATGCTGCCCGCGTCGCAAACTGACACTTTATATTTATCTGCGATGATATTGAGTGAGCCTTAACGCTAGTGTGCATATTCGGTTTTTTTCTTACAAATATTCATAACGTTAATTTTGCCTCGCCAGTTGTGCAGTTATTAACCGGGACTGTTTATCTCTGTAAATAGTGGGCGTACAGCCTCGTATAGGGAGAGTCCTGGCTTGACAAGCTTTTCCCTCGCTCCGTAAACTCCTTCAGGTGGGAATTTGTGGGTTAAAGTGGTGAGGAGGGGTGAGACTGGCATGTTCCGTGGAGCAACGTTAGTCAATCTCGACAGCAAGGGGCGTTTATCGGTACCAACCCGATACCGCGACCAGCTGATTGAGAATGCTTCGGGTCAAATGGTTTGCACCATTGACATCAACTCCCCCTGCCTGCTGCTTTACCCCTTGCCTGAATGGGAAATCATTGAGCAAAAGCTGTCGCGACTGTCGAGCATGAACCCGCAGGAACGCCGCGTGCAGCGGCTCTTATTGGGACATGCCAGTGAATGTCAGATGGATAACGCCGGGCGATTACTGATTGCTCCTGTGTTGCGGCAACATGCCGGTCTGACCAAAGAAGTGATGCTGGTCGGGCAGTTCAACAAGTTTGAACTGTGGGACGAAACGACCTGGTATCAACAGGTCAAGGAAGATATCGACGCTGAGCAGTCTGATTCCGCAACTTTATCGGAACGGCTGCAGGACTTGTCTCTATAAATATGATGGAAAATTATAAACATAAAACGGTGTTACTGGACGAGGCCGTGAACGGCCTGAATATTCGTCCGGATGGCATCTACATTGATGGCACGTTTGGTCGCGGTGGTCACTCGCGTTTGATCCTCTCCCAGCTTGGAGAGGAAGGGCGCCTGCTGGCAATCGATCGCGATCCGCAGGCGATTGCCGTTGCACAGACCATCAATGACCCACGCTTTTCCATCGTGCATGGACCTTTCTCTGCGCTCGCGGATTACGTGGCCGAGCGCGATCTTACGGGCAAGATCGACGGGATTCTTCTCGATCTTGGCGTCTCTTCACCCCAGCTTGATGATGCAGAACGCGGCTTCTCCTTTATGCGCGATGGTCCGCTGGATATGCGGATGGACCCGACGCGCGGCCAGTCTGCCGCCGAATGGCTACAGACCGCTGACGAAGCCGATATTGCATGGGTGATCAAAACGTTTGGCGAAGAGCGCTTTGGCAAACGTATTGCGCGCGCCATTGTTGAGCGCAACCGCATTGAGCCGATGACCCGCACCAAAGAGTTGGCCGAGGTGATCGCGGCGGCAACGCCGGTGAAGGATAAGCACAAACATCCCGCGACCCGTACCTTCCAGGCGGTTCGCATCTGGGTAAACAGTGAACTGGAGGAAATAGAGCTGGCGCTAAAAAGCTCGCTCGACGTGCTGGCCCCGGGTGGGCGGTTATCCATCATCAGCTTCCATTCGCTGGAAGACCGCATTGTAAAACGCTTCATGCGTGAACAGAGCCGCGGTCCTCAGGTTCCCGCGGGGTTGCCGATGACGGAAGAACAACTCAGGAAGCTGGGGGGCCGTCAGTTGCGAGCATTAGGCAAGTTGATGCCGGGCGAAGAAGAGGTGGCAGAGAATCCACGTGCCCGTAGTTCAGTGCTGCGAGTTGCAGAGAGGACGAACGCATGATCGGCAGAGTGACAGAAACCCTAAGCAAAGTTAAGGGATCGTTAGGAAGCAACGAGCGCCATGCCTTGCCTGGCGTGATCGGCGACGATCTTTTGCGATTCGGGAAACTGCCACTCTGCCTGTTCATTTGCATCATTGTTACGGCAGTTACGGTGGTGACCACAGCTCACCATACACGTTTATTGACTGCGCAACGCGAGCAGCTGGTGCTGGAACGCGATGCGCTGGATATTGAATGGCGAAATCTGATCCTTGAAGAAAACGCGCTCGGCGATCACAGCCGGGTTGAACGGATCGCAACGGAAAAGCTGCAGCTGCAGCATGTTGATCCTTCCCAGGAAAATATCGTAGTACAAAAATAAGGGAACACGCGACGCATGAAAGCAGCGGCAAAAACGCTTAAACCAAAACGTCAGGAAGAACAGGCCAACTTCATCAGTTGGCGTTTTGCGTTGCTTTGCGGCTGCATTTTACTGGCGCTGGGTTTCCTGCTGGGACGCGTGGCGTGGTTGCAAATCATCGCCCCTGACATGCTGGTACGCCAGGGAGATATGCGCTCCCTTCGCGTTCAGGAAGTGTCGACTTCTCGCGGAATGATCACTGACCGTTCAGGTCGCCCGCTGGCGGTGAGCGTGCCGGTGAAGGCGATCTGGGCCGATCCGAAAGAGCTGCACGACGCCGGTGGCATCACGCTTGATAACCGCTGGAAAGCGCTTTCAGATGCGCTCAAAATGCCGCTGGATCAGCTAGCCTCCCGCGTCAACGCGAACCCGAAAGGGCGTTTTATCTATCTGGCGCGCCAGGTTAACCCTGACATGGCGGACTACATTCGGAAACTGAAGCTGCCGGGCATTCATCTGCGCGAAGAATCCCGTCGTTACTATCCGTCCGGAGAAGTAACCGCTCACCTCATCGGCTTCACCAACGTCGACAGCCAGGGGATTGAAGGCGTTGAAAAAAGCTTCGATAAGTGGCTCACCGGCCAGCCTGGCGAGCGAATTGTGCGTAAGGACCGCTACGGGCGCGTCATTGAAGATATCTCCTCTACGGACAGCCAGGCGGCGCACAACCTGGCTCTGAGTATCGACGAGCGCCTGCAGGCGCTGGTCTACCGCGAGCTGAACAACGCCGTGGCGTTTAACAAGGCAGAATCCGGCAGCGCCGTGCTGGTGGATGTCAGCACCGGAGAAGTGCTGGCCATGGCCAACAGTCCTTCCTACAACCCGAACAACTTTACCGGCACCGCAAAAGATGCGATGCGTAACCGGGCAATTACCGACGTGTTCGAACCCGGCTCCACGGTGAAACCGATGGTGGTGATGACGGCGCTTCAGCGCGGTATCGTCAATGAAAACACGGTCCTGAACACGATCCCTTACCGTATTAACGGCCACGAGATTAAAGACGTGGCGCGCTACAGCGAATTGACCCTGACCGGGGTGTTACAGAAGTCGAGTAACGTCGGTGTTTCAAAGCTGGCGTTAGCGATGCCGTCCTCAGCGTTAGTAGAGACTTACTCACGTTTTGGACTGGGAAAGGCGACCAATTTGGGGTTGGTCGGAGAACGCAGTGGCTTATATCCTCAAAAACAACGGTGGTCTGACATAGAGAGGGCCACCTTCTCTTTCGGCTACGGGCTAATGGTAACCCCGTTACAGTTAGCGCGAGTCTACGCAACGATTGGCAGCTACGGCGTCTATCGCCCGCTGTCCATCACCAAAGTTGATCCACCGGTTCCGGGCGAGCGTATCTTCCCGGAATCCATCGTTCGTACCGTTGTGCACATGATGGAAAGCGTGGCGCTGCCGGGCGGCGGCGGCGTGAAGGCGGCCATCAAAGGCTACCGCATCGCCATTAAAACCGGTACGGCGAAAAAGGTGGGGCCAGACGGCCGCTACATCAACAAATACATTGCCTATACCGCAGGCGTTGCGCCTGCAAGCAATCCGCGTTTTGCGCTGGTGGTCGTGATTAACGATCCACAGGCGGGTAAATACTACGGCGGCGCCGTCTCCGCGCCTGTGTTTGGCGCCATCATGGGCGGCGTTTTACGCACCATGAACGTTGAACCAGATGCGCTGGCGACGGGCGAAAAAAGTGAATTTGTAATTAATCAAGGCGAGGGTACAGGTGGCAGATCGTAATTTGCGCGACCTTCTCGCTCCGTGGGTGCCAAATGCACCGGAGCGAGCACTGAGAGAGATGGTACTGGACAGCCGCGTGGCTGCTTCTGGCGATCTTTTTGTGGCGGTGGTTGGTCATCAGGCGGACGGGCGTCGTTATATCCCGCAGGCGATTGCGCAAGGTGTGGCTGCCATTATTGCTGAGGCTAAAGACGAGGCAACCGACGGTGAGATCCGTGAAATGCACGGGGTGCCGGTTATCTATCTCAGCCAGTTGAATGAGCGTCTCTCTGCACTGGCAGGACGTTTTTATCACGAACCTTCCGACCAGCTGCGTCTGGTTGGCGTGACGGGCACGAACGGAAAAACCACCACCACGCAGCTGATGGCGCAGTGGGCTCAGCTGCTGGGTGAAACCGGCGCGGTGATGGGTACCGTGGGTAACGGCCTGCTGGGCAAAGTGAGCCCGACGGAAAACACCACCGGTTCTGCGGTTGACGTACAGCACGTGCTTGCCGCTCTGGCAGGGCAGGGGGCAACCTTTGCCGCGATGGAAGTTTCTTCGCACGGCCTGGTCCAGCACCGCGTCGCGGCACTGAAGTTTGCTGCTTCAGTGTTCACCAACCTGAGCCGCGATCACCTTGATTATCATGGTGATATGGAACACTACGAAGCCGCCAAATGGCTGCTGTTCTCTACTCACCATTACGGCCAGGCCATCATCAACGCCGACGACGAAGTGGGCCGCCGCTGGCTTGCGAAGCTGCCAGACGCGGTAGCGGTGTCGATGGAAGACCATATTAATCCGAACTGCCACGGCCGCTGGCTGAAGGCCGTAGACGTTAACTATCACGACAGTGGCGCGACGATCCGCTTTGCCTCTTCCTGGGGTGACGGTGAAATCGAAAGCCGCCTGATGGGGGCGTTCAACGTCAGCAACCTGCTGCTGGCGCTGGCAACGCTGCTGGCGCTGGGTTATCCGATGGCGGAGCTGCTGAAAACGTCAGCGCGTCTCCAGCCGGTTTGCGGCCGTATGGAAGTGTTTAGCGCGCCGGGCAAACCGACCGTGGTTGTCGATTATGCCCACACGCCGGATGCGCTGGAAAAAGCGCTGGAAGCGGCACGCCTGCACTGCACCGGTAAACTCTGGTGCGTCTTCGGCTGCGGTGGCGATCGCGACAAAGGTAAACGTCCCCTGATGGGCGCCATTGCGGAGCAGTTCGCGGACATTCCTGTGGTCACCGATGACAATCCGCGTACCGAAGAGCCGCGCGCCATCATCAACGACATTCTGGCGGGTATGCTGGACGCCGGTCGCGCCCGTGTGGTGGAAGGCCGCGCGGAAGCCGTGACAAATACCATCATGCAGGCAAAAGAAAATGATGTCGTTCTGCTGGCCGGTAAAGGCCATGAAGACTATCAGATCGTTGGCAATCGTCGTCTGGACTACTCCGACCGCGTAACGGCAGCGCGTCTGCTGGGAGTCGTCGCATGATTAGCATCACCTTAAGCCAGGCCGCTGCGGTACTGCACGGCGAGCTGCTGGGCCTGGATCTGACCATTGACGCGGTCACCACCGACACCCGCAAAGTGACCGCGGGCTGTCTGTTTGTGGCGCTGAAAGGCGAACGTTTTGACGCGCATGATTTTGCCGGACAGGCCAAAGAAAACGGCGCTGGCGCGCTGCTGGTCAGCCGCAGGCTGGATATCGATTTGCCGCAGATAGTGGTGAGCGATACGCGTCTCGCGTTCGGTGAACTGGCCGCCTGGGTTCGTCAGCAGGTGCCTGCTCGCGTTGTCGCGCTGACCGGGTCATCGGGCAAAACGTCAGTGAAAGAGATGACGGCGGCCATCCTCAGCCAGTGCGGTAATACGCTTTATACCGCAGGCAACCTCAATAATGACATCGGCGTGCCGATGACATTACTTCGCCTGACCAAAGAGCATGAGTTTGCGGTGATCGAGTTAGGGGCAAACCACCAGGGCGAAATCGCCTGGACCGTGAGCCTGACTCGCCCGGAAGCGGCGCTGGTGAATAACCTCGCGGCAGCGCATCTGGAAGGCTTTGGCTCGCTGGAAGGCGTAGCAAAAGCGAAAGGCGAAATCTACACCGGTCTGCCTGCTGACGGCATTGCCATTCTCAATGCCGACAACAACGACTGGCTGAACTGGCAGAGCATCATTGGCTCGCGTAAAACCTGGCGCTTCTCGCCGAACGCGGCCAACAGTGACTTTACCGCGACCAATATCCATGTGACGTCGCACGGTACGGAATTCACGCTTGCTACCCCAACGGGTGACGTAGACGTGCTGTTACCGCTGCCGGGACGCCATAACATCGCCAATGCGCTGGCTGCAGCGGCCTTGTCGACGGCGGTGGGAGCGTCACACGAGGCGATTAAAACCGGGCTGGCGAATTTGAAAGCCGTGCCGGGACGCCTGTACCCGATCCCGCTTGCAGAAAACAAATTGCTGCTGGATGACTCCTACAACGCGAACGTCGGCTCAATGACGGCGGCGGTGCAGGTGCTATCTGAAATGCCGGGCTACCGCATCATGGTGGTTGGCGACATGGCGGAGCTGGGCGATGAAAGCGAAGCCTGTCATACCCAGGTGGGTGAAGCGGCGAAAGCGGCGGGACTGGACTGCGTGCTGAGCGCAGGAAAACTGAGCCAGGCGATTAGCCATGCCAGCGGCGTTGGCGAACATTTTGCCGACAAAGCCGCGTTGATTGAGCGCCTTAAGGCATTAATTACAGAAAAACAAATTGTGACAGTGTTAGTGAAAGGTTCACGTAGTGCCGCCATGGAAGAGGTTGTGCACGCATTACAGGAGAACGGGACATGTTAGTTTGGCTGGCCGAACATTTGGTCAAATATTATTCAGGCTTTAACGTCTTTTCGTATCTGACGTTTCGCGCCATCGTCAGCCTGCTGACTGCGCTGTTCATCTCGTTGTGGATGGGCCCGCGCATGATTGCCCGTCTGCAAAAACTCTCTTTCGGCCAGGTCGTACGTAACGACGGTCCGGAGTCGCACTTCAGCAAGCGCGGTACGCCGACGATGGGCGGGATCATGATCCTGACCGCGATCGTCGTTTCCGTACTGCTGTGGGCCTATCCGTCTAACCCGTACGTCTGGTGCGTGCTGACCGTACTGGTGGGCTACGGCATTATCGGGTTTGTGGATGATTACCGTAAAGTCGTCCGCAAAGACACGAAGGGCCTGATTGCACGCTGGAAGTATTTCTGGATGTCAGTGATTGCGCTGGGCGTTGCCTTCGCGCTGTATCTGGCAGGAAAAGATACGCCCGCCACCGAACTGGTGGTGCCGTTCTTTAAAGACGTGATGCCGCAGCTGGGGCTGTTCTACATCCTGCTGGCCTACTTTGTGATTGTTGGTACCGGTAACGCCGTTAACCTGACCGATGGCCTGGATGGTCTGGCGATTATGCCAACCGTCTTCGTGGCGGCTGGTTTTGCGCTGGTGGCGTGGGCGACCGGTAACATGAACTTTGCGAACTACCTGCACATTCCTTATCTGCGTCACGCGGGTGAGCTGGTGATCGTCTGTACGGCGATTGTCGGCGCGGGGCTGGGCTTCCTCTGGTTCAACACCTATCCGGCGCAGGTCTTTATGGGTGACGTCGGTTCTCTGGCTTTGGGCGGTGCGCTCGGCATTATCGCCGTGCTGCTGCGTCAGGAGTTCCTGCTGGTGATCATGGGCGGCGTGTTTGTGGTTGAAACCCTGTCGGTGATTTTGCAGGTCGGCTCCTTCAAGCTGCGCGGTCAGCGCATCTTCCGTATGGCGCCGATCCACCACCACTATGAACTGAAAGGCTGGCCGGAGCCGCGCGTGATTGTGCGCTTCTGGATTATTTCGCTGATGCTGGTGCTGATTGGCCTGGCAACGCTGAAGGTACGTTAATCATGGCAGATTACCAGGGTAAAAAAGTCGTTATCATCGGGTTAGGCCTCACCGGCCTCTCCTGCGTGGACTTTTTCCTTGCGCGCGGCGTTACTCCGCGCGTGATGGATACGCGTGTCTCTCCGCCGGGTCTGGACAAACTGCCGGAACAGGTTGAACGCCACCTTGGTGGTCTGAATGATGACTGGCTGCTGGCAGCCGATCTGATTGTCGCCAGCCCGGGTATGGCGCTGGCGCACCCTTCACTGAGCGCTGCTGCGGATGCGGGCGTTGAGATTGTCGGCGATATCGAGCTGTTCTGCCGCGAAGCGCAGGCGCCGGTTATCGCGATCACCGGTTCTAACGGCAAAAGCACCGTCACTACCCTGGTGGGTGAAATGGCGAAAGCCGCGGGCATGAACGTAGGGGTAGGCGGCAATATCGGCCTGCCCGCGCTGATGCTGCTGGACAAAGGCTGCGAGCTTTACGTTCTGGAACTTTCCAGCTTCCAGCTTGAAACCACCTCCAGCCTGCATGCGGCGGCGGCAACGATCCTCAACGTGACGGAAGATCATATGGATCGATATCCATTTGGTCTGCAGCAGTATCGCGCGGCCAAGCTGCGTGTTTACGAAAATGCCAAAGTTTGCGTGGTTAACGCCGACGACGCTCTGACCATGCCGGTGCGCGGCGCGGACGAGCGCTGCATCAGCTTTGGTATCACCATGGGTGATTATCATCTGAACCGCCAGCTGGGCGAAACCTGGCTGCGCGTGAAAGGTGAAAAAGTGCTGAACGTGAAGGAGATGAAGCTTTCCGGCCAGCACAACTATACCAATGCCCTGGCGGCGCTGGCGCTGGCAGATGCCGTAGGGCTGCCGCGCTCTTCCAGCCTGAAAGCGTTGACCACGTTTTCCGGCCTGGCACACCGTTTCCAGCTGGCGCTGGAGCATAACGGCGTTCGCTGGATTAACGACTCCAAAGCGACCAATGTGGGAAGCACGGAGGCCGCGCTGAACGGTCTGCACGTTGACGGCACCCTGCATCTTCTGTTGGGTGGCGACGGCAAATCCGCTGATTTCTCCTCCCTGAAACAGTACCTCACCGGCGATAACATCCGCCTGTACTGCTTTGGCCGTGACGGCAGCGAGCTGGCTGAACTACGCCCGGAAGTTGCTGAGCAAACTGAAACGATGGAACAGGCGATGCGCCTGATTGCCCCGCGCGTGCAGCCTGGCGACATGGTTCTGCTCTCCCCGGCGTGCGCCAGCCTCGATCAGTTTAAGAATTTCGAACAGCGTGGCGATGTCTTTACCCGCCTTGCGAAGGAGTTAGGCTGATGCGTTTATCTCTCCCTCGCCTGAAAATGCCGCGCCTGCCAGGATTTGGAATTCTGGTGTGGCTGTTTGCGGCGCTGAAAGGCTGGGTGATGGCTTCACGGGATAAAGATTCCGATAGCCTGATTATGTACGACCGCACCCTGTTCTGGCTGACGCTGGGGCTGGCGGCGATCGGCTTTATCATGGTGACCTCAGCCTCCATGCCCGTTGGACAGCGACTGGCGAACGATCCCTTCCTGTTCGCCAAGCGTGACGGGCTGTACATCATTCTGGCGTTCTGCCTGGCGCTGGTAACGCTTCGTCTGCCGATGGCCTTCTGGCAGCGCCACAGTACCGCGATGCTGATCGCCTCCATTATCATGCTGCTGATCGTGCTGGTTGTCGGGAGCTCCGTTAACGGGGCATCACGCTGGATCGCCTTCGGTCCGCTGCGTATTCAGCCTGCGGAGTTCACCAAGCTTTCGTTATTCTGCTACCTGGCAAACTACCTGGTGCGAAAAGTCGATGAGGTGCGAAACAACCTTCGCGGCTTCTTAAAGCCGATGGGCGTCATTCTGGTGCTGGCGATCCTGCTGCTGGCGCAGCCTGACCTCGGGACCGTTGTCGTACTGTTTGTCACCACGCTGGCGATGCTGTTCCTGGCAGGGGCCAAGCTGTGGCAGTTCATCGCTATCATCGGGATGGGGATTTCAGCGGTGGTGCTGCTGATCCTCGCCGAGCCTTACCGTATCCGCCGCGTGACCTCGTTCTGGAACCCGTGGGAAGATCCGTTCGGTAGCGGTTACCAGCTGACGCAGTCGCTGATGGCGTTTGGCCGCGGTGAAGTCTGGGGGCAAGGCCTGGGCAACTCGGTGCAGAAACTGGAGTATTTACCGGAGGCGCACACCGACTTCATCTTCTCCATTATTGGGGAAGAACTGGGTTATATCGGTGTGGTATTAGCGCTTTTAATGGTATTCTTCGTCGCTTTCCGCGCCATGTCGATTGGCCGAAAAGCGCTGGAGATCGATCACCGCTTCTCAGGCTTCTTAGCCTGCTCAATTGGTATCTGGTTTAGCTTCCAGGCACTGGTTAACGTCGGGGCCGCAGCGGGTATGCTGCCGACCAAAGGTCTGACGTTGCCGCTGATCAGCTATGGTGGTTCGAGCCTGTTGATCATGTCGACGGCCATTATGTTTTTGTTACGCATAGATTATGAGACGCGTCTGGAGAAAGCCCAGGCGTTTACACGAGGTTCACGATGAATCAACCGAAGCGGTTAATGGTGATGGCAGGCGGTACCGGTGGACACGTGTTCCCGGGGCTGGCGGTTGCGCACCATTTAATGGAGCAGGGCTGGCAGGTACGCTGGCTGGGAACCGCAGACCGCATGGAAGCCGATCTGGTACCGAAGCACGGTATTGAGATCGACTTTATTCGTATTTCCGGCCTGCGAGGCAAAGGCCTCAAGGCCATGCTGCTGGCGCCGGTGCGTATTTTTAACGCCTGGCGTCAGGCGCGCACCATCATGAAGCGCTTTAAGCCCGATGTGGTGCTGGGTATGGGCGGCTATGTTTCTGGTCCCGGCGGGCTGGCCGCGTGGTCGTTAGGCATTCCCGTTGTTCTGCACGAGCAGAACGGTATTGCCGGTCTGACCAACAAGTGGCTGGCGAAAATCGCCACCAAAGTGATGCAGGCGTTTCCCGGCGCGTTTCCGAAAGCGGACGTGGTGGGTAACCCGGTGCGCGTCGACGTGCTGGCGCTGCCTCTACCGGATGCCCGCCTGGCGGGACGTGAAGGCCCGGTTCGTGTTTTGGTCGTTGGTGGTTCTCAGGGTGCGCGCATTCTGAATCAGACAATGCCGCAGGTGGCCGCAAAGCTGGGTGATGCCGTGACTATCTGGCACCAAAGCGGTAAAGGCGCTCAGCAGACCGTTGAGCAGGCGTACGCTGATGAAGGCCAGCCGCAGCATAAAGTGACGGAATTTATTGACGATATGGCCGCAGCCTATGCCTGGGCCGATGTTGTGGTCTGCCGCTCTGGCGCGCTGACGGTGAGCGAAATCGCCGCCGCCGGCTTGCCAGCGCTGTTCGTGCCGTTCCAGCACAAGGACCGACAGCAGTACTGGAACGCGCTGCCGCTTGAGAAAGCCGGCGCGGCGAAAATTTTTGAGCAGCCACACTTTACCGCCGATGCGGTCGCCACCACCCTGGCGGGCTGGAACAGAGACGCACTGCTGGAGATGGCGCAGCGCGCGCGCGCTGCCGCTATCCCGGATGCGACAGAACGGGTGGCAAAAGAAGTGAGCCTGGCAGCCCAGGCTTAACCCTCGCAGCGCGTGTTGCGCTGCACGAATTTTAAGTAGTCGATGGCGTTTAGAGAATGAATACACAACAACTGGCAAAACTGCGTTCAATCGTGCCCGAGATGCGTCGCGTCCGGCACATTCACTTTGTTGGCATCGGTGGTGCCGGCATGGGCGGTATTGCCGAAGTGTTAGCTAACGAAGGTTATCAGATCAGCGGGTCTGACCTGGCGCCAAACCCTGTCACGCAGCAGCTGGCGTCGCTTGGGGCGACTATCTATTTCAACCATCGCCCGGAAAACGTGCGCGATGCAAGCGTGGTGGTGGTATCGAGCGCCATCTCCTCTGACAATCCGGAAATCGTTGCCGCGCACGAAGCGCGCATTCCGGTGATCCGCCGCGCAGAAATGCTGGCGGAACTGATGCGGTTCCGTCACGGCATTGCGATTGCCGGTACCCACGGTAAAACCACGACCACGGCGATGGTTTCCAGCATTTATGCGGAAGCGGGTCTCGATCCGACGTTTGTCAATGGCGGTCTGGTGAAAGCCGCAGGCGTCCATGCGCGTCTGGGCCACAGCCGTTATCTGATTGCGGAAGCGGATGAGAGCGACGCGTCGTTCCTGCACCTGCAGCCGATGGTGGCGATTGTCACCAATATCGAAGCCGACCATATGGATACCTACCAGGGCGACTTCGAAAACTTAAAGCAGACCTTCATCAACTTCCTGCACAACCTGCCGTTTTATGGCCGCGCGGTGATGTGCGTGGACGACCCGGTGATCCGCGAGCTGCTGCCGCGCGTCGGTCGTCAAATCACCACCTACGGCTTCAGCGAAGACGCTGACGTCCGCGTGGAAGAGTACAAACAGATTGGTGCGCAGGGGCATTTCACTCTGGCGCGTCAGGACAAAGAGCTGCTGCACGTCACGCTGAATGCGCCAGGGCGCCATAACGCACTTAACGCCGCAGCGGCAGTGGCTGTTGCGACGGAAGAAGGCATTGATGATGAGGCGATCCTGCGCGCGCTGGAAAGCTTCCAGGGGACAGGGCGTCGCTTCGACTTCCTCGGCGAGTTCCCGCTGGATGCGGTGAATGGTAAGCCAGGTACCGCGATGCTGGTGGACGACTACGGTCACCATCCGACGGAAGTCGACGCGACCATCAAAGCCGCACGCGCGGGCTGGCCGGAGAAGAATCTGGTGATGATCTTCCAGCCGCACCGCTTCACGCGTACCCGCGATCTGTATGACGATTTCGCCAGCGTGCTGTCACAGGTGGATACCCTGCTGATGCTGGATGTTTACGCCGCCGGCGAAACGCCAATTCCAGGCGCAGACAGCCGTTCCCTGTGTCGTACCATCCGCGGGCGCGGTAAAGTTGACCCTATTCTGGTTTCTGACCCGGCACAAGTGGCGGAAATTCTGGCACCGGTCCTGACCGGTAACGATCTCATCCTGATTCAGGGTGCGGGAAATATCGGCAAGATCGCCCGTACCTTAGCTGAAATCAAACTGAAGCCGCAAACCCAGGAGGATGAGCATCATGGCTAATAAGATTGCAGTCCTCTCTGGCGGCAACTCCGCCGAGCGCGAGGTTTCTCTGAATTCCGGTGCAGCCGTGCTGGCGGGCCTGCGTGAAGGCGGCGTAAACGCACATATTGTCGATCCAAAAGAGGTCGACGTGACGCAATTAAAAGCGATGGGCTTCGATAAGGTCTTTATCGCGTTACATGGTCGTGGCGGTGAAGACGGAACCCTGCAAGGGCTTCTGGAGCTGATCGGCCTTCCTTACACCGGCAGCGGCGTGATGGCATCCGCCATCTCTATGGATAAACTTCGCAGTAAGTTACTCTGGCAGGGAGCGGGTTTACCCGTTGCGCCGTGGGTGGCGCTGACGCGCGGCGAATTTGAATTGGGCCTGTCGGACAGCGTTAATACACGCATTGCGGCACTGGGCTTACCGGTTATTGTAAAGCCGAGCAGGGAAGGGTCGAGCGTCGGGATGTCAAAGGTCGATAAAGCTGAAGATTTAACATCTGCTTTAGCGCTGGCATTTCAACACGATGAAGAAGTTCTGATTGAAAAATGGCTCAGCGGGCCGGAATTTACCGTCGCGATGCTTGGCGAAGAAATTTTACCGTCAATTCGCATCCAACCCGCCGGAGTCTTCTATGATTATGAGGCGAAGTATCTCTCTGATGAGACGCAATATTTCTGCCCTTGTGGTCTTGAAGCAGAGCGCGAAGCCGAATTACAGTCCCTGGTGCTTAAAGCCTGGAATGTTTTGGGCTGCAGCGGCTGGGGACGCATTGATGTGATGCAGGACAATGACGGGCAGTTTTATCTGCTGGAAGCCAATACCTCACCAGGAATGACCAGCCACAGCCTTGTGCCGATGGCGGCGCGTCAGGCGGGAATGAGCTTCTCGCAGTTAGTCGTACGTATTCTGGACCAGGCGGGCTGATATGTCTCAGGCTGCATTGAACACGCGCAACCGCGATGACGAAGAAGAATACACTTCTTCACGCCGGAGTAATGGAACGCGTCTTGCAGGAATAATTTTCCTGCTCGGGGTGCTGTGCACCGTGTTTATCAGCGGCTGGATGGTGCTGGGCTGGATGGAAGACGCACAGCGGTTGCCGCTGTCAAAGCTGGTGGTGACCGGCGAGCGTCACTACACGCGTAACGATGATATTCGCCAGTCTATTCTGGCGCTGGGATCGCCCGGCACCTTTATGACGCAGGACGTCAATAT
Organism: Enterobacter cloacae complex sp. P14RS; assembly: GCF_014895895.1. Classification (NCBI taxonomy): domain Bacteria; kingdom Pseudomonadati; phylum Pseudomonadota; class Gammaproteobacteria; order Enterobacterales; family Enterobacteriaceae; genus Enterobacter; species Enterobacter cloacae complex sp. P14RS. The sequence continues at coordinate 215,940 of NZ_JADBQM010000011.1, forward strand.
TATTCAGAGCCAGATTGAACGTCTGCCCTGGATAAAACAGGCGAGTGTCAGAAAACAATGGCCTGATGAATTGAAGATTCATCTGGTTGAATATGTGCCCATTGCGCGTTGGAATGATCAGCACATGGTTGACGTAGATGGAAATTCCTTCAGCGTCCCGAGCGATCGTGTCAACAAGCAAAATTTACCGATGTTGTATGGCCCTGAAGGCAGCGAAAACGAAGTATTGCAGGGTTTTCGTGAAATGGGGCAGGTGCTGGCGAAGGACAGGTTTACGTTAAAAGATGCTGCGATGACGGCGCGCCGCTCCTGGCAGCTGACGTTGACGAACGGCATTAAGCTCAACCTGGGACGCGGCGACACAATGAAACGTCTTGCGCGTTTTGTAGAACTTTACCCGGTTTTACAACAGCAGGCGCAGGCGGACGGCAAACGGATAAGCTACGTTGATTTGCGCTATGACTCAGGCGCAGCAGTCGGTTGGGAGCCGGCTCCGGTCGAGGAACCTAATCAGCAACAGAATCAGGCACAGGTACAGGCAGAACAACAATGATCAAGGCGACGGACAGAAAACTGGTAGTTGGACTGGAGATTGGCACCGCGAAGGTTGCCGCTTTAGTAGGGGAAGTTCTGCCCGACGGTATGGTCAATATCATTGGCGTGGGCAGTTGCCCGTCCCGTGGTATGGATAAAGGTGGGGTAAACGACCTTGAGTCGGTGGTGAAATGCGTACAGCGCGCCATCGACCAGGCTGAATTAATGGCAGATTGCCAGATTTCTTCTGTCTATCTGGCCCTTTCTGGCAAGCACATTAGCTGCCAGAACGAAATCGGTATGGTGCCGATTTCTGAAGAAGAAGTGACGCAGGAAGACGTTGAAAACGTTGTGCATACGGCGAAGTCCGTGCGCGTTCGCGATGAGCATCGCGTGCTGCACGTGATCCCGCAGGAATATGCGATTGACTACCAGGAAGGGATCAAGAACCCGGTTGGTCTGTCTGGCGTGCGTATGCAGGCAAAAGTGCACCTGATCACATGTCACAACGATATGGCGAAGAACATCGTAAAAGCCGTTGAACGTTGTGGCCTGAAAGTTGACCAACTTATTTTCGCCGGTCTGGCGGCAAGTTATTCCGTGCTGACCGAAGACGAACGTGAACTGGGTGTCTGTGTGGTGGATATCGGTGGTGGTACAATGGACATGGCCGTGTATACCGGCGGTGCGCTGCGCCACACCAAAGTGATCCCTTACGCAGGGAACGTTGTGACCAGCGATATTGCTTACGCTTTTGGTACGCCACCGAGCGATGCAGAAGCGATTAAAGTACGCCACGGCTGTGCGCTGGGGTCTATCGTTGGTAAAGATGAGAGCGTTGAGGTGCCGAGCGTGGGCGGCCGTCCGCCGCGTAGCCTGCAGCGCCAGACGTTGGCAGAGGTAATTGAGCCGCGCTATACCGAGCTGCTCAACCTGGTCAACGAAGAGATTTTACAGCTTCAGGAACAGCTTCGTCAGCAGGGTGTTAAGCATCATCTTGCGGCGGGGATTGTATTAACCGGCGGTGCAGCGCAAATTGAAGGTCTTGCGGCCTGCGCTCAGCGCGTGTTCCATACGCAGGTGCGTATTGGTGCGCCGCTGAATATTACCGGTTTAACGGATTATGCTCAGGAGCCGTACTATTCAACGGCTGTGGGCCTGCTCCACTACGGGAAGGAATCTCATCTCAGTGGTGAAGCGGAAGTGGAAAAACGCGTCTCAGTGGGGTCGTGGGTCAAACGACTGAACAACTGGCTGCGAAAAGAGTTTTAATTTTTTAAAGAGACCGGAGAGAATTAGCGGTCTCGGGCGACAGGCACAACGGAGAGAGAAATTATGTTTGAACCTATGGAACTGACCAACGACGCGGTGATTAAAGTCATCGGCGTCGGTGGCGGCGGCGGTAACGCCGTAGAGCATATGGTGCGTGAACGCATTGAAGGTGTTGAATTCTTCGCAGTTAACACCGATGCGCAGGCACTGCGTAAAACGGCAGTTGGCCAGACTATCCAGATCGGCGGTGGCATCACCAAAGGACTGGGCGCTGGGGCTAACCCGGAAGTCGGTCGCAACGCGGCTGAAGAAGATCGTGAAGCCCTGCGTGCTGCACTGGAAGGTGCGGACATGGTCTTCATCGCAGCGGGCATGGGCGGCGGTACCGGTACCGGTGCAGCACCTGTTGTCGCTGAAGTAGCTAAAGATTTAGGTATCCTGACCGTTGCTGTCGTGACCAAGCCTTTCAACTTCGAAGGCAAAAAGCGTATGGCCTTCGCGGAACAGGGTATCACCGAGCTGTCCAAGCATGTGGACTCGCTGATCACCATCCCGAACGACAAGCTGCTGAAAGTTCTGGGTCGTGGTATCTCCCTGCTGGACGCCTTCGGCGCAGCAAACGACGTGCTGAAAGGCGCGGTCCAGGGTATCGCAGAACTGATTACCCGTCCTGGCCTGATGAACGTTGACTTTGCAGACGTTCGCACCGTCATGTCCGAAATGGGCTACGCGATGATGGGCTCTGGCGTGGCGAGCGGCGAAGACCGTGCGGAAGAAGCGGCTGAAATGGCTATCTCTTCTCCACTGCTGGAAGATATCGATCTGTCCGGTGCGCGCGGCGTGCTGGTCAACATTACCGCTGGCTTTGACCTGCGTCTGGATGAGTTCGAAACCGTGGGTAATACCATCCGCGCGTTCGCCTCTGACAACGCGACCGTGGTAATCGGTACTTCCCTTGACCCGGAAATGAACGACGAGCTGCGTGTTACCGTTGTTGCGACCGGTATCGGTATGGACAAGCGTCCTGAGATCACCCTCGTGACCAACAAGCAGACTCAGCAACCGGTAATGGATCGTTACCAGCAGCACGGTATGTCTCCTCTGACTCAGGAGCAAAAACCAGCCGCGAAAGTGGTGAACGACCCAACGCCGCAAACGGCAAAAGAGCCAGATTATCTGGACATCCCGGCGTTCCTGCGTAAGCAAGCTGACTAAGAATTGGCTGGAATTTGGGGATTTGCGCTCTTTGTGCTAAACTGGCCCACCGTTAGTGATATACACTCTCGGTTGGATAGTTAATTTGGCGAGATTATACGATGATCAAACAAAGGACACTTAAACGTATCGTTCAGGCGACGGGTGTCGGTTTACATACCGGCAAGAAAGTCACACTGACGTTACGCCCTGCGCCGGCCAATACCGGGGTCATCTATCGTCGCACCGACTTGAATCCACCGGTAGATTTTCCGGCCGATGCCAAATCTGTGCGTGATACAATGCTCTGTACTTGTCTGGTGAACGAGCATGACGTGCGGATTTCTACCGTAGAGCACCTGAACGCCGCCCTGGCGGGTCTGGGTATCGACAACATTATTGTTGAAGTCGATGCGCCAGAAATCCCGATTATGGATGGTAGTGCTGCGCCGTTCGTTTATCTGTTGCTGGATGCCGGCATCGAAGAACTGAACTGTGCGAAGAAATTTGTTCGCATCAAAGAGACCGTTCGCGTCGAAGATGGCGACAAGTGGGCTGAATTCAAACCGTACAATGGTTTCTCGTTGGACTTTACCATCGACTTTAACCATCCGGCGATTGACTCCAGCACCCAGCGCTACGCGATGAACTTCTCTGCTGATGCGTTTATGCGCCAGATCAGCCGCGCACGTACGTTTGGCTTCATGCGTGATATCGAATATCTGCAGTCCCGCGGCCTGTGCCTGGGCGGCAGCTTCGATTGTGCCATCGTTGTTGACGATTATCGCGTACTGAACGAAGACGGCCTGCGTTTTGAAGATGAATTCGTTCGTCACAAAATGCTGGATGCGATCGGCGACCTGTTCATGTGTGGTCACAACATCATTGGTGCATTTACCGCGTTCAAATCCGGTCATGCACTGAACAACAAATTGTTGCAGGCCGTCCTGGCAAAACAGGAAGCCTGGGAATATGTGACCTTTGAAGACGAAGCGGAACTGCCGCTGGCGTTCAAAGCACCGACTATGGTCCTAGCGTAACGGTTAACGCCGTTTCGTAAGAAAAGCGACTGGTTCACCTGGTACTCTCTCCGACCAGGGAAGCCAGTCGTTTTTATTTCTGCCCTTCTTTGATTTGCCCCTCTACTCCCTGGCCATTGTCGGGTGCCGAATAACGGTGTGTTCGTTGCATTATTGACCGTTTTTACCTGCTGCAAGGTGTCATTCCTGCTGCTGCGTATTGGCTTTAGTGGTAATATCTGGGCGCTAAAAAAGAAAAACTGAACTCAGCCTGCACTGGCGGGCGATTGTGGTGGAGCAAGTGAGCGGAATACTGACGCGCTGGCGACAATTTGGCAGACGTTACTTCTGGCCGCATCTCTTATTAGGGATGGTCGCGGCGAGTTTCGGCTTGCCTGCGCTCAGCAACAGTGCGGAAGCGGCGACGCCAGCACGTTCCACGACAACTAAACACGATCTCTCGACGCGGGTTAACTTTACTAATCTCGCGTGGCTTGAAGCCAGCCGTCGTCCTAATTTCTCAGTTGATTACTGGCAGCAGCACGCCATCCGCACGGTTATTCGTCATCTGTCGTTCGCGATGGCGCCGCAGACGATGCCTGTTGCTGAAGAGTCGCTGCCGGTTCAGGCTCAGCATCTTGCCCTGCTCGATACGCTTAATGCGCTTCTGACGCAGGATAACCAGCCGCCCGTGACCGTGAGTCAGACGGCGCAAACCTGGTTTGTTCCTCCTGTATCATTCTCCGTTTCGACATGGATTAGCCAGGTTCACGGCATCCGTGCCGGGCCTCAACGCCTCAGCTAAATTAACCTTTTTCAATACCTTAATTTATCTGCCCGTCTGGGGCGTTTGAGAATTTATTATGCTAATCAAATTATTAACCAAAGTTTTTGGTAGTCGTAACGATCGTACCCTGCGCCGTATGCGCAAAGCTGTAAACATCATCAACGGTATGGAACCGGCGATGGAGAAGCTCTCTGATGATGAGCTGAAGGCGAAAACCGCGGAGTTCCGCGCACGCCTGGAAAAAGGCGAAACCTTAGAGAGCCTGATCCCGGAAGCTTTCGCCGTTGTGCGTGAAGCGAGCAAACGCGTGTTCGGCATGCGTCACTTCGACGTTCAATTGCTGGGCGGTATGGTGCTTAACGAACGTTGCATCGCGGAAATGCGTACCGGTGAAGGTAAAACCCTGACCGCAACGCTGCCGGCTTACCTGAACGCGCTGACCCGGAAAGGCGTTCACGTCGTTACCGTCAACGACTATCTGGCGCAGCGTGACGCCGAAAACAACCGTCCGCTGTTCGAATTCCTCGGCATGACCGTCGGCATCAACATGTCCGGCCTGCCGGCACCCGCCAAGCGCGAAGCGTATAACGCGGACATCACCTACGGCACCAACAACGAATACGGCTTCGACTACCTGCGCGACAACATGGCGTTCAGCCCTGAAGAGCGCGTCCAGCGTAAGCTGCACTATGCGCTGGTGGATGAGGTGGACTCCATTCTGATCGATGAAGCGCGTACCCCGCTGATCATCTCAGGCCCGGCTGAAGACAGCTCCGAGATGTACCGTAAAGTCGACAAAATCATTCCACACCTGCTGCGTCAGGAGAAAGAAGACTCCGATACCTTCCAGGGTGAAGGCCACTTCTCCGTAGATGAAAAAGCGCGCCAGGTGAACCTGACCGAACGCGGTCTGGTGAAAATCGAAGAGCTGCTGGTGGCTGAAGGCATTATGGAAGAAGGTGAGTCTCTGTACTCTCCGAGCAACATCATGCTGATGCACCACGTGACCGCCGCGCTGCGCGCCCACGCGCTGTTCACCCGCGACGTTGACTACATCGTGAAAGACGGCGAAGTCATCATTGTTGATGAACACACCGGCCGTACCATGCAGGGTCGTCGCTGGTCCGATGGCCTGCATCAGGCCGTTGAAGCGAAAGAAGGCGTGGATATCCAGAACGAAAACCAGACGCTGGCATCCATCACCTTCCAGAACTACTTCCGTCTGTATGAGAAGCTGGCGGGGATGACCGGTACCGCAGATACCGAAGCGTTTGAATTCAGCTCCATCTACAAGCTGGATACCGTGGTGGTGCCAACCAACCGTCCGATGATCCGTAAGGATATGCCGGACCTGGTGTACATGACCGAAGCGGAAAAAATTCAGGCGATCATCGAAGATATTCGCGACCGTACTGCCAATGGTCAGCCGGTTCTGGTGGGGACCATCTCCATCGAGAAATCCGAGGTGGTTTCCAATGAGCTGACCAAAGCAGGCATCAAGCACAACGTTCTGAACGCCAAGTTCCACGCTAAAGAAGCGGACATTGTTGCTCAGGCGGGCTATCCGGGAGCCGTGACCATCGCCACCAACATGGCGGGTCGTGGTACCGATATTATGCTCGGAGGTAGCTGGCAGGCTGAAGTCGCAGAGCTGGAAAACCCAACGCTAGAGCAGATCGAGCAGATCAAAGCCGACTGGCAGGTGCGTCACGACGCGGTGCTGGCATCCGGTGGTCTGCACATCATTGGTACCGAGCGTCACGAATCTCGTCGTATCGACAACCAGCTGCGCGGCCGTGCGGGCCGTCAGGGTGATGCCGGTTCTTCCCGCTTCTACCTGTCTATGGAAGATGCGCTGATGCGTATTTTCGCCTCCGACCGCGTGTCCGGCATGATGCGTAAGCTGGGCATGAAGCCTGGTGAAGCCATTGAGCACCCATGGGTGACTAAAGCGATCGCTAACGCCCAGCGTAAAGTGGAAAGCCGCAACTTTGATATTCGTAAGCAGCTGCTGGAATATGATGACGTGGCCAACGATCAGCGTCGCGCGATCTACACCCAGCGTAACGAACTGCTGGACGTGTCCGACGTGAGCGAAACCATCAACAGCATCCGCGAAGATGTGTTCAAAGCCACCATCGACGCGCATATTCCACCGCAGTCTCTGGAAGAGATGTGGGACGTTGAAGGCCTGCAGGAACGTCTGAAAAACGACTTCGATCTCGATCTGCCAATCAAAGAGTGGCTGGATAAAGAGCCTGAGCTGCATGAAGAGACCCTGCGCGAACGTATCTTTGAAACCGCGCTGGAGGTTTATAAGCGTAAGGAAGAAGTGGTTGGCGCTGAGATGATGCGTCACTTCGAAAAAGGGGTGATGCTGCAGACGCTGGACTCCCTGTGGAAAGAGCACCTGGCGGCGATGGACTACCTGCGTCAGGGTATCCACCTGCGCGGCTATGCGCAGAAAGATCCGAAGCAGGAGTACAAGCGTGAATCCTTCTCCATGTTTGCCTCTATGCTGGAGTCACTGAAGTACGAAGTGATCAGCACCCTGAGCAAGGTTCAGGTGCGCATGCCGGAAGAAGTGGAAGCGATGGAGCAGCAGCGTCGTGAAGAAGCTGAGCGTCTGGCGCAGATGCAACAGCTGAGCCACCAGACTGACGAAAGCGAAGCCGCAGCAGCGATCGCCGCGCAGACCGGCGATCGTAAAGTCGGTCGTAACGATCCGTGTCCGTGTGGTTCCGGTAAAAAATACAAGGCGTGCCACGGCCGCCTGAGCTAAGAACATAACTAACTGAAAAGGCGCAGATATCTGCGCCTTTTTTATGGAAGTGACGCTATGAAAATACTGCAAATTGCCGTCGGGATTATTCGCAACCCGCAAAACCAAATCTTCATCACCCAGCGCGCTGCTGACGCCCATATGGCGAACAAGTGGGAGTTTCCTGGCGGGAAAATCGAATCAGGAGAAACCCCGGAAGAGGCGCTGGTGCGTGAGCTGCAGGAAGAGGTGGGGATTACCCCGCTTGGCGCCACGCTGTTCGATAAGCTGGAGTATCAGTTTCCCGACAGGCACATCACGCTGTGGTTCTGGCTGGTGGAAAGCTGGGAAGGTGAACCCTGGGGAAAAGAGGGACAGCCGGGTAACTGGGTGGAACTTCAGGTCAGTGATGCCGACAAATTCCCGCCAGCCAATGAGCCTGTGATCCGCCGCTTAGCGACAAACATGTAGGCCTGCCGAACGAATCGCCAGCAGGCTTTGAACGTTACTGCTGGCTTTCGCTCCAGTCATCGCTATCCGAGAGGTCGCCTTCGCTCGGAATTCGTTTCTCTTCTGCCGCCCATTCGCCCAGATCAATGAGCTGACAGCGCTTGCAGCAGAACGGGCGAAACGGACTCACTTCTCCCCAGACGACAGTTTTCCCACAGGTTGGGCAGTTTACGGTGGTGACGTCAGACATTGGCACTCCTTAACAACAGGCCAGTTCAAAATCGAGGCGTTCCGGCACGGTGCCATTTTCACTGTCCAGCGGCATAAAGCGGATCGCGAAACGGCTTTTATGCCCGGAAATTTGCGGATAAAGCTGCTCGCCAAGCGACAAATTTAGACGCAGAAGATCGGCGTCGTCGCCGTTGTCCTGATAAAAACCGTTGAGACTGGTTTGCTTGCGGAACGGGGCAGAGTTACGCACAAGATCGAGGATCAGCGATAGCGTCTGATTCATCGGCTCCAGGCTACCCAGCCAGCTGTTTACCTGGCGATCGCGCTGTTCCTGCGGCATATGCAGCCACATATGCAGCGTTGGCAGATCAAAGCTACAGCAACCGCCCGGTATGCTCAGGCGCTGGCGCACCAGCGCTATCAAACGGTCTTCTCGTAAATATTGCCCAACGCGCGGCGCGGCCATCAGCGTCGTGCTGCTGTTTTTCAACTGCTGGCGTAAGGCGTCAATTCGATTTTGATCCACGCCCGGTACTTCGGCCCAGGCCTGTAATTTACGCTGCTGGCGCTCCAGCTCTTTCAACAGCTCCGTGCGGACATCGCCACGTTCAATCACATCCAGCAGATCGCCTACGTTGCGAAAGAAGTGCAACGCCGTGGCATGATCGTTAACAGGCAGATGTTGTGAAAGCTGTTGGATGAGAAATTCAATGCGCAGCCAGGTACGCATTTTTTCATTAAGCGGGTGCTCAAAAAGGATGTGAGTCGACATTATGGTTTTTCCTGTGCAACGGCCTGCGCGGCGAAGGTTAGATACTGCTCGTGCAGGCGGGCAACATCCGATGCAATGGCATCTGGTGCGCCGTTATTATCAATAACATCATCCGCAACGGCAAGGCGCTGAGCGCGAGTGGCCTGAGCGGCAAGAATTTGTTCAGCATGTTCACGCGAGACGTGGTCGCGCGTCATGGTTCGCTGGATTTGCGTCTCGGGTGTGACATCAATCACCAATACCCGATTGGCTTTCTTATGCAGCTGATTTTCTACCAGGAGCGGAACCACCCACAGGACATAGGGCGAGCGGGCTGCGGCTATCTGACGCTGAGTTTCCTGGTGGATAATGGGGTGGAGCAGGGCATTAAGCCAGGCTTTTTCCGCAGAATCGGAAAAAATATATTCGCGAAGCTGACGGCGGTTCAGTGTGCCATCGGCATTGATGATTGCCTGACCGAAATGGTCGGCGATGGCCTTTAGCGCGGGTGTATTGGGCTCTACCACCTGACGGGCAATAATATCAGCATCAATAATCGCGATGCCGAGACGAGAAAACGCGTCCGCAACGGTACTTTTGCCACTACCGATGCCGCCGGTTACTGCGACGATATACCCCATTAAATCAAATCCTGGGAATTATTCATTATGGAAATCAGTTGCTTAAAAAACAAACGTGCGACAGTAATTGTTTGATTCTCTTTACCGGCTTTTTACCAGGTAAATTTATAGGATTGTAGCGTAAAAAAAGAGAATTTCGCAGTCTTGCGGAGCAGGTATTAGTGCGTATGATAGCGTCACTGGAGTTGTGCTTTTAACATATTTGCCTCTAACCCCAGGAATCCGCACATGCGTATCGAAGAAGATCTGAAGTTAGGTTTCAAAGACGTTCTTATCCGCCCTAAACGCTCTACACTGAAAAGTCGCTCAGACGTTGAACTCGAACGTCAATTCACCTTTAAGCATTCCGGTCAGACGTGGTCTGGCGTGCCAATCATTGCTGCCAACATGGATACAGTCGGTACCTTTGAGATGGCAACGGCGCTGGCTCAGTTCGATATTCTTACTGCAGTCCACAAGCACTACACTCCTGAAGAGTGGAATGCGTTTGTTGCGTCCGCCTCTGCTGACGTGGTGAAGCACGTGATGGTTTCCACCGGTACTTCCGACGCCGATTTCGAGAAAACCAAACAGATCCTGAATGCCAACCCGGCGCTTAGCTTCGTTTGTATTGATGTGGCGAACGGTTACTCCGAGCACTTCGTGCAGTTCGTCAGCAAGGCGCGCGAAGCCTGGCCGACCAAAACTATCATTGCGGGCAACGTGGTGACCGGTGAAATGTGTGAAGAGCTGATCCTTTCCGGTGCCGACATCGTGAAAGTGGGCATTGGCCCGGGCTCCGTATGCACCACGCGCGTGAAAACCGGAGTTGGTTATCCGCAGCTTTCCGCGGTCATTGAATGTGCCGACGCGGCGCACGGCCTGGGCGGCCAGATCATCAGCGACGGCGGTTGCACCATGCCGGGCGATGTCGCAAAGGCCTTTGGCGGCGGCGCGGACTTCGTGATGCTCGGCGGTATGCTGGCAGGCCACGAAGAGAGCGGCGGCATCGTGGTGGAAGAGAACGGCGAGAAATTCATGCTGTTCTACGGTATGAGCTCTGAATCTGCGATGACCCGTCACGTCGGTGGCGTGGCTAAATACCGTGCGGCAGAAGGCAAAACCGTGAAGCTGCCTCTGCGCGGCCCGGTTGAAAACACCGCGCGCGACATCCTGGGCGGCCTGCGCTCAGCCTGTACCTACGTGGGTGCATCCCGCCTGAAAGAGCTGACGAAACGCACAACGTTTATTCGCGTTCAGGAGCAGGAAAACCGCGTTTTCAATAGCCTGTAACGGCTTTCGCTGGCGCATGTTCGTGCGCCAGCGCTGCTGCACTACCCCGCGCTCATCGCATCACCCAGATGGAAAATCGGCAGATACATTGCCACCACCAGCGTGCCGATGATAACCCCCGTAACAACCAGGAGCAGTGGCTCCAGAAGCGCCGCCAGATTGTCTGCCCGTTGAAAGGTCTGTTCCGTGTGATGGCGAGCAAGGTTTGCCAGCATGACGTCCAGCGAACCTGACATCTCGCCGGTTCGCAAAAGCTGAATACAGAGCGGGGTAAACATTGCCGCCTTCTGAAAGGACGACCAGACGGGGAGACCTTTTTCAATGTTCTCGCGTATGCTGCGGAGTATTCCCTCCCAGTATCGGCTTTCAACAGTCTCTTCTGCACTTTCAAGCCCCTGTAAGAATGCAATGCCCGCCTGCTGCGTGAGCGACAGCACGGTGAAGATCTGTCCCAGCTTTTGCCCTTTCGCCAGCGCTCCCATTACGGGAAAACCCAGCAGAATACGCTGCCAGCGAGGATGGTGTCGCAGAGGCCAGGCTGCGGTTACGGGAACAAGCAGCATCGCGAACAGCGCAAGGGCATATGACTGCATAAACGCGGCTATCCCCATAACAATTCGCGTCAGCGCCGGAAGCGGGGTATTAAAGGTTTTGTAGATCGCGGCAAATTCGGGCAAAACCAGGGTGACCATTGCCAGCACGACGAGCACGGCCAGCGTCAGGACGATCGCCGGGTAGCGCAGCGCTTTTTTCACCTTCGCGCTGAGCTGCTGCTGCGCTTTTTGCTGCTCTGCAAGCTCTCGGCAGCACGCTTCAAGCTTCCCCGTTAGCTCTCCGGTTTTCACCATTGAGATATGCAGTGGGCTAAAGACCGCTGGCCACCGTTTGAGCGCCTCAGAAAAAGGACAGCCTTCACTGAGTTCATCGGCAACGTTTTGCAGTAGCCCCCGCCACGGTTCTACTGGATGTTGGTCTGCCAGCATTTGCAGACTATGCGCGAGCGTCAGCCCGGCCTGCAGGAGCGTTGCGAGCTGACGAAACATCTCGTAGCAGTGATGTGGACGCCAGCGGTGCCTTTGAGCGCATCGGGTCAGGGCCAGAGGATGGAGGTCGTTACGCATCAGCCTGGTGAAGGCTGCGTTGCGGTCGGTGGCCCAGAGTACCCCGTTTCGGGGTTCTCCTTCAGCGGAGAGTGCTCGCCAGCGCCAGAGTTGATTAGCAGCCATCGGGCATACCCAGAACACGCACTAACTCTTCAAGCGTGGTCATCCCTTGTTCAACGGCCATGCAGCCGTGTTCAAACAGCGAGATGAGTCCAGCCTGTCGGGCGCTGGCTTCAATCACCTCGGTGCCTGCCCCGCTGGCAATAGCCTGGCGCAGGGGATTATCGATCGCAAGTACTTCAAAAATGGCCACGCGCCCGTAAAAACCATGATAACAACGATCGCAGCCTGCAGGCTGCCAGCGAGGAAGTTGCCGCGGCCAAATCGAACGCGGCAGGTCCGTATGCTCCCCTGTTTTCTGTCGGCAGTGCGGGCAAAGGCGCCGAACCAGCCGCTGGGCAATCACCATCGAAAGCGCGGAAGAGATCATCCAGCGCGCCACGCCCATCTGCTCCAGACGAATGAGGGTTTCCGTCGTCGAGTTGGTGTGCAGCGTCGACAATACCAGATGCCCGGTCTGCGCGGCTTTAATGGCAATTTCTGCCGTTTCACCATCGCGAATTTCCCCTACCATAATGATGTCCGGATCCTGACGGAGCAGCGCTCTCAGTACGCTCTGGAATGTTAAGCCCGCGCGGGGGTTAACCTGCGTCTGATTTAACCCCGCAAGCGGGATCTCGATGGGATCCTCCACGCTGCAGATGTTGACGTCAGGGATGTTACGCGCCTGCAGCGCGCTGTAGAGCGTTACGGTTTTGCCGCTGCCCGTCGGGCCGGTGACCAGAATTAGCCCCTGAGGCTGGTGGAGTACCTCATTAAAACAGGCCAGCTGTTTAGCGCTCATGCCAAGCGCGTTCGGCTCCAGCGCCTGCTGAACCTGATGTAGCAAACGCAGCACAATTTTCTCACCGCCATTGCAGGGAAGCGTGGCGATACGAAACGAGACCGGCTCGTTTGTCAGCTCAATCGTAAACTGGCCGTCCTGCGGCAAGCGTCGTTCCGCAATATCCAGATTACCCAGCACTTTTAACCGGGCGCTGAGCATCGTCGCCAGCGCGGCGGAAAGAGGAGGCTGCGGATAAAGAACCCCGTCGATACGTAAGCGGATCTGGCACGCGTGCTCCATTGGTTCGATATGGATGTCAGACGCGCGCTGGTTTACTGCCTGCTGCAGCGTGTGGTTGAGGATGTCCACCGCGGAGTGGGGTTGCGAAACGACGGGCAGATGCGATTGCGCGGTTAACTGCCGGTGCTTTTCCATGCGTTCAGCGCTCCAGCATTCGATATCAATCCGCTTCTGGGTCGCGAAGCGCAGGGCCTCCATAAGTTCAGGCGCGGGGGTTCCCACGACGGCGATGCTAATCATGTCGCTGTCGCTGGTGAGCAGCAGGGCATGGTGGCGAAGACAAAGCGCCACGAGTTGATCGGTGTTCATTATCCGCTCCTTAGTTAGTGTCGAAGCGGAAGACGTCTTCGCAGGCCTGCTTAAGCGCGCTGTCAGCACTGATATTGCAGTCACGCGTCCAGCCCGTCATACCGTTGCCGTTGCTCCACTGCGGCGTCATGGTTACCGTCAGCCCGTTCAGGCTCTCCTGGCCTGTTAAGGTCACGATCCCTTTCGCCACGCTCATTCCTGAAACGTAACGCGTCGTGGCAGGAGAGGGTATACCGTTACTGCCGGCATCGCAGCTTTCCACGCCGCCGCGATCGAGTGCGCAAAGCTCAATGGCAGTGCGATAGGGAACGAAAGTTTGCAGCATATCGGTGAGGGCTGCTTTACGCAGGTAGTTCTGATAGGCGGGAACGCCGATGGCGCTCAGAATCGCAATAATGCCAATGACCACCATCAGCTCAATGAGTGTGAATCCTTGTTGTCTGTCCATATCTGCTCCTTATGCAAAGTGGCGCTACTTTGTCAGCGGGACAGGGCAGAAACGAGGGGCAAAAAAGAGAACGAGAAAGGAGCTTCAGAGAATTCATTCCGTGTTGCAGAGAAGGACAATGGATTTGCGAGCGAGGCTGAAATTCCCCTCTCCGGGCAGAGAGGGGAGCGTGCGTTATTTGAAGCGCATTGAGAGATCGAGGGCGCGAACGTGCTTGGTCAGCGCGCCAACGGAGATGTAATCCACGCCGGTTTCGGCGAACTCACGGATCGTCTCGAAAGTGACGTTTCCGGACACTTCAAGCTGGGCCCGGCCGTTGGTCAGTTTCACCGCCTCGCGCATCTGCTCCGTCTCGAAGTTATCGAGCATGATGATATCGGCCCCGGCCTTGATCGCCTGCTCCAGCTCTTCCAGGCTTTCGACCTCCACCTCAACCGGCACATCCGGATGCAGCCAGAAGGCCTTTTCCACCGCCTGACGCACGGAGCCAGAAGCAATAATGTGGTTCTCTTTAATCAGGAAAGCATCGGATAAGCCCAGACGATGGTTTGCGCCGCCGCCGCAGAGCACCGCGTACTTCAGCGCAGTGCGCAGGCCCGGCAGCGTTTTGCGGGTATCAAGCAGCTGGGTACGGGTGCCGGCCAGCAGATCAACGTAGCGGCGCACTTCACTGGCGACGCCAGAGAGCGTTTGGACAAAATTGAGCGCGGTACGCTCGCCGGTCAGTAATACGCGGGAAGGACCGTCCAGCTCGAACAGCGGCTGATTGGCGGTCACTGCATCACCATCATCAACGTGCCATGTCACCTGTACATCGTCACCCGCCAGCTGAGTAAAGACCTCTTCAACCCAACGCTTGCCGCAAAAAACGCCCTCCTCACGGGTGATAATGACCGCGTGCGAGCGTGTCTCTTTTGGCAACAATTGTGCGGTAATATCTTTATCGGCGTTAACGTCACCCCCCAGGTCTTCTTTCAACGCATGGGCGACGCTTGCCGGAATATCCATATTAATACGTTCCAGAAGCGCTTCACGTCGGTGGTCGGGGTTGTAGCGGCGAGGCGGCATGATAAAACTCCAAATTGGTAACGAATCATAATATTGAAACATGCTACTCTGAACCGAGTCATTGCACCATACAGAAGGAGTTCCAGCATGTTGTTAGAAAACGGATGGCTGGTGGATGCGCGGCATGTGCCCTCGCCGCACCACGACTGCCGCCCGGAGGATGAAAAGCCCACACTGCTGGTGGTTCATAATATTAGCCTCCCGCCGGGTGAGTTTGGCGGCCCGTGGATCGATGCGTTATTCACGGGAACGATAGATCCCAATGCTCATCCCTTCTTCGCTGAGATTGCGCATCTGCGCGTGTCGGCTCACTGCCTGATTCGCCGTGATGGTGAGGTGGTTCAGTATGTTCCTTTTGATAAGCGCGCCTGGCATGCCGGGGTATCGATGTATCACGGGCGCGAACGGTGCAACGATTTCTCGATTGGGATTGAGCTGGAAGGCACGGATACTACCCCCTACACCGATGCCCAGTATCAGCAGCTGGTTGCTATTACCCACACGCTTATCGGACTCTACCCGGCAATCGCCGACAATATTACCGGGCACAGCGATATCGCTCCGGCGAGAAAAACCGATCCCGGCCCGGCATTTGACTGGCCGCGGTTTCGCGCCATGCTTGCCGCGTCGTCAGAATAAGGAGATACCATGACGTTGTTTACCATGCTGCTGGTTATCATCGCTGAACGCCTGTTCAAGCTCGGCGAGCACTGGCAACTGGATCACCGGCTGGAGGTGTTATTCCGCCGCATTAAGCACTTTTCCATGCTGCGCACGCTGCTGATGATGGCGGGCGTCATGCTGATTACCTTCCTGCTGCTGCGCTCGCTGTACGGACTCTTTTTCAACGTGCCGCTGCTGGTGGTGTGGATCCTGCTCGGCGTGCTGTGCATTGGTGCGGGCAAGGTGCGTTTGCACTATCACGCCTACCTGAAAGCCGCCTCCCGTGACGATGCCCACGCGCGCGGCGCGATGGCGAGCGAGCTGACGATGATCCACGGCGTGCCGCCGGACTGCGACGAGCGCGAGTTCCTGCGCGAGCTGCAAAACGCGCTGCTGTGGATTAACTTCCGCTACTACCTTGCTCCGCTGTTCTGGTTTGTGGTGGGCGGCCCGTGGGGGCCGGTACTGCTGATGGGCTATGCGCTCCTGCGCGCCTGGCAGACCTGGCTTGCCCGTTATCTGACGCCGCATGAGCGTTTGCTGTCCGGCATTGATGCCATCCTGCACGTGGTCGACTGGCTTCCGGTGCGTCTGGTGGGCGTGGTGTACGCCTTAATTGGCCACGGTGAAAAAGCGCTGCCCGCATGGTTCGCTTCTCTTGGGGACCGCCATACGTCCCAGTACCAGGTGTTGACGCGCCTGGCGCAGTTCTCGCTGGCGCGCGAACCGCATACCGACAAGATCGAAACGCCAAAAGCCGCCGTCTCCATGGCGAAGAAAACCTCGTTTGTGGTGGTGGTGATTGTGGCGCTGCTGACGATTTACGGCACGCTGGTGTAACCCAGCGCGCCGCAGACGCTATAACGTATCCGCAGGCGGGATGCCGAAATCAGGCATCCCGTTTTCGTCCCAGCGGACAAGCTTCAGGCGAGTATGACGGTTCGGATCGTAAAGCGGATCGCCTTCAATTTCGGTGTAATTTCTTGCGTGGTACACCAATACATCTTCCCCTTCCGGCGTTTGCGTAAAGCTGTTGTGGCCTGGCCCGTACTGGCGGTTCTCGTAGCTGGTGACGAAAACCGGGCGAGGGGATTTGTGCCAGTTTGCCGGGTTTTGCGGATCGGCGTTCAGGTCTATCCACAGTAACCCCATGCAGTAGTTCTCATCGGTGGCGCTGGCGGAGTAGCTGATAAACAGCTTATCGCCGTGAACCAGCACCGCCGGACCTTCGTTGACCCAGAAACCACGGCATTCCCAGTCGTATTCTGGCTTGCTGAGCATCACCGGCTCGCCTTTCAGCGTCCACGGGTTCTCCATTTCGCACAGATAGAGGTTAGAGTTACCGGAAATATCCGGGGCTTTTTGCGCCCACAGGTACCAGCGTTTGCCCTGATGAACAAAGGTGGTGGCGTCCAGGGCGAAGGTGTCGAACGGGGTGTTGATTTGCCCTTTCTCGATCCAGGTACCGCTGAGCGGATCGCGGTCCACACACTCAATCGCAAACATGCGGTGCTGGAACATCCCGAGCGCGTCGAGCGCCTGGGTGTGCGTCGCGGCAAAATAGATGTACCACTTGCCGTCAACGTGGTGCAGTTCTGGCGCCCAGATTAGCTGGCTCATCGGGCCGGTCTCGGGTTTGCGCCAGACCACCACCTCTTCAGCGTCGCGTAGTCCTTCCAGCGAGTCTGCGCGGCGGATCGCCAGCCTGTCGTACTGCGGCACGGAGGCAATAAAATAGTACTGTCCCTCATGGCGTAAAATGTACGGGTCGGCGCGTTGTTCGATAAACGGGTTTGGCCAGTTATGCATGCGGCTTTCCTTATTTAGTCTCAGCGGCTTTGAGTTCCTGATAGTCATTCAGCTCGCGGTAGTTGGTACGGCGCTTTTCCAGATCGGCCTGGATCTGCTTCATGGTTTCGCGGTCCACCTTCAGCAGACGTACCACCCCAGCGGTAATTAAGTATCCAATGCCCGGAATGACGGTAAAGAGCAGCACGATCCCGTTAATGGCGTCCGCGCTTTGCGCTTTTGCGCCCGCGTCATAACCGTACCAGGAGAGCAGGAAGCCGACCATCGCCCCGGCAATCGCCAGGCCCAGTTTCAGGAAGAAGATGTTACCCGAGAAGCTGATCCCGGTGATGCGTTTCCCGGTTTTCCACTCGCCGTAGTCGTCCACGTCGGCCATCAGCGACCAGTGCAGCGGAGACGGGATCTGGTGCAGGATGTTCAGCAGGACGTAGAGCACCACGATGGTAACGGTGGCTTTCGGGTCGAAGAAATAGAAGGCGCAGGAGAAAATCGCCAGCACGATGTTGGTCCAGAAGAAGACCTTCAGCTTACACCAGCGGTCGGTCAGCACTTTCGCCAGCACGCTGCCAAGCATCATGCCGACAACGCCCAGGCTGATAAACAGCGTGGCGAAGTGGGTGCTCTGGCCCATCACCCAGGTGACGTAATACATGGTCGCCGCCATGCGGATAAAGCCCGGGCAGACGTTGCACAGCGTGAGCAGCAAAATGCGCACCCACTGGTCGTTTTTCCACACGTCTTTCAGGTCGTTTTTCAGTTCGTCGTTGGTTTGCACTGCCGGACGCACGCGCTCGCGCACGGTGGCGAAGCAGAACAGGAACATACAGGTACCAATCAGCGCCAGGACGGTCATCGCCATCTGGTAGCCTTTGGCTTTGTTATCCCCGCCAAACCAGTCGGCCATCGGCAGCAGCGTTAAGGAGAGCAGCAGCGTGGCGATGCCGACCAGCACAAAGCGATACGACTGGCAGGCCACGCGCTCTTTTGGATCGTTGGTGATCACTCCACCTAACGAGCAGTAAGGGATGTTGATGGCCGTATAGGTTAACGAGAGCAGGAAGTAGGTGACAAACGCATAGATAACTTTGCTGTTATAGCTCCACTCCGGGGTGGTGAACATCAGAATGCTGAACAGCGCGTAGGGGAACGCAATCCACAGCAGCCATGGACGAAACCGGCCATATTTACTGCGGGTACGGTCGGCAATCGCCCCCATGATCGGGTCCGTTACGGCGTCAATCACGCGGACAGACAGCAGCAGCACGCCGACCAGCGCAGGCGCCAGGCCAAAAATATCCGTATAGAAATAGTTAACAAACAGCATGATGGCGCCGAAGATGATGTTGCATCCCGCGTCGCCCATCCCATAGCCGATCTTTTCTTTTACTGACAGTTTGTTGTTATCCATCGACAGCTCTCCGGTTTACGGTATGGGGAGAATTATTCGCTGGCAAAGGAATATATGCGTTGCAGTATCAGGGCGGTGATATGGATAAATGTGCTGTTGGCGTGAAAGTGTGAAGGAGGTAACAACGCGCGGCACCCGCAAAAGCAGGTGCCGCGGCGAGAGGTTTAGTGCGCCTTCATGGCATTACGGCTTTTCTGGCTGAAGAGATAGCCAACGCCAAGGATCGCAATCCAGACCGGGATCAGGTAGACGGAAATCGCCATGCCCGGCGTGATCAGCATGATCACCAGCACGGCCGCCATAAACAGCAGGCAAATCCAGTTACCCAGCGGATAGAGCAGGGCAGGGAAGCGCGTGGTCACGCCCTGCTGCTGTTTCGCGCGGCGGAACTTCATGTGCGCCAGGCTGATCATCGCCCAGTTGATAACCAGAGCAGAGACTACCAGCGCCATCAGCAGGCCAAACGCCGATTCCGGTGCCATGTAGTTAATCAGCACGCACAGCGCGGTCACGATGGCTGAAACAATGATGGTATTCACCGGCACGCCGCGTTTATCCACGTTGAGCAGCATCTTCGGCGCGTTGCCCTGCTGGGCCAGGCCGAACAGCATACGGCTGTTGCAGTATACGCAGCTGTTGTAAACGGAGAGCGCTGCGGTCAGCACCACGATGTTCAGGGCGTTGGCGACAAAGGTATCGCCCAGCTCGTGGAAGATGAGAACAAACGGGCTGGTGTCAGCGGTCACGCGCGTCCATGGCAGCAGGGAGAGCAGCACGGCCAGTGAGCCCACATAGAAGATCAGAATACGGTAGATAACCTGATTTGTGGCTTTCGGAATGCTTTGCTCCGGGTTATCGGCTTCGGCGGCGGTAATACCCACCAGCTCCAGGCCGCCGAAGGAGAACATAATGATCGCCATCATCATCACCAGACCGGTCATGCCGTGAGGCAGGAAGCCGCCCTGTTCCCAGAGGTTACGCACGGTAGCCTGCGGGCCGCCGTTGCCGCTGAACAGCAGCCAGCCACCGAAGATGATCATCGCCACAACGGCAATGACTTTGATAATGGCAAACCAGAACTCCATCTCGCCGAATACTTTTACGTTGGTCAGGTTAATGGCGTTGATAATCACGAAGAAGGCTGCAGCAGACGCCCAGGTGGGGATCTCCGGATACCAGAACTGAATGTACTTCCCGACGGCGGTCAGCTCGGCCATAGCAACCAGAACGTACAGCACCCAGTAGTTCCAGCCGGAGGCGAAGCCCGCAAAGCTGCCCCAGTATTTGTAGGCAAAGTGGCTGAACGAGCCTGCGACCGGCTCTTCAACGACCATTTCGCCAAGCTGGCGCATGATCAGAAAAGCGATGAAACCCGCAATCGCGTAACCCAAAATAATACCCGGACCGGCTGACTGGATAACGGATGCGCTGCCCAGAAACAGGCCGGTACCAATCGCACCGCCCAGTGCGATAAGCTGTATATGGCGGTTTTTAAGTCCGCGCTTTAGCTGATCGCCGTGCTGTTGAGCTTCCATTTGAAACCTCGTGTGTGGTTGTTATGTTCACGCTGTGCGTGTGTAATTATGAAAGTCCATATTCTGTATTTATTTCTTTACGGTTAAACAAACCGAAAAAAGCGGAGATGACTTCCGTACGCGCCAGAATAGTGGTAAGCGCCTGCGAATGCACCTGCTTTATGAAGGGATGCTGACGACTTGAATAAAAAGAAAGCATTTGTAAATCGGCCCGCTTATTCTTCCTAACCCAACCTATAGAATAGAAATGCTTCTTAAGTGGGCGAATTTTCATTATTTGCCATGTTGAATCGCTTCAGATTGCAAAACCCCTCGTTTCATTATGGTTAAAACTCCCTCTTTGGGAGTAATCAACTCATTTGTGCAAAGTTACATTTCTGAAACGTTATTTCTGTAAGGTTGTTAAAATGTGCAGGGTTTACTGATTTCAATCAAAACCAATATGGACAGAAGGTGAATACTTTGTTACTTTAGCGATACGAACTAGAAATTGGTAAGACCAATTGACTCCGGGCAAAAAGGCGTAAGACAGGGAATATGGCCTACAGCAAAATTCGCCAACCAAAACTATCTGATGTGATTGAGCAGCAGCTGGAGTTTTTAATCCTCGAAGGGACTCTGCGCCCGGGTGAGAAACTTCCGCCAGAACGCGAGCTGGCAAAACAGTTCGACGTTTCACGTCCCTCTCTGCGTGAGGCGATTCAACGCCTCGAAGCAAAGGGCTTGCTGCTTCGTCGCCAGGGCGGCGGAACCTTTGTGCAAAACAGCCTGTGGCAGAGCTTCAGCGATCCGCTGGTAGAACTTCTCTCTGACCACCCAGAATCCCAGTTTGACCTGCTTGAGACCCGTCACGCGCTTGAAGGTATTGCGGCCTATTACGCCGCCCTTCGCAGCACTGATGAAGATCGCGTGCGTATCCGCGAACTGCATCAGGCCATTGAACGGGCACAGCAGTCCGGCGATTTAGACGCCGAGTCCAGCGCCGTTGTCCAGTATCAAATCGCCGTCACCGAAGCGGCACACAACGTGGTGCTCCTCCATCTGCTACGCTGCATGGAGCCGATGCTGGCCCAGAACGTTCGTCAGAATTTTGAATTGTTGTATGCCCGTCGGGAGATGCTCCCGCTGGTAAGCAACCATCGCACCCGAGTATTCGAGGCGATAATGGCCGGGGAGCCGGAGCAGGCGCGCGAAGCGTCGCACCGTCACCTGGCTTTCATTGAGGAAATCTTGCTGGACCGCAGCCGTGAACAATCGCGTCGCGAACGTTCATTACGCCGCATACAGCAACGAAAGGATTAAGCGCCAGGTACTTTTAGAGCGCGGCAACTAAACGCAGAACCTGTCTTATTGTGTTCTTGCCCAAGAGCACAATGGGACAGGTTCCAGACAAATCAACGTATTAGATAGATAAGGAATACCCCCATGTCAGAACGTCTCCAAAATGACGTGGATCCGATCGAAACTCGCGACTGGCTACAGGCGATCGAATCGGTCATCCGTGAAGAAGGTGTTGAGCGCGCTCAGTATCTGATTGATCAGCTGCTTTCTGAAGCTCGCAAAGGCGGCGTGAAGGTTGCTTCAGGTGCAGGGGCTAGCAACTACGTAAACACGATTGCCGTTGAAGACGAACCGGAATACCCGGGCAATCTGGATCTGGAACGTCGTATCCGTTCTGCAATCCGCTGGAACGCCATCATGACCGTTCTACGCGCGTCCAAGAAAGACCTGGAGCTGGGTGGCCACATGGCGTCCTTCCAGTCTTCTGCGACCGTTTACGAAGTGTGCTTCAACCACTTCTTCCGTGCAGCGAACGAGAAAGACGGCGGCGATCTGGTGTACTTCCAGGGCCACATCTCTCCGGGCATCTATGCACGTGCATTCCTGGAAGGTCGTCTGACTGAAGAGCAGATGAACAA
Organism: Enterobacter cloacae complex sp. P14RS; assembly: GCF_014895895.1. Lineage (NCBI taxonomy): Bacteria > Pseudomonadati > Pseudomonadota > Gammaproteobacteria > Enterobacterales > Enterobacteriaceae > Enterobacter > Enterobacter cloacae complex sp. P14RS. The sequence goes on from NZ_JADBQM010000011.1 coordinate 238,300, forward strand.
TTTCCGTCAGGAAGTTCACGGTAAAGGTCTGTCTTCTTATCCGCACCCTAAACTGATGCCTGAATTCTGGCAGTTCCCGACCGTATCTATGGGTCTGGGCCCAATCGGTGCGATCTACCAGGCTAAATTCCTGAAGTATCTGGAACACCGTGGTCTGAAAGACACTTCTGAGCAGACCGTTTACGCCTTCCTGGGCGACGGTGAAATGGATGAGCCAGAATCTAAAGGTGCGATCACCATCGCAACCCGTGAGAAGCTGGACAACCTGTGCTTCATCATCAACTGTAACCTGCAGCGTCTGGATGGTCCGGTAACCGGTAACGGCAAGATCATCAACGAACTGGAAGGCATCTTCGCAGGTGCTGGCTGGAACGTGATCAAAGTCATGTGGGGTTCCCGTTGGGACGAACTGCTGCGTAAAGACACCAGCGGTAAACTGATCCAACTGATGAACGAAACCGTTGACGGCGACTACCAGACCTTCAAATCCAAAGACGGTGCCTACGTGCGTGAGCACTTCTTCGGCAAATATCCAGAAACTGCAGCGCTGGTTGCCGACTGGACTGATGAGCAGATCTGGGCCCTGAACCGCGGTGGTCACGATCCGAAGAAAATTTACGCTGCACTGAAAAAAGCCCGTGAAACCAAAGGTAAAGCGACTGTAATCCTGGCCCACACCATCAAAGGTTACGGCATGGGTGATACCGCAGAAGGTAAAAACATCGCTCACCAGGTTAAGAAAATGAACATGGACGGCGTGCGCTATATCCGCGACCGTTTCAACGTTCCAGTGACCGATGAGCAGGTAGAAAACCTGTCTTACATCACCTTCCCGGAAGGCTCTGAAGAGCACAAGTACCTGCACGAACGTCGTCAGGCGCTGAAAGGCTACCTGCCAGCTCGTCAGCCTAACTTCACCGAGAAGCTGGAACTGCCAGCGCTGGAAGACTTCTCTCAGCTGCTGGAAGAGCAGAACAAAGAGATCTCCACCACCATCGCTTTCGTTCGTGCCCTGAACGTGATGCTGAAGAACAAGTCGATCAAAGATCGTCTGGTTCCAATCATCGCCGACGAAGCGCGTACTTTCGGTATGGAAGGTCTGTTCCGTCAGATCGGTATCTACAGCCCGAACGGCCAGCAGTACACCCCGCAGGACCGTGAGCAGGTTGCATACTACAAAGAAGACGAGAAAGGTCAGATCCTTCAGGAAGGTATCAACGAGCTGGGCGCAGGCGCATCCTGGCTGGCTGCTGCGACTTCATACAGCACCAACAACCTGCCGATGATTCCGTTCTACATTTACTACTCCATGTTCGGGTTCCAGCGTATCGGTGACCTGTGCTGGCAGGCAGGCGACCAGCAGGCTCGCGGCTTCCTGATCGGTGGTACTTCCGGTCGTACGACCCTGAACGGTGAAGGTCTGCAGCACGAAGATGGCCACAGCCACATTCAGTCTCTGACTATTCCTAACTGTATCTCTTACGACCCGTCCTACGCGTACGAAGTGGCAGTCATCATGCATGACGGCCTGCAGCGCATGTACGGTGAAGCGCAAGAGAACATTTACTACTACATCACCACCCTGAACGAAAACTACCACATGCCGGCAATGCCAGCAGGTGCCGAGGAAGGTATCCGTAAAGGTATCTACAAACTCGAAACCATTGAAGGTAGCAAAGGTAAAGTTCAGCTGCTGGGCTCCGGTTCTATCCTGCGTCACGTTCGTGAAGCAGCGCAGATCCTGGCGAAAGACTACGGCGTGGGTTCCGACGTGTACTCTGTGACTTCCTTCACCGAACTGGCGCGTGATGGCCAGGATTGTGAGCGCTGGAACATGCTGCACCCAATGGAAACCCCACGCGTACCGTACATCGCTCAGGTGATGAACGACGCGCCAGCGGTGGCGTCTACTGACTATATGAAACTGTTCGCTGAGCAGGTTCGTACATACGTTCCAGCTGATGATTATCGCGTACTGGGTACTGACGGCTTCGGTCGTTCTGACAGCCGCGAAAACCTGCGTCACCACTTCGAAGTTGATGCTTCTTACGTGGTTGTAGCAGCACTGGGCGAACTGGCTAAACGTGGCGAAATCGATAAGAAAGTGGTTGCGGACGCAATTACCAAATTCAACATCGATGCAGAAAAAGTTAACCCGCGTCTGGCGTAAGAGGTAAAAGAATAATGGCTATCGAAATCAATGTACCGGACATCGGGGCTGATGAAGTTGAAATCACCGAGATCCTGGTCAAAGTGGGCGACAAAGTTGAAGCTGAACAGTCGCTGATCACCGTAGAAGGCGATAAAGCCTCTATGGAAGTCCCGTCTCCTCAGGCTGGCATCGTTAAAGAGATCAAAGTCTCCGTTGGCGACAAAACCGAGACTGGCAAACTGATCATGATTTTCGATTCCGCCGACGGTGCAGCAGCAGCTGCACCTGCGCAGGAAGAGAAGAAAGAAGCCGCTCCGGCCGCCGCTGCTCCAGCAGCTGCCGCAGCAGCGAAAGAAGTGAACGTGCCTGACATCGGCGGTGACGAAGTTGAAGTCACTGAAATCCTGGTGAAAGTGGGCGATACCGTTGCGGCCGAGCAGTCACTGATCACCGTAGAAGGCGACAAAGCCTCTATGGAAGTGCCGGCTCCGTTCGCCGGTACCGTAAAAGAGATCAAGATCAACACCGGCGACAAAGTGTCTACCGGGTCGCTTATCATGATCTTCGAAGTTGCGGGTGCTGCACCTGCTGCCGCGCCTGCACAGGCCGCTGCTCCGGCTCCGGCCGCTGCACCAGCCGCTGCTGGCGGTGCGAAAGACGTTAACGTACCGGACATCGGCGGTGACGAAGTTGAAGTCACCGAAGTGATGGTAAAAGTGGGCGACAAAGTTGCCGCTGAACAGTCACTGATCACCGTTGAAGGCGACAAGGCTTCCATGGAAGTGCCTGCGCCGTTCGCGGGTACCGTTAAAGAGATCAAAATCAGCACCGGTGACAAAGTGTCTACCGGCTCCCTGATCATGGTCTTCGAAGTGGAAGGCGCTGCGCCTGCCGCCGCTCCGGCTGCTGCGGCTGCTCCAGCACCGGCTGCTGCACCGGCTCAGGCTGCTAAACCAGCCGCTGCCCCTGCTGCAAAAGCAGAAAAATCAGAGTTCGCTGAAAACGACGCTTACGTCCACGCGACTCCGCTGATTCGTCGCCTGGCGCGCGAATTCGGTGTGAACCTGGCGAAAGTGAAAGGGACCGGCCGTAAGGGTCGTATCCTGCGCGAAGACGTTCAGGCTTACGTGAAAGACGCGGTGAAACGCGCCGAAGCTGCACCTGCGGCAGCCGCTGGCGGCGGTATCCCGGGCATGCTGCCATGGCCGAAAGTGGACTTCAGCAAGTTCGGCGAAATCGAAGAAGTGGAACTGGGCCGTATCCAGAAAATCTCGGGTGCTAACCTGAGCCGTAACTGGGTGATGATCCCGCACGTTACGCACTTCGATAAGACCGATATCACCGATCTGGAAGCGTTCCGTAAACAGCAGAACGCCGAAGCCGAGAAGCGTAAGCTGGACGTGAAATTCACCCCAGTGGTCTTCATCATGAAAGCCGTTGCCGCTGCTCTGGAGCAGATGCCACGCTTCAACAGCTCCCTGTCCGAAGACGGCCAGAAGCTGACGCTGAAGAAATACATCAACATCGGTGTTGCGGTAGATACGCCAAATGGTCTGGTTGTTCCGGTATTCAAAGACGTGAACAAGAAGAGCATTACCGAGCTGTCTCGTGAACTGACCACCATCTCCAAAAAAGCGCGTGATGGTAAGCTGACTGCCGGCGAAATGCAGGGCGGCTGCTTCACTATCTCCAGCATCGGCGGCCTGGGTACCACCCACTTCGCGCCGATTGTTAACGCGCCGGAAGTGGCTATCCTCGGTGTGTCCAAGTCCGCGATGGAGCCGGTGTGGAATGGCAAAGAGTTCGTGCCGCGTCTGATGATGCCAATCTCTCTGTCCTTCGACCACCGCGTGATCGACGGGGCTGATGGTGCGCGTTTCATCACCATCATCAACAACATGCTGAGCGACATTCGCCGCCTGGTGATGTAATCGAAAAGCCGGCCAGTCGGCCGGCTTTTTTCTGATAATCTCATGGTGTTTATGAGGTTATTGGTGAAAGCGACAATTCGTGAGCCGTTTGTTGTTTCAAAATTGTTAACAATTTTGTAAACTGCGGGCGGATAGAACGACCCGGTGGACGACGGGTATAAACTAAGAGGTCATGATGAGCACAGAAATCAAAACTCAGGTCGTAGTACTTGGGGCAGGCCCGGCAGGTTACTCCGCAGCATTTCGTGCAGCGGATTTAGGTCTGGAAACCGTCATCGTAGAGCGTTACAGCACCCTCGGCGGTGTTTGTCTGAACGTCGGCTGTATCCCTTCTAAAGCGCTGCTGCACGTAGCGAAAGTTATCGAAGAAGCCAAAGCGCTGGCTGAACACGGTATCGTCTTCGGCGAGCCAAAAACCGATATCGACAAAATCCGTACCTGGAAAGAGAAAGTTATCACTCAGCTGACCGGCGGTCTGGCGGGTATGGCGAAAGGCCGTAAGGTCAAAGTGGTTAACGGTCTGGGTAAATTCACCGGTGCGAACACCCTGGAAGTGGAAGGCGGAAACGGCAAAACCGTTATCAACTTCGACAACGCGATCATCGCGGCAGGCTCTCGCCCTATCGAACTGCCATTCATTCCACATGAAGATCCACGCGTGTGGGATTCCACTGATGCCCTGGAGCTGAAAACCGTTCCTAAGCGTCTGCTGGTTATGGGCGGCGGTATCATCGGTCTGGAAATGGGTACCGTGTACCATGCGCTGGGTTCAGACATTGACGTGGTTGAAATGTTCGACCAGGTTATCCCGGCTGCTGACAAAGACATCGTTAAAGTCTTCACCAAGCGCATCAGCAAGAAGTTTAACCTGATGCTGGAAACCAAAGTGACTGCCGTTGAAGCGAAAGAAGACGGTATTTACGTTTCCATGGAAGGCAAAAAAGCCCCATCCGAACCACAGCGTTACGACGCCGTGCTGGTGGCTATCGGTCGTGTACCGAACGGTAAAAATCTCGACGCGGGCAAAGCTGGCGTGGAAGTGGACGACCGTGGCTTCATCCGCGTTGACAAACAGCTGCGCACCAACGTGCCGCACATCTTTGCTATCGGCGATATCGTCGGTCAGCCAATGCTGGCGCACAAAGGTGTTCACGAAGGTCACGTTGCCGCTGAAGTTATCGCCGGCATGAAGCACTACTTCGATCCGAAAGTGATCCCATCTATCGCGTACACCGAGCCAGAAGTTGCATGGGTCGGTCTGACCGAGAAAGAAGCGAAAGAGAAAGGCATCAGCTACGAAACCGCCACCTTCCCGTGGGCTGCTTCTGGCCGTGCTATCGCATCCGACTGCGCAGACGGTATGACCAAACTGATTTTCGACAAAGAGACTCACCGCGTAATCGGTGGTGCGATTGTCGGTACCAACGGCGGTGAGCTGCTGGGTGAAATCGGTCTGGCTATCGAAATGGGCTGTGACGCGGAAGACATCGCGCTGACCATCCACGCGCACCCGACTCTGCACGAGTCCGTGGGCCTGGCGGCTGAAGTGTTTGAAGGTAGCATTACTGACCTGCCAAACGCGAAAGCGAAGAAGAAATAAGTTTTGTTGTGATTGCTAAGCGCCTCCTTCGGAGGCGTTTTTTTTAATTTTATTCTTAGTTATTAATATATAATTAAATATTTAGCGCTTCATTTAACGGTTATTTATTAGGTAAATGTTTTAGAGTTCACCATTGATTATTATTATATGAAATTCTTATCAATATCGTTTGGAAAAATATTCTAAAAATTGATTTACCGGTTTGACATAATATTTAAAGGGTATATAACTATTTCGAAGGTATATTTTCAATAAAAGGATGTATTATGAATAGTTATGTTTCAATATCTGATATTCGTGATTTAAGAGTTATGGGAGCCAGAACGCAATTAGGAAATGCCTGGGCAAGTTCAACACACAAACTGATTGCGCTTGATAAAGAGACTCTACTGCCCGTGAGCGTTGACTGGTGGTATGAGGATGAATCCACACCTCGCCATACTGGCCCCATTTTTACCGATACACGTCCCGACGTGCGACTGCTTGCAAACTCTGATATCTATCGTCTGGGTGACGTTATTAATATCAGCAATATTGGTGGTTCAGGTGGCGCATTGGCCGCTATTAAAAATGATGGTGTTGTTGAAGCGTGGGGTATGCCAGAAAGCGGTGGTACTTCTCCGACCAGCGATCGTAATCATAATGTTAGGGCTATTTACGGTGGGCGAGAAATTTCTGCCGCCATTAACTCTAATGGACAGGTTTTTACCTGGTCTGTTGATGGTAATAATCCTCTGCCGGATCACATTGCAGCACTGACCGACATAGTAGCTATTAAAGTAGCTGAATATGGGTTTGATAGCGGAAGCAATTCTTATCTTGCGTTGCGGGCTAACAATCAGGTAGTACAGTGGACAGACGGTGCGCCTCGTGACGATTTTCCGAAAGATATTGCTGAACGCAAGGATTTCGTCGCTATCCAGACTACGGAATATGCCTTTGCAGGAATCACCCAAAATGGTCACGTGATCGCATGGGGGGATGGTGCATACGGAGGCGAGTTGCCGATTCATTTAAAAGAAGTTAACGATGTTATCGCATTACACAGTAATACTGGTACATTTGTGGCGCTCAGGGCTACAGGCAATATTTTTGCATGGGGAAGTGCTAAATACGGTGCTGATATACCAGACAATATAGCAAACCTGTCGGACATTGTTTCTATACATAGCACTGATACAACTTTCATTGCTTTGAGAAAAAATGGTAGTGTGGTTTTTTGGGGACAATCGTATTACTTAAGCGAGCTGCCACAAGAAATTGCGTGTCTGACTAATATTATCGATGTTCAGGCTGCTATTAATGGCAGCTATGCATTTTTAACATCAGATGGAGACGTATACTGCTGGGGGCATGTCGCTAATCGTATGCCCCAAAATGTAACAAATGTAGTTTCTCTGACAGGTGGTGCCTGGAATGCATTTGCGGCGCTTCGTCGTGATGGCACTGTATTAGCCTGGGGAGATAAATACGAAGGCGGAGATACTACCCCGGTAGCTCAGGAATTATACAACATTCGCGCTATCTATTCGTGTGGCTATCGCTTTATCGCGTTGCGTGATGATGATCAAGTCTTTGAGTGGGGCGAAGAGGCAAGAACCGACATTTCAAAAATGCCGGCAAATTTAAAAGGCAATATCACCTATAGCTTCGTTAAATAAAATTTGAATTAAAAGTGACCGCTGCCCAGCACTTTCGCCGGGCAGTGATTAAGGCGTTACCTTTTGCCAAGGATTTTCTGATGTAAACTGCCCGATTGCCTGCACTGCATCTTCCGTTTCCTTTCCAAGATCTCGCTGATAGACTCGATCGTCCTGGTTTATCACAAAGCTCATGACGCCTGTCTGACCATAGCTGACAGGCCACGCCACCATCGCGAAACCGTGATTATCTGGCAGGATGCGGAAGCGATAGCCATGGTAACCCGCGCCTGGCTCTTTAGGGCTAAATGCCGGACCAAGCGGGCTTGGCGCTTCGCCGGGCGAGACGGGCCAGTACAGACCGTCCTTTTTCCCCTCAGAACTGACAATCTTCTGCGCGTATTTCTGGTTCATCGCAAAATAGCTCTGCTGAGCGGCCACGTAGGCATGCAGAGCTTCAATGGAGGCGAGTTCGTTGCGCCCAATTTCGCGGGTCAGGATCTCCTCGGCGCCTTCTTTGATGTCAAACTGCCAGCCGGAGGCGGTTTTGATCACCGGAATGGGAAGTTGCCAGCCGCTGTCTCCGACAACCAGATGCGCTTTATCGCCTTCGACAATGGTGTTATGACGGACTTTCCAGTCGCGCAGAAAGCGATCGACTGCGTCAGGATCAACGCCTTCAGGGGGCAGGAAGTCGCGCCAGTTCTCACCGAGCAGGTTGCTCATCGCGCTTTCGTTTTGCTCGCGGATGGCGCTTTCCAGCGCATTGGTAGCCTGTTCTGGTGAGCTGAAGGATTGCTGCGCCATGACGGTCGCCGAGACCATGAACAACACCATTCCACTGAGTAATTTACGTTTCATGTCGGCTCCCTTAGCGATGACGGAATTCACGGTGTTCAGCACGTCCAGCCGCTGCCGGGCGTAGCTGCTGCTGACGAGCGGCGAGGTGTCTGCTTTGCGCCCCACGCTGCTGCTGCGCCTGCCAGTTGGCGGAACGGCTGTCGTTGCCGCTCAGTGCATTGGCCCGGAGCTGACTGTTTCGCTGCTGGAAGGGACGTTGCTGAGAAGGCTGGACCCGTTTCTCTTGTCTCTGCGCGGTGGTCTGGCGGTTTTCTCGCTGCTGCGTGGTGGCCCGCTTCGCCGTCTGCGGTTTGGTGTCATAGCCACGGTAGTTATTGCGCTGAGAAATCTGTTTCAGCTGTTCACTTGAGGCCTGTCGCTGCGCCGCTTTCGTGCCCGGGCGAGCAGTCTGTGGGAAGGTTTTACCTGTCGATTTCTCCATCTGGCTCAGCGCCGCCTGACGCTGGCTATCGCGATTAACCGGTTGTTGCGTTGCACTAAGCCCCGTGGCCGTGTTGGTGGAGTGGAAACGCGTGTTGAGCTGGTTTGTCGGGTAGGGGACACCTTCCCGATAGGCCGGGTTGTGCTGCCAGATACGGTTGGCGTCCGTCAGGCGTTGTCCGCTGATTTTATTGAAGTTCTCAACGTTAATATTGATGTTGTTATCACCGTTGCGGTTGTAGCCGCCGTGATTATCCCAGTCACCGTCATGATGATGGTCCCAGTCATCGTCATCATCCCAGTCGATATTGCTGAAGATGGCATAAGTTGTGGCGACACCCAGGCTGAAACCTAAGCCGTTGACGAAGCTGTTGCCAAACTGCTCCCCGGGTGACGGCGGGAGATAGGTTGGCGGATAAGCGGTGTTGGGCCAGGTTCCGTAAACCGTATTGGGATTATAGGTGGGGACGTAAACCACCTGCGGGTCGGCAGATTCAATTTGGATCACCGTCGGGGCCGGTGCGGACGTGGTGGTTGACGTTGACTCGGTGGTGCTGGTTTTTGCCGGTGCGGGTTTCGTTACCGTGGTGACCGTCTGCTGAGGCGTAGATTGCAAGGCGCCGGTCTTCTGCGCCAGCGCGCGCAACCGTTGTACCGAATCCATTACATCTTTCGGCTGCGCGAGAAACGCATCGCCCAGATTTTGTACCCACGGCGGATTCTCTCCCATCAGCGACATCAGCTGAGGAAACGCGACCAGGGATTTTACGCTGGGATCCCAGGGCTGGCTGGCAACGGCCTGAATCGCGGCGTCCCCTTCCATTTTGGGGTTGTCTTTGGACCACTGCGCCGCTTGAATCACGTTGGCCGGGTAGGTCGAGGCCATCAAGATTTGTGACAGCAGAGCATCCGGGTAGAGCGCGATGGGGGCAACCCACTGATCGATTTGCGCGGCGGTGTAGGTTGGCGCGACAACAGGGGCCGGCTGGGCTGCGGTAGGCGCTGACGGTGGTTGCGCGACGGGGGCTGGCGCAACGGGTTCCGTTGCACGACTTTTGACAAACATGACGCCTGAGGCGGCAAACAGCCCGGCACTGCACAGAAGGACAAGCAGATGTGGCTTAAAGGGCAACTTCATAAAATGACTCCAACTAGACAGGCGCTGTGCCGTGAGGCGTTACGGTTGGCGTGAGTATTATTCACCCGTCTTTTACTGTTTTGACTTTTATTGGGAAGCGTCCGGTACGTCCGGATAAAGAGTGTGAGTATTTATTACACAATTATATGTGATGCGGGAAAAGGCGCCGGGAATTCAGAAGGCCGCTCTTACGAGCGGCCAGCAGCTAGTTGCCGAGGTTGACGACAAACAGCACCGAGATGTCGGATATGTTCCAGCCACCGTGCAGCGCAGTTAGCAGTAAACCAATCGCAACGATCAGCGCAGTGATTCGCATCTCCATTGCGTGCGTTCCTGTACAGGCTACGCGGGTTCCTTCTTCACCGGAAAAGGCAGAACCAGGCAAATGAGTACATTGCCGCGTAGGTTACGGAACTGCTTCCGGGCCCGGTGACTGGTTGCTACACCAGCGAAGCAGGCCGGGGGCAACAGTATTACAGCCGAAATGGACTGAAAAGAGGTGAAATGCAGTTTCATCCTTTTACATTCGAAACTGGATGGCGGCTCGTAAACACAAAACATGTGCTTGCGGATCTGCATACTCAGGAGCATTATTCATGCCGAGTGCATTGCCGCAAATCTGCCAACCCGGTGTGCTACCACCGCAAGGCAACAAAATAACCGCTATCAGGCGGTTTTTTTGTCCCCAAAATTCACCTCGTCTCCCCGCTACACCATGCTTAACGATTCAGCAAACTTTTTAATGTTGCTTTTTTGTAAACGGATTAACACTGTGCAGAAATCCTGCTATGCTGCCCGACGCGGTATCGGGCATTTACCCTACAAACTGCTGTCTCACAGGAGCGTGAAGAGAACGCCCGCCGCATATGACAATGAGAGCGAGGAGAACCGTCGTGCTAGAAGAATACCGTAAGCACGTAGCAGAACGTGCCGCCGAGGGAATTGTACCCAAACCTTTAGATGCAACCCAAATGGCCGCGCTCGTCGAGCTGCTGAAGAACCCGCCTAAGGGCGAAGAAGAATTCCTGTTAGATCTGTTGATCAACCGCGTACCGCCTGGCGTAGATGAAGCTGCCTACGTAAAAGCCGGATTCCTTGCTGCTATCGCCAAAGGCGAAGCCACCTCCCCACTGGTTACTCCTGAAAAAGCCATTGAACTGCTCGGCACCATGCAGGGTGGTTACAACATTCATCCGCTGATTGACGCGCTGGATAACGACAAGCTGGCACCGATTGCCGCTAAAGCGCTCTCTTCCACGCTGCTGATGTTCGATAACTTCTATGACGTAGAAGAAAAAGCCAAAGCGGGCAACGTCTATGCGAAGCAGGTGATGCGGTCCTGGGCCGATGCCGAATGGTTCCTGAACCGCCCTGCGCTGGCGGAAAAAATTACCGTGACTGTCTTTAAGGTGACCGGTGAAACCAACACCGATGACCTGTCTCCGGCACCGGACGCGTGGTCTCGTCCTGATATCCCGCTGCACGCCCTGGCGATGCTGAAAAACGCCCGTGAAGGCATTGAGCCAGATCAGCCGGGCGTGGTGGGCCCGATCAAACAGATCGAAGCGCTGCAACAAAAAGGTTTCCCGCTGGCCTACGTCGGTGACGTTGTGGGTACCGGTTCTTCCCGTAAATCCGCCACCAACTCCGTACTGTGGTTCATGGGCGACGATATTCCGCACGTGCCGAACAAGCGCGGCGGCGGCCTGTGCCTCGGTGGCAAAATTGCGCCAATCTTCTTCAACACCATGGAAGATGCGGGCGCGCTGCCAATTGAAGTGGATGTGAGCAACCTGAACATGGGCGACGTGATTGACGTCTATCCGTATAAAGGCGAAGTGCGCAACCACGAAACCAACGAGCTGCTGGCAAGCTTCGAACTGAAAACCGACGTGCTGATTGACGAAGTGCGTGCCGGTGGCCGTATTCCGCTGATCATCGGGCGCGGCCTGACCACCAAAGCGCGTGAAGCGCTGGGTCTGCCGCACTCCGACGTTTTCCGTCACGCGAAAGACGTGGCAGAAAGCAACCGCGGCTTCTCGCTGGCACAGAAAATGGTGGGTCGCGCGTGCGGCGTAGCCGGTATTCGCCCTGGCGCATACTGCGAGCCGAAGATGACCTCCGTGGGCTCTCAGGACACCACTGGCCCAATGACCCGTGACGAACTGAAAGACCTGGCGTGCCTGGGCTTCTCTTCTGACCTGGTGATGCAGTCCTTCTGCCACACGGCGGCCTATCCTAAGCCGGTTGACGTGACCACGCACCACACGCTGCCAGACTTCATCATGAACCGCGGCGGTGTCTCTCTGCGTCCGGGTGACGGCGTCATCCACTCCTGGCTGAACCGTATGCTGCTGCCGGATACCGTGGGTACCGGCGGTGACTCCCATACCCGTTTCCCAATCGGTATCTCCTTCCCGGCGGGCTCCGGCCTGGTGGCGTTTGCTGCAGCGACCGGCGTAATGCCGCTGGACATGCCTGAATCGGTGCTGGTGCGCTTCAAAGGTAAAATGCAGCCGGGCATCACTCTGCGCGACCTGGTTCACGCGATCCCGCTGTATGCCATCAAACAGGGCCTGCTGACCGTTGAGAAGAAAGGCAAGAAAAACATCTTCTCTGGCCGTATCCTGGAAATTGAAGGTCTGCCGGATCTGAAAGTTGAGCAGGCATTTGAGCTGACCGACGCCTCCGCCGAGCGTTCTGCGGCTGGCTGTACCATCAAGCTGAACAAAGAGCCGATCATTGAGTATCTGACTTCCAACATCGTGCTGCTGAAGTGGATGATTGCAGAAGGCTACGGCGATCGTCGTACGCTGGAGCGTCGTATTCAGGGCATGGAGAAATGGCTGGCGGATCCGCAGCTGCTGGAAGCTGACGCAGACGCAGAGTACGCGGCGGTGATCGACATCGATCTGGCGGATATTAAAGAGCCAATCCTGTGTGCGCCGAACGATCCGGACGATGCGCGTCTGCTCTCTGACGTGCAGGGCGATAAGATCGACGAAGTTTTCATCGGCTCCTGTATGACCAACATCGGCCACTTCCGTGCTGCCGGTAAGCTGCTGGATACCCACAAAGGCCAACTGCCGACCCGCCTGTGGGTGGCACCGCCAACCCGTATGGACGCGGCTCAATTGACCGAAGAGGGTTACTACAGCGTGTTCGGTAAGAGCGGGGCGCGTATCGAAATCCCTGGCTGCTCCCTGTGTATGGGTAACCAGGCGCGCGTGGCCGACGGTGCGACGGTGGTTTCCACCTCTACCCGTAACTTCCCGAACCGTTTAGGTACTGGTGCGAACGTCTACCTGGCCTCTGCGGAGCTGGCGGCGGTTGCGGCGCTGATTGGCAAACTGCCAACGCCGGAAGAGTACCAGACCTTCGTGGCGCAGGTGGATAAGACGGCGGTGGATACCTATCGCTATCTGAACTTCGACCAGCTTTCTCAGTACACCGAGAAGGCTGACGGGGTGATCTTCCAGACGGCGGTATAATCAGCAAAACCGTCTCTACGAGACGGTTTTTAGTATTTGCACCCTCTCCCGTGGGAGAGGGACGGGGTGAGGGCATCAGGCCGCAGGGTCTTGCTCTCACCTTTTTATTTTCATTCCTCCCACCTCTCCCGCTTTTTTTCTTTCCCTCTGCTGCGATAATTACCCTAATGGCTTTGCAGAGGAAAACGCTATGGATTACGAATTTTTGCGCGACATCACCGGCGTGGTGAAAGTGCGCATGTCGATGGGGCACGAAGCCGTTGGACACTGGTTTAACGAAGAGGTGAAAGAAAATCTCGCCCTTCTTGATGAAGTCGAACAGGCGGCAAATACGGTGAAAGGCAGCGAGCGCTCCTGGCAACGCGCCGGACATGAATACACCTTGTGGATGGATGGCGAAGAGGTGATGGTGCGCGCCAACCAGCTTGAGTTTTCAGGGGATGAGATGGAAGAGGGGATGAGCTACTACGACGAAGAGAGCCTGTCGCTGTGCGGCGTGGAAGACTTCCTGCAGGTAGTGAATGCCTACCGTGAGTTTATGAAACAGAAGTAACTCCCCGAAGCGTCCCTGCTCCGGGCAACACTTACACGGCCGGAATATTGCGGCCGTAGTAGATTTCGCGCATCTCTTTCCAGAGCAGGTCGGTGATGACCTTGCGCTCTTCTTCACTTAAATCTTCCGGCTTCGTGTGGAACATGTAGTGCTTAAGGTCGAACTCCTTAAGCATCATCTTGGTATGGAAAATGTTTTCCTGGTACACGTTCACGTCCATCATGTCATACAGCGATTTCATGTCCTCGGACATAAAGTTCTGAATGGAGTTGATCTCGTGGTCGATGAAGTGCTTCATGCCGTTGATATCACGGGTAAAACCGCGCACGCGATAATCAATCGTGACGATGTCCGATTCCAGCTGGTGGATTAAATAGTTCAGCGCGTTCAGCGGGGAAATCACGCCGCAGGTCGACACTTCAATATCCGCGCGGAACGTGCACAGCCCACCTTCCGGGTGGCTTTCCGGGTAGGTGTGAACGCAGATATGGCTTTTGTCGAGGTGGGCGACGACCACTTCCGGCAGCGGACCCGGGTGTTCGGTTTTGTCAATAAGCTGCGGGTCGACCGGCTCTTCGCTGACCAGAATGGTGACGCTGGCACCCTGGGGCTCATAATCCTGTCGGGCGATGTTCAGAATATTGGCACCGATGATCGAGCAGGTTTCTGACAGAATCTCGGTCAGACGGTTGGCGTTGTAGAGTTCATCGATATAGGCGATGTAACCATCGCGTTCTTCCGCTGTTTTGGCATAGCAGATATCGTAAATACAAAAACTCAGGCTTTTGGTCAGGTTGTTAAAGCCATGTAGTTTAAGCTTTTTCAATTAGCTCACCCCCTTAGTGGATAATGCGTCTTGCAGGTACTGCGGCAGAGCAAACGCTGCGGTATGAATAGCCGGATTGTAGTAGCGGCACGTGAGCCCGGCCTGATGGAAGCGGGCCTGGATTATTTCGGTAGAGAGATGACGCAGCAAGTCGTTATCCGTTGCCCATGCAAAGGTCATGATCCCGCCGTAATAGGTTGGAATGGCCGCCTGATAGAAGCTGACGTCACCGAAATAGGTGCTGAGCTTGCGATGGCTGTCGAGGGCTTCATCCTGCTGCAGGAAGCAGACACCGTTTTGTGCGACGAAGATACCGCCAGGGTTCAGGCAGCGCTTGCAGCCTTCGTAGAACGAGGAGGTAAACAGCGACGCGCCGGGGCCGATGGGGTCGGTGCAGTCAGAGATAATCACGTCGAAGGTCTGCGTGGTCTGGTTAACAAAGTTAACGCCGTCGTCGATAACCAGATTAAAGCGCGGATCGTCATAGCTGCCGGCATTATGGTTGGGCAGATACTGGCGGCAGAAAGAGACCACGCCCGCATCGATCTCAACCATGGTGATGGTTTCAATGGAACGATGACGTGAAACCTCGCGCAGCATTGCGCCGTCGCCGCCGCCGATAATCAGAACATGCTTCGCGTGTCCGTGGGCCAGCAGCGGAACGTGGGTCATCATCTCATGATAGATAAACTCGTCGCGCTCGGTCGTTTGCACAACGCCATCCAGGGCCATCACGCGGCCAAAGGCGGCGTTTTCGAAGATGATCAGATCCTGGTGATCCGTTTTCTCATGATAGAGCACGTTATCAACGGCAAGGTACTGACCAAACTGGTCATGCAGTGTTTCATGCCACAACGTGTGGTCGGCCATACGCGGACTCCTCCTTTGTTAACATCCGTAACGCTCACAAAAAATGAGCGAAACATGATAGCTAACTATAACCGTGGTTGCACGGGTATAGGTTGAACAGGGGGCGTCGGGAAGGTTATTTCACGTAGGCGAGCAGGCTGAGCGAATCGCGGGCCAGCGCTTTGCATTTTTTAGCCGTGGGAATGCCAATACCGCTCAAGTCACGGTAGCTGTCTTCACCGAGCGCCTTCATGTCAAAGCTGTCATAATTGCTGAGATCCCACTGGTTCTGCTGGGCGAAAAAGACCAGCGCGCGGCGAATTTGCCCGTTGGGTAAATTCTGGTAGCCACAATCATTTTTCAGGAATACAAAAACCGCCGTTAAATCGGCCATATCTTCCGCTTCATTTTCACTGAGCGCATAGCTGTTCGCACACATTGCCATCAGGCTTCCGAACAAAATTGTCCTGAAAAACGTCTTCATTGCTTCTACCACTTCTTCACGGAAAATTAACGTTAGCACACTTGATGCCAGTGCGACGATCTTTATTATTGCCGCTTTACTTGACCTTCCGGTAAGGGGAGGGTTTATGCTCAAAAGATCGCATGCTGGAAATAAGGAAATGAACATGCAACGTCGTGATTTTTTAAAATATTCCGCTGTGCTGGGGGTTGCCAGCGCATTACCACTCTGGAGCCGCGCGGTTTTTGCGGCTGAAAGGCCTGCCTTACCCATTCCTGACTTACTGACCGCAGACGCCCGTAGCCGTATTCAACTCGTTGTTCAGGCCGGTAAAACCTCCTTCGGCGGGCACAGCGCTACTACCTGGGGCTACAACGGCAATCTGCTCGGCCCGGCACTTCAGTTACGCAAAGGGAAAGCGGTGACGGTGGATATCCACAATACGCTTGCCGAGGAGACCACGCTGCACTGGCACGGGCTGGAAGTCCCGGGCGAAGTGGATGGTGGTCCCCAGGGCGTTATCAAGCCTGGGGGTAAACGCAGCGTAACCTTTACCCCTGACCAGCGGGCGGCAACCTGCTGGTTCCACCCGCATCAGCATGGCAAAACGGGCCATCAGGTGGCAATGGGGCTGGCCGGACTGGTGTTGATTGAGGATGACGAAAGCAGTCTCCTGCGCCTGCCAAAACAGTGGGGTATCGACGATGTGCCGGTGATTGTGCAGGACAAAAAATTCAGCGCGGACGGGCAGATTGACTACCAGCTGGACGTGATGAGCGCGGCGGTCGGCTGGTTTGGCGATACGCTGCTGGCCAACGGCGCGATCTATCCGCAGCACGCCGCCCCGAAAGGCTGGCTGCGCCTGCGCTTGCTTAACGGCTGTAACGCCCGCTCGCTGAACTTCGCCACCAGCGATAAGCGCCCGCTTTACGTGGTGGCAAGCGACGGCGGCCTGCTGCCAGAACCGGTAAAAGTGAGCGAGCTGCCGATGCTGATGGGCGAACGCTTCGAAGTGCTGGTGGACATCAGCGACGGCAAGCCGTTTGACCTGGTAACGCTGCCTGTCAGCCAGATGGGGATGGCAGTGGCGCCGTTTGATAAACCGCATCCGGTGTTGCGCATTCAGCCGCTACAGGTCACGGCCTCCGGTATGCTGCCGGACACCTTAGCCACGCTGCCAGCTCTCCCGTCGCTGGATGGGCTCACGCAGCGTAAGCTTCAGCTCTCCATGGACCCGATGCTTGACATGATGGGCATGCAGGCGCTGATGAAAAAGTATGGCAATCAGGCCATGGCGGGAATGCACCACGGCCAGATGATGGGCCACATGAATATGGACCACGGCAAAATGGGCGGTATGGATCACGGCGGTCACGGGTTCGATTTCCACAACGCCAACAAGATCAACGGCAAAGCGTTCGATATGAACACGCCGATGTTTGCCGCCACGAAGGGACAGTTTGAGCGCTGGGTGGTTTCAGGGGAAGGGGACATGATGCTGCATCCGTTCCATATCCACGGCACGCAGTTCCGTATTCTGTCTGAGAACGGTAAAGCGCCGGAAGCGCATCGAGCAGGCTGGAAAGATACGGTGAGAGTGGAAGGCGGCGTCAGCGAGGTGCTGGTGAAGTTCGACCACGAAGCGCCTGAAGAGTTTGCCTATATGGCGCACTGTCATCTGCTGGAGCATGAAGATACGGGGATGATGCTCGGTTTTACCGTATAAAAAAAACCGGGTGGCGGCTTCGCCTTACCCGGCCTGCATTGCTAAAAACGGCAACTTTCGTTGCCGTTTTGCTTTTATTTGCCTTCGTCCGGCAATGCATACGCGACAATATAGTCGCCCATCTTCGTACCAAACGAACCGTGACCACCCGCAGAAATGACAACGTACTGCTTGCCATTCACTTCATAGGTCATCGGCGTTGCCTGTCCACCGGCCGGCAGACGGCCTTGCCACAGTTTTTCACCGTTGGTCATGTTATACGCGCGCAGGTAGTTATCTGCGGTTGCCGCGATGAACAGCACGTTACCGGCTGTGGAGATTGGACCACCCAGCATTGGCATACCCATATTGAACGGCACTGGAATCGGCATCGGGAACGGCATGCTGTCCTGTGGGGTACCAATACGTTTTTTCCAGACGATCTGGTTGGTTTTCAGATCCAGACCGGAGATGTAACCCCAGGCTGGCTGTTTACACGGCAGACCAAACGGAGACAGGAACGGGTTCAGGGTAACGCCAAACGGTACGCCATACTGCGGCTGGATACCGGCTTCGGTCCCGCTGCCTTTCGCGTCTTTCGGCTGCTCCATCGGGTTACCCGGACCGCGTGGGATCAGACGGGAAACGAACGGCAGCGCCATTGGGTTGGCAATCGCCACCTGACGGTTAGGGTCGACGGAAATACCGCCCCACTCAAACATTCCCAGGTTGCCCGGGAAGACCAGCGTACCCTGCTCAGACGGCGGCGTGAAGATGCCCTCATAGCGCAGCTGATGGAACATCACGCGGCACACCAGCTGGTCAAACATGGTGGCACCCCACATGTCTGCACCGCTGAGGTCTTTCTTCGGACGGAAGCTCAGGTCAGAGAACGGCTGGGTTTTGCTGACGTAATCGCCTTTGGCCGCACCCTGCGGAACCGGTTTTTCCGGGGCAGGCACAACCAGCTTACCGTTGCTGCGATCCAGCACGAAGATGTTGCCGGTTTTAGCCGGAGCGTAAATGACCGGCACGGTTTTACCGTTAACGGTAATGTCCGCCAGCGTCGGCTGGGACGGCATATCCATATCCCACAGATCGTGGTGAACGGTCTGATAGCTCCACGCCAGCTTACCGGTGGTTGCGTTCAGCGCCAGGATAGCGCTCGCATAACGTTCCTGCTCCGGCGTGCGGTTACCGCCCCAGATATCCGGCGTGGATACGCCCATCGGCAGGTAGACCAGGTCCAGCTTCGCGTCATACGCGGCTGGTGCCCAGGAGTTCGGCGAGTTGAAGGTAAAGGTGTGCTCGTCAGACGGGATCGCGTTTGGATCTTTCGCGCCCGGGTCGAAAGCCCACAGCAGTTTACCGGTGTTCACGTCGAAACCACGGATAACGCCGGAGGTTTCACGCGTAGAGAAGTTATCCGTTACCGAACCGGCAATCACGATGGTTTTATCGGTGATGATTGGCGGGGAGGTTGGCTCATACAGACCCGGCGTGGTGTCCGGCATGTTGGTCTGCAGGTTCAGAATGCCTTTGTTGGCGAAGGTTTCGCACAGCTTGCCGGTCTCAGCGTTGATGGCAAACAGACGGCCATCGTTCACCGGCAGCATAATGCGGCGAGGACAGTCAGCAATGACTTCCGGGCTGGCATTATCGGCGCGCGCTTCGTGGTAAGAAACGCCGCGGCAGGTGACATGCTGGAAGGACGGGTTGGAGTTTAGCTGCGGATCGAAGTGCCATTTCTCTTTACCGGTGGCCGCGTCGAGCGCGAACAGACGCTGGTGCGCCGTACACAGGTAGAGCATATCGCCGACTTTAATTGGCGTCACTTCATTGGTCAGTTCACCCGGATCGTTCGGCATCTTCAGGTCGCCGGTACGGAATACCCAGGCTTCCTTCAGGTTCTTAACGTTGTCCGCGTTGATCTGCTTCAGCGGGGAGTAACGTTGACCTTCCTGGTTACGGCCATAAGCAGGCCAGTCACCGTCAGCGACCTGCGAGATAGCTGCCGCAGGCGTGGACTCCGCGTTCAGCGTACCGTTGATCTCCTGAGGGTCGTTAAAGCCAGCCCAGGTGAGAATGCCGCCGCTGATTAACAGCGCCACCAGCAGGGCTGCAACGGCACCGCTGGAAGGGACAATCAGGCGGCGCCAGACAAACGGCAGGATCAGCCAGATACCGAAGAAGACCAGGATGTCGCTGCGCGGCGTCAGGGCCCAGAAATCGAAACCGACTTCCCAGACGCCCCAGAGCATGGTGGCAAGAAGGAGGGCGGCATACAGCCACAGTGCGGATTGTTTTCTACGCCAGAGCAGGACGGTTACGCCAAGCATAACCAGGCCCGCAATCGGGTAGTACCAGGAGCCGCCGATCGCGACCAGCCACACGCCACCGATTAACAGGTACAGGCCGCAGAAGGCGGCGAATAGCGCTGTTAGTGTCACCAGTAGACGCGGCTGTTTAGTGTTTGTTTCAGCCATAAAAAGTGTACTCGTCAGTTTTTGTTAATAATTTGCTAGCAACTAATTATAGGTGTTAACAAGTGTGATCGGAATCACAATATTTGCTTTTTATAACTCATACGCCAGGCTTATCCATTTACTGATATAATGGCTGGCTTGCGTATCGATGCCGGAGCAAGATTCATCCGCATTGAAAGATTTTCATCAAAATCATTTGGTTAGTAATATGAAACATACTGTTGAAGTGATGATCCCGGAAGCCGAGATCAAAGCGCGTATCGCCGAACTGGGTCGTCAAATCACCGAGCATTACAAGGACAGCGGCAGCGAAATGGTGCTGGTTGGTCTGCTGCGCGGTTCTTTCATGTTCATGGCAGACCTGTGCCGTGAAGTGCAGGTACCGCACGAGGTCGATTTTATGACCGCTTCCAGCTACGGCAGCGGCATGTCCACAACCCGTGATGTGAAAATCCTGAAAGATCTGGATGAAGATATTCGTGGCAAAGATGTGTTGATCGTTGAGGACATTATCGACTCCGGCAACACCCTTTCAAAGGTGCGCGAGATCCTGAGCCTGCGCGAGCCAAAATCGCTGGCGATTTGTACGCTGCTGGATAAACCGGAGCGTCGTGAAGTGCAGGTGCCGGTGGAGTTTGTCGGTTTCTCCATCCCGGACGAGTTCGTGGTGGGTTACGGCATTGATTACGCGCAGCGTTATCGTCATCTGCCGTATGTTGGGAAAGTGGTATTGCTGGACGAGTAATTGCGGGCTGATGCCCTCACTCCGACCCTCTCCCACGGGGAGAGGGCGAAAACCCCCGGCTTTATTTATGGTTCACATGCTTAAGCTTGAGGTTGGCAATCCCCGAACGGTAACGCTGCTCCAGCGTTTCGCGGTTGGTGGCGGTGACTTCCAGATTGCGCAGCAGGCCATCGTGAATACCGTACGCCCAGCCGTGGATTGATACCTTCTGCCCGCGTTTCCACGCCGACTGCATGATGGTCGAATGCCCAAGGTTATATACCTGCTCCATCACGTTCAGCTCGCACAGCGTGTCCATGCGTCGCTCCTGCGGCATTTCGCCGAGCAGTGAACTATGTTTGAACCAGATATCGCGGATGTGCAGCAGCCAGTTATCAATTAAACCCAGTTCCGGGTTTTCAACCGCCGCCTGCACGCCGCCGCAGCCGTAGTGGCCGCAAATAATGATGTGCTCGACTTCCAGGACGTCAACGGCATACTGAACCACGGAAAGGCAGTTGAGATCGGTATGAATCACCAGGTTGGCGACGTTGCGGTGAACAAACAGTTCGCCGGGCTCAAGGCCGGTCAGACGCTCGGCAGGTACGCGGCTGTCTGAACAGCCAATCCAGAGAAAGCGCGGGTTCTGGGCTTGTGCGAGTTTTCCAAAAAATCCGGGGTCTTCCTCCACCAGCATTTTTGACCATAGTGCATTGTTGCTAATGAGTGTATCTATGTCGTTCATGGAGGTTAGCGACCTGTAACCGAGTAATTGCGTTGCGCTACTATAGGGTAACCCGACTTTTAATGAAACCACACAACGTGTGTAAGAACTGAAGGTAAGTTAAATTCATGGCAATTGCACTGGAGCTTGAGCAGCTTAAAAAAACCTATCCGGGTGGCGTTCAGGCGCTACGCGGGATAGATCTAAAAGTAGAGGCCGGGGATTTTTACGCGCTTCTGGGGCCGAACGGGGCGGGGAAATCCACCACCATCGGGATCATCAGCTCGCTGGTGAATAAAACGTCCGGACGGGTGAGCGTCTTTGGTTACGACCTGCAAAAAGATGTGGTAAACGCCAAGCGCCAGCTGGGGCTGGTACCGCAGGAGTTCAACTTCAACCCGTTTGAGACGGTGCAGCAGATTGTCGTTAACCAGGCGGGTTATTACGGCGTTGAGCGTAAAGAGGCGCTTGAGCGTAGCGAAAAGTACCTGAAACAGCTCGATTTGTGGGAAAAGCGTAACGAACGTGCGCGGATGTTGTCCGGCGGGATGAAGCGCCGCCTGATGATTGCCCGTGCGCTGATGCACGAGCCGAAGCTGCTGATCCTTGATGAACCCACCGCAGGCGTGGATATCGAACTGCGTCGTTCTATGTGGGGTTTCCTAAAGGATCTTAATGACAAAGGCACCACCATCATTTTGACCACCCACTACCTTGAAGAAGCAGAGATGCTATGCCGAAACATCGGCATAATTCAGCACGGCGAGCTGGTGGAGAACACCTCGATGAAGGATCTGCTCTCCAAGCTGAAATCCGAAACGTTTATTCTCGATCTGGCGGCAAAAAGCCCGCTACCGAAGCTTGAAGGATACCAGTATCGCCTGGTTGATACCTCAACGCTGGAAGTGGAAGTGCTGCGCGAGCAGGGGATCAACAGCGTGTTCTCCCAACTGAGCGCGCAGGGGATTCAGGTTTTAAGCATGCGTAACAAAGCGAACCGACTGGAAGAGCTGTTTGTCTCTCTGGTGCAGGATAAACAAGGAGACAAGGCATGACGCATCTTTATTGGGTCGCGCTGAAAAGTATCTGGGCGAAAGAGATTAACCGCTTTATGCGTATCTGGGTGCAAACCCTGGTACCGCCGGTCATCACCATGACGCTCTATTTCATCATCTTCGGCAACCTGATTGGTTCCCGCATTGGTGAGATGCACGGTTTTACCTATATGCAGTTTATCGTGCCGGGCCTGATTATGATGGCGGTGATCACCAACGCCTACGCAAACGTGGCCTCGTCGTTCTTCAGCGCTAAGTTCCAACGCAATATTGAAGAGTTGCTGGTGGCGCCGGTGCCAACGCACGTCATCATAGCCGGTTACGTGGGCGGCGGCGTGGCGCGCGGGCTGTGCGTGGGCATCCTGGTGACGGCGATTTCGCTGTTCTTCGTGCCGTTCCAGGTGCACTCGTGGCTGTTCGTGGCGCTGACTCTGCTGCTGACGGCAATTCTGTTCTCGCTGGCCGGTCTGCTGAATGCGGTGTTCGCTAAAACGTTTGACGACATCAGTCTGATCCCGACCTTTGTGCTGACGCCGCTGACCTATCTCGGCGGGGTGTTCTACTCCCTGACGCTGCTGCCGCCGTTCTGGCAGGCGCTGTCGCATCTGAACCCGATCGTCTACATGATCAGCGGCTTCCGCTTTGGCTTCCTCGGCATTACCGATGTTCCGCTGTTTAACACGGTGGCGGTGCTGGTGGTGTTCATCATCGCCTTCTACCTGCTGTGCTGGTATCTGATCCAGCGCGGGCGCGGTCTGCGTAGTTAACCCTCTGCCCGGCGACGCTCTGGTTGCCGGGCACTTTCTTTGACGGTTATCACCGTAAGCAAACCTTCACTCCGCTAAACTACTTGCCTGCTAAGGAGAGAGTTATGCTGGGATGGGTGATCACCTGCCACGATGAACGAGCGCAGGACATGCTGGATACGCTTGAGGCCAAATTTGGCCCGCTGGCGCAATGCCGGGTGGTTAACTACTGGCGCGGGTTGAGCACCAACATGCTCAGCCGGATGATGTGCGATGCCCTGCATGAAACGGATACCGGTGATGGGGTGATTTTTCTTACCGATAAATCCGGCGCGGCGCCTTACCGCGCGGCCGCTTTGCTGAGCCACAAGCATGATAATTGTGAAGTGATCTCCGGTATCAGCCTGCCTTTACTCGAAGCCCTCTATCCGCTTCGCGCCTCATTGAGCAGCGCAGAGTTTCGGCACGCTATCGTGGCGGAGGGACAGCCGGAGGTGAGCAGCCTGTGGCACCAGCAGCAGAAAAACCCGCCTTTCGTTCTGCTTCACGATCTGTATAAGCATTAAACATTGGTATTGATGTCGCTTTTGCTACAATGGCGACTGATTTCCCGTGTCGATTTATATCCTATGTTCATGCGCGTGTTCTTTCTCCTTTTGCTGCTGGTTTCCGGCGGGGCGTCTGCCAGCCTGATAAGTCAGCAAGGGCTTCCTGCTCAATATATGCAAACCACTGAGGATGCTGCCATCTGGGCTCAGGTAGGTAACTCTGTGGTTAATGTGGGCAATATTCGCGCAGGGCAGATCATCGCGGTCTTTCCCGCGGCGGCGGATTATTACGAATTTCGCTTCGGGTTCGGTACCGGCTTTATTGATAAAGACCACCTTGAGAAAGTGCAGGGCAAGCAACGCGTTGAGGACAGCCTGGGCGACCTGAACAAGCCGCTCAGTAACCAGAACCTCATCACCTGGAAAGATACGCCCGTCTATAACGCGCCCAATAGCGGAAGCGCGCCCTTTGGCACCCTGAGCGCCAACCTGCGCTATCCCATTCTGAATAAACT
Source organism: Enterobacter cloacae complex sp. P14RS (assembly GCF_014895895.1). Classification (NCBI taxonomy): domain Bacteria; kingdom Pseudomonadati; phylum Pseudomonadota; class Gammaproteobacteria; order Enterobacterales; family Enterobacteriaceae; genus Enterobacter; species Enterobacter cloacae complex sp. P14RS. The sequence continues at coordinate 262,727 of NZ_JADBQM010000011.1, forward strand.
CAAAGACCGCCTGAACCAGACCTGGTATCAGATCCGCATCGGCAACCGCCTGGCGTGGATAAGCAGCCTGGACGCGCAGGAAGATAACGGCATTCCGGTTCTGACCTATCACCATATCCTGCGCGATGAGGAGAACACCCGTTTTCGTCATACCTCTACCACCACCAGCGTGCGCGCGTTCAGCAACCAGATGACCTGGCTTCGCGACCAGGGGTACACCACGCTGACGATGTATCAGCTGGAAGGCTACGGGCGCAACAAGCTGAACCTGCCCGCGAAGGCGGTGGTGATTACCTTTGACGACGGCCTGAAGTCGGTGAGCCGCTACGCGTATCCTGTGCTGAAAGAGTATGGCTTCAACGCGACGGCGTTTATCATTTCGTCACGTATTAAAGGCCATCCGCAGAAGTGGGATCCGAAATCGCTGCAGTTTATGAGCGTTCAGGAAATCAAAGGCATTCAGGATGTGTTCGACATTCAGTCGCACACGCACTTCCTGCACCGCGTGGACGGGTATAAACACCCGATCTTACTGAGCCGCAGCTATCACGTGATCCTGTTTGATTTTGAGCGTTCTCGTCGCGCGCTGTCACAGTTCAACCCGCGTGTGCTCTACCTTTCGTATCCGTTTGGCGGCTATGACAATAAGGCGGTCAAGGCGGCGAATGATGCCGGTTTCCATCTGGCCGTGACCACGGTGAAGGGGAAGGTGAAGCCGGGGGATAATCCGTTCTTACTGAAACGACTCTATATCTTAAGAACGGATTCGCTGGAGACGATGTCGCGGCTGATCAGCAATCAGCCGCAGGGATAAGCTATTCGTAGGTGATCTGCAACGTGCCGATGGCGCTGAACGTTCCTGAAGTGACTTTTTCTGTACCAGATTTAACCAACTGAGCCGTGAGAGACTCGCTAAATGACGGGATGATAGTGTTCCCTTTTGTCGCATAGTTGTTAGTAGAATTAGGCACCGCCAGGCTGTTGTCCGGCCACTTCAGCAACACGCCCACGCCTTTTGCCGCATTCGACGATGCGGTGTTCGCGAGTAAAGAGCCATCAGTCCCGGTTGTCTTACTGGTGGTCAACTTCATCGTAATTTTGCGTGTGTTGGTGCAATTCCCTGACACGGTAGCAGAGACTTTTTGCGTGTTATCGTTCTCGACATCGGAAACATCATACTCCCCCAGATCTACGCTTTTAGGGGCCGTAAGAGTGCAGGTCGGTTTTTCAACAGGAACATTGAAGGCCATATCGGGTATCGTGATTAACGGACGTGGATGGTCCTGTTCATCTGATGTGTTGGGGTTACCTACGACAATATTGCCAATATTCCCGGCCACTGGACCTATCTGTGTGACGCTTGCGGGCACGCCAGCATATGAGGGTAATTGATAAAATTCCATACGGGCATACCACCATACTGCTTTAACCAGATCTGAATTATCACCCTGATTGGCCGTTTCTACGTAACTTCCTGTAGTCGAAGGGAAAAAGGCGTTAAAAGCGTTGTTGGCCGGGTACATGGCCAGCGTATAGGCGATCCCCGTTACGTTAGTTTTAAAGAGTGCTTTACCGTCCACGCCACCGACGACCAGTGTACTGTCCGTTTTCTGATAGACGCGCTCGCCATCTTTACCCATTGAGCACCAGGAGTAGAGGCCCGGATTCACCTGCAAATCAATAAGGCCGCTTATTTTTGTTGGCGCGCTGACGCTCTCCAGGGGAACGATCTTGGGCTTAGCACCTTTGACATCCGAAATAGGCTGAACACTGTAACCATTAAATTTGCATTCATACAAATCGGCCGATGCAGAAAAACTTATTGCAAGAATTGACAAAGCAAGGCCTGCACCTTTTATGAAGAAATGACTTTTTCCGGCTCCTGCTATATAACACATTCAAAAATTCCTTATATCGGATGCTTGGTATATTTTAATTGTAAATAACGCTGACCAGCACGCTTGTGGTAACTTTCCCCGCGCTGACAATCCCTGTGTCTTGATAACGGGCATAGAAATTATAATTTGTTAAATACTGGCTTTCGGTTTGGTTAGATACATCAAAAATAACATCTGACGTTCCTGACGCATTGACCACATTGGTATTGTCTTTTTCTGAGAAAATCACAACGCCGACGTTTTCTGCTCCCCCCCCAGAGGCGGGAATTTCATTGGCGAACACCTGTTGAGAGCTTCCGATAACTATCCCACTTTGAGGTTTAAACTCAAAATGCAGGGTTTTTGCCAGTCCAGATTCACTTTCCGCACAGCTTTTCAGCTGTATTTCGAAGCGAGTTCCCCCAGCTGCGTCACCGGGTTGTAGCCGTGGGCTGCCGTCGGAGTTATAAAACCAACCTTTGCCAACGATCGGTAAAATAACTTTGCCATCATTCGGAATACTTACCTGACACGTATTGTTGATGATGTTTGCCGTCATATCCATCTCCAGGCTCGAGGCAAAACCTGCTGCGGGAAACCCCAGACAGCAGGCGAGCCATAACATCGCACTTCTAAAGTTTAAGCGGGAGTGGAACATCCTGTTAAAGCTACCAGTCTTAATAAACATTATTGATAGGTCACGATAAAAGTCACAGGGGCGCTGACCGAACCAGTGGTCACGTCAGAAATGGTTTTATCTTTAGCAATAACGATGCGCGCATCCATTTCAAATTTTCCCGCCCCGTCAGACAGGTTGACGATAGAAGTTGGGGCCGTGGCGCAGTTCAGCAGGGAACCTGAGTCGACAGAACCTTTCCAGATTTCAAAACCAACGTTATGCCCGGCTGCATATGAGTTCCCATTTTTGGCATTGCCAGTACAGGACCCGCCAGCACCCGGCGTGGCTTGAACGGAGGCATTTTTGACCCCGGCACAGTTAGTGAACGCGATTTTGAATGCCCCTGTTCGGTTCTGGCTCACCAGATCGGACTTAAATACATCGCCAAACGGCAAAATGCTAATGGGAGCCCCGCTCGCATCCTGAATCTCGGCATTACAGGTTCCGGCTTCAATGGTGGACGTAAAGGTGGCCTGAACGCTCGTCGTACCCGTAATGGCGCTTAAACAAACGGAAGGCAGGATGGCAGTCATCGCAAACACCAGTGATGTCATTTTCTTTTTCATATTAACGCTCCGTATTGCGCCAGTTATTCATAGGTGAAATTAAACGTAGCGATACCGCTAAAGTTGCCGGTCATGCCTTGCCCGCTTGCAGTTTCCACCAGCGTCGCCAGGAGTTGAACTTCGCCAGCACTTATTTCTCCGCTCGACCAGACGAGGCGCTGAGTATCAGTGGATGAATTGATGACAAAAGGGTCATCCGGAGTGGCGGTGCGGGAAATCGCCACGCCAATATTTTCTGCGCTGCCCTCACCGGAGAGTGAATTTTTAATTGCCGTATTCAGTGGGCTGGCACTACCGCTAATGGTCGTGTTCAGCTTTGTCAGACTCGAAGGGCATGAGACCATTTTGAGTTTAAAATTTGTTGTTGCTTTGGCATTTTTGAGGATGATGTAATCCAGGCGCACCTTGCCGTCGGTGCCAATGGGAATAACGTTGCTGGAGCCATCACCGCTGCCACCTTCAATTTTCATATCGCAGGTGGTGTCACGGATATTAGCGGTAAAGGTAATATCGAGATTATCGGCGTATGTTCCAAGCGACAGCGCCATCAGACTCGAACTTAATACCCATAATCCTGTTTTTTTCCCAGGTTTAAAAAGCATGCTCTAACTCCTTTTATAATACTGTGATGCGGCAGGTCTGGCCTGTCAGCAGCGTTGTTGGTCCAATCTTTTTCGCATTGGGCGGAATCTGATAGGAGACAGTACAGGATGTGCCGGACTCACTTCCCCAGACGATTTTTAACAACCCTTTATCTTCAATTCCGCGAATCCAGGCTTGCCCGGCCTGGCCTACGCTACCAACGGATACGCCTTGCTCCGTTTGAACATCGGCACCTAGCGGAATAAACCCACCGTCGTCACGCGTCAGTTCCATTAACACTGAACGCCCTTGATCGGTCTCAAAATTAACCAGCACAACGGCACCGCTACGCGGGACAGTAGTGGAACGGGTATTTTTCACTTCAACGTCAGAGCGCATATCGCTGATATCAAGACCGACGTTGTTTTCACGGTAGGCAGACAGATAGGGCATAAGGGCATAGCCTGAAGAGCCAATTTCACCGTTACCGATGGAAACTCGGGCACCTTCTGCTCCCTCAGCTTTAATCAGCGCAAGCGTATCGCTTTCGCTAATGCTGCCAGGGGCGAGTGTTATGCCACCTGAGTGCAGAATCATCCCGCCGCTATAGCTGGCGGAATATTGTCGGCTATCGTCATCGGATGCGGAGACGGAAAGACTCACCGGTCCATGCGGGCCGTTATAACTCCCATAACCGCTTAGCTGATTTAATGTATCGTCGTTACGCGTGGTGCTTTCGGTTATGCTGTAACTGAACCGGTTATCTTCGGTGTTGCCGTTGGCGCTGGCGTTAAAACTTCCACCGCCTTTTAGATCGCTGCCGATGCCCGTGGTGAGGGATGAGAACCCGCCTGCACGCTTGCCGTTACCCATCAGCGTGTCGAAAGGAATTGTGAGGCTCAAATAGACACTATCATCTTTTTCCCCGAACTCGTTGTAGGTGCGCTGCACGGAGAGGCTGTAACTTCCCCAGCTTAACGATTGACTGTGGCCAACCGAGTACTGCGCTGATGAGCTGCTTTCATTCCAGTAGTCCTGCCAGGTGGAGTTGACATACAGCGATCCCAAATCAAGGCCGTTAAAGGCCAACGGCTGGCTGATGTTCACCTGGATCTGGTTCTTCATGCGCTGAAAAGTCTGGTACACATCGCTGTTATCGCGGTCAGGGTTAAGCTCCCTGTCACGGTATTTGATCTCGTTGGTCAAGGAAGCTGCATCGCTCAGGCTGAGATAGTCAGATGTCGAAAACCGGTATGCTGCTACGTTGAAAGAGGTATTCGTGGCTTCCATGAGTTTGCTGTACGAGATACGATAACTCTCACCCTTAAGATGCCGTAAGCCGTCGATCCGGGCATCTGAATGCGTGACATCAAAGGCGAATGCGCCAATGCGGGTGTTCATAGCCAAACCCACCAATGCGGCGTAAAAATCGCTATCGGTGTACTCCAGACCCGCATAACCTGTGAAGGTATTGGATAATCCATAATAGCCCGTGGCGTAACCTACCTTTGGCTTGTCACGTAGGTTATCGTCACGCAGTTCACCCACGCCGACATCCCATCGGGAGTAGCCTGGGCGCAGCATTTGCGCGACCGAGGAATACGCGACCGAGAAGGAACGTTTGCTGCCATCCGCTTCTTCTACAGTGACGATAAGATCGCTGCCATAACCCGTCGTACTGAGATCTGAGATTTCAAAGGGCCCCGGCGGGACGGAGGTTTCGTAAATCGTGTTTCCGCTCTGGGCGATCGTGACTTTGGCGTTGCTGTTTGCCACACCCCGAATCACCGGCGCATAAGTCGATATGCCATTAGGAAGCATACGATCATCGTTATATAAACGCGCCCCGCGCAGACTAATGGAATCGAAAGCATCTCCACGGGTGTAGGAATCTCCCGCGATAAACTGTGCTTTCAGCGGCGTGATATCACGCTGGAGATAAATGTCCTGGCTGGCGTAATGGGTACCGGAATCCCGATCCCAGTTCAGATTACCTCGTGCCCGGAGCCGCCACGGGCCCAGGTTTGCTCCATAGCGTAACCCTGCGTAGGCCGTATCGGTGCTGTAATCAGACGTGTCCGCGTGCCAGCCGTTAAGATCCCAGGAGAGCATCGCCGCCGGGATCCCGTCTTCCCAAAGTGAAGGATCGACAAATCCCGCCGGGCGCTGAATGACGAAAGCCTGAGGAATAGAAAGGTCCAACTCCTGCGTGGAAGGATCGTAAGCCACACGTGAGCCGGGATAGGCGTCTGACACAGAGATGCACGTATCTTCGGAATCATCTCCGGCTGGTTTAAGTTGCTCGGTTGCTACATTTGTCTGGGTGAGCAGTTTACGCGTGATGCAGGGCGTAGCGCGCGGTGTACCATTCTCCTTAAACACAAGATCCGTGGTAATGGAAGGTTTTCCGTTAATAACCACCTTCACCTTATACGTCCCGGCAAGAACAGGGTTGCCTTTTGAAAAACGGCTGACATCAATTGATGTACCGGTGTTATAAAGAAACTGATCGTTAAACTGCACGTCTTCTTCTTTATTATTTTCAGCAGCAAATGCACAAAACGGCAATACCGCACTTATCGATAAACATAGTAGTGAACGTTTAAACCGCATGATGTACTCTGTCCCAGAGTTAAGCTAATTATAGTTATTCCGAATGATACGAGGCGGATAAATAATCAATTCTGTATGGATTCATACTTATCAATTCCACCGAAATCATTGATGGCTTGCCAGGTGATTTTGTTATACCCCAAGGTGTTATGATTTTTTACGTTCATAGTCTGGCTTGAGAATGGCTCAATATAATGCGTTTCAATATCGTAGCTTTTAGCACCAGCAATAAGCGTTGCCCCCGCCAGTGATACATAATAAGGTGAATCATTCTTCGCACTTAAAACGATATTTTGACCTTGCCGGGTTTCAGTCCATTTAAGATTTTTAGCCGCATCTGTCGGTTCTCCTTTCAAACCTGTAGGCCGGAAAAAGAGTTTTATGCGGGTACGGAATGCCAGCTGAAGCATGCTTTGCGTATCGCTTTCCTTTGCCTTTGGCGGAACTTCCAGAACGTTAAACCAGAACAGGGATTCTTTATCTTTTGGCAATGACTGACCAAGCCAGGTGATTCTGACCGTTTGCCCTTTTTGCGGTTCTACACGCGATACAGGAGGCGTGACAATAAAGGGAAGTTTCAGCTCTTGAGGATTAGTGGTATCTCTTCCGTCATCGAGCCAGGTTTGTACCAGTAAAGGTCTGGTGCCACGGTTATCCATAGACACCGTTACGTCTTTTGCTGATTCTGGATAAATGACACGGGTGCCGGAAATCACAATATCTGCACTGGCGTTAAGAGCAAAAACGCTCACCGAGGCCAGCAGCAGGGCTTTTAATCCGCTCTTAATATTCAGTAAGTACATGTCTACTCTCAAATAATACGAAAAAATGTGCCCTGCTGGGCACATTAACAGACGAATAAAATTATTCGTAGCTCATGGTGAAGTAAGCGTTGGCGCTAACTTTACCTGACTGCACAGGGCTAGTATCTTTCACCCAGTTGGAGCCAGGGACATAAGCAACGCGGTAGAACAGTTTACCGGAGCCGGCTTTCAGGTCTGTTTTCTGCGTATTATTGTCAGGCTGGCCTACCATAATACGAGATGAAACGGTTGGGGCATTGTTAAACAGGGCAAGTGCAACGTTGGTTGCAGAGCCTTGTACGTTAGCATCGGGTTCAATAGTACCGTTCGCAATAGCGCCCATATTTTTTGACATGAAGCTTGCAGAGGCATTCTTTAATGTCTCAGGGCAATTGGTGAGCAGCAGTTCAAAGTTTTTGGAACCGACGCCAGTATCAATAGTTGTGGATTCAACTTCAGATTTTTTAACGACGGGTAAGGTAATGGTAATATTGTTTTGTGATTCACCATTAGAGGTGGAAATATTACATGTTGTGTCTGTTACCGCACCATCAAAGGTGATTAAACCAAGATCCGTATCTGCGAGTGCTGAAAAAGAACCTACTGCAAACAAAGCTACAGCTGAAGCTAATAACGTTTTTTTTAACATAATTGAAATTCCATTTAAAAAACATTGTAATGATTTAATACAAGCAAAATGATGATAGGGATCTCTGTATACGTTGGGTATTTAGAATTACTAAAAATTATAATTAGAAAAAATTAAAGATTGATAAGTCATTGAAAAAGATCTTGAAAATGATCTCAAAAAAAACACTGGGGGTTATTTTTTATTGCGTTGATATGCTATTGGCAGGCTTGGATTATTAATGGCATTGATTATTTTCCCTTCGTATATAACTGAGGGGAATGTTTATTTAAGAAAGGAGACGCGAAAAGAGAGATGAAAATAAGAGAAATGAGTAAAGAGATGCTATTTACATAATTCACTATGATGTGTTTTTTCCTGTTAAGGAGCGGATCCAGAGGGTTCCGCTCCTTGTTGGAATCAGGCAACCTGAACCGGAATCGCCTTTGCGGTGCGCTTCATTTCATTGTCGCCTTCGAAGTAGGCCACTTTAGGCTGCCAGCGGCGGGCTTCTTCGTCAGACATCATCACGAAGCTGGCGATGATCACAATGTCGCCCACGTCCGCACAGTGCGCCGCAGCGCCGTTAACGGAGATGATTTTAGAACCGCGCTCGGCGGCAATCGCATAAGTAGAGAAGCGTTTACCGTTGTTCACGTTCCAGATATCAATCGCTTCGTTTTCAAGGATACCCGCCGCGTCGAGAAAATCCTGGTCAATGGCGCAGGAGCCTTCATAGTGCAGGTCGGCCTGCGTGACTTTCACACGGTGAAGCTTACCTTGCAGCATTTTGCGAATCATTACGTTTACCTTTAATTATCAAGGGCGAAGAACTACGCCAGCTCAACCACTTTATTGTCAATCAGGCGTGCCTGGCCGAGCCATGCCGCCACCAGGATGACTGCGCGCTTGCTGTTCTGAGTTAATTCCAGCAGCGTATCAGCATCACGAATTTGTACGTCGTCAGCACGAAGGCCCTTATCGTTAAGCGCCTGCTCGGCAAGGGCAATAATCTCTTCTGCTGTTAACTCTTTTGCCAGCATCTGCTCTGCCATGGTGTTCATAACCTTGCTCAGGCCCGGCGCGATTTTACGCTGTTCGGCGGTCAGGTAACCATTCCGCGAGCTGAGTGCCAGACCGTCTTTCGCACGCACAATCGGTACGCCGACGATCTCAATATCGTAACCCATGTCAGCAACCATCTTGCGGATCAGCGCCAGCTGCTGGAAATCTTTCTCACCGAAGCAGGCAACGTCCGGCTGCACCAGGTTGAACAGCTTGCTGACGATGGTGGAGACGCCGCGGAAGTGGCCCGGACGGCTTGCTCCTTCCAGCATGGTGGAAATGCCCGGGACGTCAACGTAGGTCGCCTCTTCGGTACCCTGCGGGTAAACGTCCGCCGGTGCAGGTGAGAAGACGATATCCGCGTGGCGTTTTTTGAGCTTCTCGCAATCTTCCTGCAGGGTGCGCGGATAGCGTGCCAGATCGTCGGCGCGGTCAAACTGCATGGGGTTCACGAAGATACTGACCACCACGATATCTGCTCGCGCACGGGCTTCGTCGACGAGCTTCATGTGGCCGTCATGCAGGTTGCCCATGGTCGGGACCAGTGCGATACGTTTACCTTCCTGACGCGCGCGGCGGATATGCTGGCGAAGCAGCGGCAGGGTTTCAATGATTAGCACAACGAGACTCCTTAATGGAAACTGTGTTCTTCACCCGGGTAAACACCGGATTCAACGTCGGCAATATACTGCCTGACCGCAGCGCGCATGTCGCCCGCTTCAGTGAGGAAATTTTTGGCAAATTTCGGGATATGCCCACCAGTAATACCAAAGGCGTCGTGCATCACCAGAATCTGACCGTCGGTCACGTTGCCTGCACCAATACCAATCACCGGAATGGAGAGTGCGTCGGTGATGCGTTTCGCCAGCTCAACCGGCACGCACTCCAGCACCAGCAGTTGTGCGCCAGCGGCTTCCAGCGCCAGGGCATCCTCAAACAGCGTCTGCGCTGCGTCGCCGCGGCCCTGCACCTTATACCCGCCAAAGATGTTGACGGACTGCGGGGTCAGGCCCAAATGACCACACACCGGCACGGCGCGTTCGGTGAGCATTTTCACCGTCTCCACCAGCCAGGCGCCGCCTTCAATTTTGACCATGTTAGCACCAGCGCGCATCACTGCCGCCGCGTTTTCAAATGCCTGCTCTGGCGTGGCATAGGCCATAAACGGCAGGTCGGAAAGCAGAAGGCTGCCTGGCGCACCGCGGCGTACCGCACGGGTGTGATATGCAATATCTTCGACCGTGACCGGCAGGGTGGAATCATGTCCTTGTACCGTCATCCCTAACGAATCTCCGACCAGCATGACGTTGATCCCCTCTTCGGCAAACAGTTTGGCGAAGCTGTAGTCATACGCGGTGATGGTGGCGAAGCGTTTTTTTTCCTGTTTGCATTTCTGCAGTAAGGAGATGGTGGTTGGTTTCATACTGTTTCCTGATAGCCCAAAAGCGAATCTTTGCGCATTCTAACAGTAACATTCGAGGGAACAATGATTTTAGGCAACCGATTAACCACAATTATTTTGTGGTCAACCGGTGAGGGAAGAGGATCACCAGCGAGCGGGTCTTTCCGCGTTCAGGTTGTCCAGAACGGCCTTGAGCGGGATGCCTTCCGGGAAGGTGAGATCGGGCGCCACTTCAAAGAGCGGCCAGAGCATAAAACCACGATTTTTCATGTCGTAATGCGGTACGGTGAGGCGTTCAGTGTTAATCACCTCATGGCCGAACAGCATAATATCGAGATCAAGCGTGCGCGGCCCCCAGCGTTCGGCTTTGCGTACGCGCCCCTGCTGCAGTTCGATGCGCTGAGTGTTGTCCAGCAGCGTTTCGGCATCGAGGGATGTTTCCAGCACCACGGCGGCGTTCAGATAATCAGGCTGATCCTGCGGGCCTAGCGGCGGCGTGCGGTAAAAGGAGGAGACCGCCACGATACGGCTTTGCGGGATCTCACCCAGCGCCTGTACGGCAGCATTCACCTGCTCCAGCGGAGAGGCTAAATTGCTGCCGATGGCGATATACGCGAGGGTCATGCTGTTCCTTCACGCCGCGGTGCGCGTTTGCGCGGACGACGATGACGGCGACGCGGGGCAGGTTCTTCATCCAGCCCGGTCAGCATATCTTTCTGCTCCGGCGGGGCGGAAACCTGGAATTCGGCCCACCACTGCGCCAGGCGCTGCAGCTCCTGATTGCGTTCAGTTTCCGCACGCAGCGACAGCAGGTCGAAGGCGGCGCGGAACTTTGGATGCTCCATCAGCTTCCAGGCACGTTTGCCCTGACGGCGGGACATGCGCAGCTGAAGCTGCCAGATGTCGCGCACCAACGTAGTAATACGTTTTGGGATAGCCAGCGTGCGGCACCCTTCGTCCAATACATCGTTCGCGGCCAGCGCGAAGGCATCGTAATAGGCGAGGCCGCTCTCCTGGGTGATTCTTTGAGCCGTTTCCAGCAGCGGGTACCAGAACATTGCCGCAAACAGGAATGCCGGGTTCACGCGCATATCGTTATGGATGCGGGTGTCAGTATTTTTCAGCACCTGCGCAATCATCCGCTCCATTGGGCTGTCACCGTTTTCGGTGAAGTAACGGGTAATGGTCGGGAACAGAGGCTGGAACAGGTTGTATTCGCGCAGCAGATTGTAGGTTTCGAACCCGTAGCCGGCCTGCAGCAGCTTCAGCGCCTCTTCAAACAGGCGGGCAGGCGGCACGTCGTTAATCAGCGTCGCCAGACGCGGGATCGGCTCTGCGGTTTCCGGGCTGATGCGCATGTTCAGCTTGGCGGCAAAACGCACGGCGCGCAGCATGCGCACCGGATCTTCACGATAGCGCGTTTCCGGCGTGCCGATCAGGCGGATCAGACCCTCTTTCAGGTCCTGCATGCCGCCGACGTAATCACGCACGGTGAAATCCGCCACGCTGTAATAAAGGCTGTTGATGGTGAAGTCGCGACGCTGGGCATCTTCTTCGATAGAGCCGAAGATATTGTCGCGCAGCAGCATACCGTTCTGGCCGCGCTGTGACGTGGTGCGGTCGGATGCACCCGCTTCGTGGTGGCCGCGGAAGGTCGCCACTTCGATGATTTCCGGCCCAAACATCACGTGAGCCAGACGGAAACGGCGGCCAACGAGACGGCAGTTGCGGAATAATTTACGCACCTGCTCGGGCGTGGCGCTGGTCGTCACGTCGAAATCTTTCGGTTTTTTGCCCAGCAGTAAATCACGCACCCCACCGCCAACGAGATAGGCCTCGTAGCCCGCTTTATTCAGACGATAGAGTACCTTGAGGGCATTTTCACTGATATCTTTGCGGGAAATATTGTGCTGCTCACGCGGAATAACCGACATGTGTGGCTGTGCAATAGCGTCGTTCGCCATGCTCTCTTCGCGGCTTAGCACTTTACGGCAAAAATTAGCGACTCGGGTAAAAATGGTACACCTCGTAGTGTGTTTTGTTATGAAAAAAGCGGCTAATCATAGCTCAGCGCAACGCATTTGAGAATGCTGGATTTTTGGCACTGCCGCGAGCGTCCAGTTGGCAATGGCTATTTTCAGCAATTCGTCAATGCGCAGATCCTGCCATTCGTTGGTTACATTCTGGTTGAGAAATCGCAGCGCGTCGATCAAAACAGGACGCGGATCGCCGTCTGGCAGGGCCGGGGCGTGGTTTTGCTTGGAGAGCTTAACGCCCTGCGCATTGACCGCCAGCGGCAGATGAATGTAATCCGGCGCCGTCCAGCCAAACTGATGATAAAGCGAGATTTGCCGTACGGTCGGTTCGACCAGGTCCGCCCCGCGCACAATTTCCGTCACGCCCTGGAAATTATCGTCGACGACCACCGCCAGGTTATACGCAAACAGACCATCACGACGGTGAATAATAAAATCTTCACATGCCAGACGTTCATCCGCCCTAATCTCACCGGAGAGCCGATCGCGGAAGCGAGTGACGGGCGCGCGCTGTAGCAAGCGTACGGCGGCATTTTCCGGGGGAAGATTCAGCGTGCGGCAGTGGCCGTCATACACACCTCCCACGCTCTGGATACGCGCGCGGGTGCAGGTGCAGTTATAGGAGAGTCCCTGAGCGCTGAGCCAGGCCAGACGTTCCCGATAAGCCTCATGACGTTGTGACTGCCACAGAACGTCGCCGTCCCAGTGAAGACCGTAATGTTCCAGCTGACGCAGAATGGTGTCTGCAGCACCGGGAACTTCACGCGGAGGGTCAATATCTTCGATGCGGACGAGCCATTTACCCTGACTGGCGCGAGCCTGCAGGTAGCTGCCAAGCGCGGCAATTAATGAGCCGAAGTGTAATTCACCGGAAGGAGATGGCGCAAAGCGCCCAATATAGTGTGATTCAGACATATCAACAGTAACAAGGCGGGAGAGACTCCCGCCTTTGAAGTGTATAAACAGCGCTGGCGTTAGCCGGCCATCTGTTTTTCGCGGATTTCGGCCAGCGTTTTACAGTCGATGCACAGATCGGCGGTTGGACGCGCTTCCAGGCGACGAATACCGATTTCAACACCGCAGGATTCGCAGTAGCCAAAATCTTCGTCTTCGACTTTTTTCAGCGTTTTCTCGATCTTTTTGATCAGCTTGCGTTCGCGGTCACGGTTACGCAGTTCGAGGCTGAACTCTTCTTCCTGAGCGGCACGGTCTACCGGATCCGGGAAGTTAGCAGCTTCATCCTGCATATGCGAAACGGTGCGATCCACTTCATCCCTGAGTTGATTACGCCATGCTTCAAGAATACGCTTGAAGTGCGACAGCTGGGCTTCGTTCATATACTCTTCGCCCGGCTTCTCTTGATACGGCTCCACCCCAGCGATGGCGAGAATACTCAGGGACGATGTTTTACGGTTTTGCCCTTCTTGCATGTTGCTTCTCCTTAACACGCACTATCGATCCCCGTGTTGGGGGAAAAATCAGGTCGCTATAAATAGCAGATGCTTTTCCGTATGGCAATTATCTAAACGTAACACTTGACAAGCCTGTGAGGAAAAGCGTATTTGCGCACGCGGCCAGAACACTTATTCATCAATCGTCTAATCCCTTATAAGACAATGGGAAGAGACGATCTCAGAGTCATATTATCGGCAGAAAGTTCCGCTTTATAAGCTAAAACCTCTACCCCCTGCTTTTGTGCCTCATTCAACAGTTGTGCGTATTTAGGATCGATATGGCGGGCAGGGGAAAACCGTTCAATCGCTGTATGCAACACCGCAAACAGCAATACGGCGCGTTTGCCCGCCGCCGCAACACTCATTAGCTCTCGCAGATGCTTCTGCCCGCGTAGCGTTACCGCATCCGGAAAGAAGCCATTTTCCTGTTCCGCTAACGTCACTGATTTTACTTCAATATAGCACTCAGGACGGCCTTCCGCCTGTAACATGAAGTCAATTCTGCTGCCTTCATCGCCGTATTTCACTTCTGTTTTATGCGTACCGTAACCCACCAGTTCGGGAATGGCGCCATTCGTCAGCGCTTCCTTAACCAGCTGATTTGCACGCAGAGTATTAACACAAATAAACGCCCCGTTTTGCGTTTCGGTTATTTCCCAGGTATGGGGATATTTGCGTTTAGTATTTTCTGAAGTGGAATACCAGACCGTGTCACCCGGCGCGGCGCAACCGGTCATGGCGCCGGTGTTGGGGCAGTGCAGGGTGAGCTCTTCGCCTTCCGGCGTCACTACGTCGGCGAGGAAGCGTTTGTAGCGTTGGATCAGCGTGGCGGACTGGAGTGCAGGACTAAACTTCATCGGAATTCCTTGTGGTGTCGCCCAACGTCCAGCGCTGTAGCGGCCTGTAGCGGGTGCGTCCCCGTGCAAAGACGGATTCATAAAGCGCGAATTCATTAACCGGAAAAGCCCAGTGAAAACCCGGCGGCGGAATGGCAACGGCCTGCCCGGCATCGCGCAGGAGCGTGACGTGCGGATGAAACGGCTGCGGGCTCTGGTAACAGCCACTGCGCGCTGCCTGCGCGCGCAACATATTGGCGAGCTGTAACAACCCGCGCGGCGGCTGGCGCGTACCCAGCCAGACCACGCGCGAACGCAGCCACTGACCCGCATCGTCAAGGTGCAGCGTAAACGCCGGCTGGACAATACGCCCGGCCATGGCGGCTAATGCCCGCTGTTTTTCGGCGCTCACGTCACCCAAAAAGGCCAGCGTCAGGTGCAGGTTTGCCGCCGCAACGGGTCGGCCCGCTTCCGGTGGAAAATGTTCCGCGCGCCAGCGAACGATTTGCCGCTGAAGGGGGGTGGGCAATTCAATGGCAAAAAACAGCCGTTTCGAATCAGACATACGGGGGACTCGGTAATGATATGCGCCGATGCTACAATGTACGCCGACTAATGTTAACCCTCTGGAGCTGTTAGTGTCCTCATTGCCGGTCGCCGTCGTTCTTCCTGAGCTTCTCGCTGCCTTACAACATGCCCCGCAGGTTTTGCTTAACGCGCCTACGGGGGCGGGTAAATCTACCTGGCTGCCGCTGCAGATCCTTAAAGAGGGGAAGATTGCCGGGAAAATTATCCTGCTGGAGCCGCGCAGGCTGGCCGCGCGCAACGTGGCGCAGCGCCTGGCGGAACTGCTGAATGAAAAACCGGGTGAAACGGTAGGCTACCGGATGCGCGCCGAAACCTGCGTCGGCCCGTCCACGCAGCTTGAGGTGGTCACCGAGGGCATTCTTACCCGCATGCTGCAAAACGACCCGGAGTTGAACGGCGTCGGGCTGGTGATCCTGGATGAATTCCACGAGCGCAGCCTGCAGGCCGATCTGGCCCTCGCGCTGTTGCTCGATGTTCAGCAGGGGCTGCGCGACGATCTGCGGCTGCTGATTATGTCGGCGACGCTGGATAACGAGCGGCTACGACAGGCAATACCCGATGCGCCGGTCATCAGCTCAGAAGGACGGGCATTTCCTGTTGAGCGTCGCTATCAGCCGCTTCCTGCCCATCAGCGCTTTGACGAAGCGGTAGCTATTGCCACTGCAGACCTGCTTCGCCAGGCGCCCGGCTCGCTGCTGCTATTTTTACCTGGCGTGGGCGAGATTCAGCGCGTGCAGGAGCGGCTGGCCTCCAGGGTGGGCAGTGACGTACTGCTTTGCCCGCTCTATGGCGCCCTGTCGTTGACCGAGCAGCGTAAAGCCATCCTTCCCGCCCCGGCGGGGCAGCGTAAAGTCGTGCTGGCAACCAACATTGCCGAAACCAGTTTGACCATCGAAGGCATTCGCCTGGTGGTGGATAGCGCGCAGGAGAGGGTGGCGAGCTTTGATCCGCGCACCGGGCTGACTAAACTGCTGACACAACGCATCAGTCAGGCGTCAATGGTGCAGCGCGCGGGCCGTGCGGGGCGTCTTGAGCCGGGTATTTGCCTGCATTTGACCAGCGCGGAGCAGGCTGAACGCGCGGCACAGCAAAGCACGCCGGAGATTTTACAAAGCGATCTCTCCGGGCTGGTGATGGATCTCCTGCTGTGGGGCTGCCCGGATCCTGAACAGCTCACCTGGCTTAATCCACCGCCTGTCGTGAATCTCGCCGCCGCGCGCAGCCTGCTCACCCAGCTTGGCGCGCTGGAAGGGGAACGTCTGACGGCGCGCGGTCAGAAAATGGCGGCGCTGGGCAACGATCCGCGTCTGGCGGCGATGCTGGTGGCCGCTCAGGGCGAAGATGAAATTGCCACAGCGGCGAAACTGGTGGCTATTCTTGAGGAGCCGCCGCGCGGAGGCAGCAGCGATCTGGGGCAGGCGTTTTCGCGCAATCAGGGAAACTGGCAGCAGCGGGCGCAGCAGCTGTGCAAACGCCTGAACTGCCGGGGCGGTTCACCTGACGGCGATAAGATTGCCTCCCTTCTGGCGCTGGCCTTCCCGGACAGGATTGCGCGCCGCCGCGGGCTGGATGGACGCTACCAGCTGGCAAACGGCATGGGGGCGATGCTGGACAGCGATGATGCCCTGACGCGACATGAATGGCTGCTCGCGCCGCTCCTGCTTCAGGGCAGCCAGTCTCCTGATGCCCGTATTTTACAGGCGATTGCCGTAGACATAGATGCCCTGACGCGTATCTGCCCGCAGTTGCTCCAGCAATCGGACATCGTGGAATGGGATGACGCTCAGGGGACGCTAAAGGCGTTTCGGCGTAGTCAGATTGGCAAACTGATCCTCGGGACGAAACCGCTGGCGAAGCCGTCGGAAGAAGAGTTACACCAGGCAATGCTGAACGGCATTCGGGAAAAGGGCCTTAACGTCCTGAACTGGACGCCGGAAGCTGAACAGTATCGCATTCGTCTGCACTGCGCCGCGAAGTGGCTACCGGAATACGGCTGGCCCGCGGTGGATGATGAGACGCTGCTCGCGACGCTTGAGCAGTGGCTGCTGCCGCAAATGAGCGGCGTGCACTCTCTGCGCGCCCTTAAGGCGCTTGATGTTAAGACCGCGTTACAGAATTTACTGGACTGGTCATTACGTCAACGTCTGGATAGTGAGCTTCCTGGGCATTACACTGTGCCCACCGGGAGCCGGATTGCCATTCGTTATCATGAGGATAATCCTCCGGCGCTGGCGGTTCGGATGCAGGAGATGTTTGGTGAGGCAACCACGCCGTCTATTGCGGAAGGGCGGGTGCCGTTGGTGCTTGAGCTGCTCTCGCCTGCGCATCGTCCGTTGCAGATCACCCGCGATCTGGGAGCGTTCTGGGCGGGGAGCTACCGTGAAGTGCAGAAAGAGATGAAAGGGCGCTACCCCAAACACATATGGCCGGACGATCCGGCGAATACGGCGCCGACGCGGCGGACGAAGAAATATTCGTAGTGGGGAAAGTGCGGCCTGATGCCCTCACCCCGGCCCTCTCCCACGGAGAGAGGGAGAAAACCAATTTTGAGAGATTTCTTCTTTCACAGGCCTGTGAAAGAAAAGAAAATCTGGCCTTTGCGCCTGAAAGTTGCGGAGAAAAAGCATGGCGGGGAATGACCGCGAGCCAATAGGACGTAAGGGAAAACCCGCGCGTCCGGCGAAAGAAAAGGTAAGCCGTCGTCGCCTCAGAGATGAGGAGTATGACGATGACTATGAAGACGATTATGAGGATGAAGAACCCATGCCGCGTAAAGGAAAAGGCAAAGGGCGTAAGCCTCGTGGGAAGCGCGGCTGGTTCTGGCTGCTGCTGAAGCTGTTCATTGTTTTTGTTGTGCTGATCGCGATTTACGGCGTTTATCTGGATCAGAAGATCCGCAGCCGTATCGACGGGAAAGTCTGGCAATTGCCGGCGGCAGTGTATGGTCGCATGGTGAACCTTGAGCCGGACATGTCCATCAGCAAGAACGAGATGGTGAAACTGCTGCAAGCTACGCAGTATCGTCAGGTCACGAAAATGACCCGCCCGGGCGAATTTACCGTCCAGGCGAAGAGCATTGAGATGATCCGCCGCCCGTTCGACTTCCCGGACAGCAAAGAGGGGCAGGTGCGCGCGCGTCTGACTTTTGACGGCGATCGGCTGGAAACTATTGAGAACATGGACAATAACCGCCAGTTCGGTTTCTTCCGTCTTGATCCGCGTCTGATCACCATGCTCTCGTCCGCCAATGGCGAACAGCGCCTGTTCGTGGCGCGTAACGGCTTCCCGGATCTGCTGGTGGATACTCTGCTGGCAACCGAAGACCGCCATTTCTACGAGCACGACGGTATCAGTCTCTACTCCATCGGCCGTGCGGTGCTGGCGAACCTGACTGCGGGTCGTACCGTGCAGGGGGCGAGTACGCTTACCCAGCAGCTGGTGAAGAACCTGTTCCTCTCCAGCGAGCGTTCTTACTGGCGTAAAGCCAACGAAGCGTACATGGCCGTGCTGATGGATGCGCGCTACAGCAAGGATCGTATCCTTGAGCTGTACATGAACGAGGTGTACCTCGGCCAGAGCGGCGATAACGAGATCCGCGGCTTCCCGCTGGCGAGCCTGTACTACTTTGGCCGTCCGGTGGAAGAGCTCAGCCTTGACCAGCAGGCGCTGCTGGTGGGCATGGTGAAAGGGGCGTCCATTTATAACCCGTGGCGCAACCCGAAACTGGCGCTGGAGCGTCGTAACCTGGTACTGCGTCTGCTGCAACAGCAGCAGGTGATTGACCAGGAATTATACGACATGCTTAGCGCACGTCCGCTGGGCGTGCAGCCGCGCGGTGGGGTGATCTCTCCGCAGCCTGCTTTCATGCAAATGGTGCGCCAGGAGCTGCAAAGCAAGCTCGGTGATAAGGTCAAAGATCTCTCCGGCGTGAAGATCTTCACAACCTTTGACTCGGTAGCCCAGGACGCGGCAGAAAAAGCGGCGGTGGAAGGCATTCCGGCGCTGAAGAAACAGCGCAAGCTCTCCGATCTGGAAACCGCGATGGTGGTGGTTGACCGTAACACCGGCGAAGTGCGCGCGATGGTGGGCGGCGCAGAGCCGCAGTATGCGGGCTACAACCGTGCCATGCAGGCGCGTCGTTCGATTGGCTCTCTGGCTAAACCGGCGACCTATCTCACCGCGCTGAGCCAGCCGAATTTGTATCGCCTGAACACCTGGATCGCCGATGCGCCAATCTCCCTGCGTCAGCCTAACGGCCAGGTCTGGTCACCGCAGAACGATGATAAACAGTTCAGCGGCCAGGTGATGCTGGTGGATGCGTTAACCCGCTCCATGAACGTACCTACGGTTAACCTCGGTATGGCGCTGGGCCTGCCGGCCATTGTCGATACCTGGCAGAAGCTGGGCGTACCGAAAGATCAGCTGCACCCTGTTCCGGCGATGATTCTGGGGGCGCTTAACCTGACGCCGATCGAAGTGGCGCAGGCGTTCCAGACCATTGCCAGCGGGGGTAACCGCGCACCGCTCTCTGCCCTGCGTTCGGTGATTGCCGAAGATGGCTCCGTGCTGTATCAGAGCTTCCCGCAGGCTGAACGTGCCGTTCCTGCGCAGGCGGCCTACATGACGCTGTGGACGATGCAGCAGGTTGTGCAGCGCGGTACCGGTCGTCAGCTGGGGGCGAAGTATCCTGGTCTGCATCTGGCGGGTAAAACCGGGACCACCAACAACAACGTCGATACCTGGTTTGCCGGTATTGATGGCCGTGAAGTGGTGATCACCTGGGTAGGCCGTGACAACAACCAGCCGACCAAACTTTACGGGGCGAGCGGGGCGATGTCGATTTACCAGCGCTACCTGGCGAACCAGTCACCTGTGCCGCTGAACCTGGTCGCGCCGGAAGATATCGTCGATATGGGCGTGGATGGTTCCGGGAACTTTATCTGCGGCGGCGGGATGCGTACCCTGCCGGTCTGGACGACCAACCCGGACTCACTGTGCCAGCAGAGCCAGCCTGAACAGCCAACGGGCAACCCGTTCGATCAATCTTCTCAGCCGCAGCAGCCGCAGCAACAACCGGCCCAGCAGCAGAACGAGAAGAAAGACAGTGATGGCGTGGCCGGCTGGATCAAGGATATGTTTGGTGGGAATTAATTAATTCCCTGAATAAAAAGCCGCTTTAATATAAAGCGGCTTTTTTGTTTTTTACATTCTGCAATTTTTAAAAAAATTAAATATCTAATTTAGAATTTTTAAGTTCTCGTTTTTTTCATCTAAAACATGCATTTGAAATCTTCTACATGTTGCATAACTTTATCCTCTCTGGACACAATGAAGAATAATCTGATGTAATCGCCATAAGAAATTCACTGGCTCAAAGGATATTCCTATTTAGTCAGTCATGTGTAACATGCTGGATAACATTTCGACTCAAAATATTTGTAGTGCGAATGGATGCCACAATTGTCAAATATAAGGATATTTTTCATGAACAAAAAAATTGTCTCTACATTTTTAGCCGGAAGCGTTATGGCCGCGCTGTCTCTGCCTGTATTTGCGTCAAACGATTCCGGTACGGTGAACTTCGCCGGAAAAATTGTTGCCGATACCTGTGAAATTAACGTTGATGGCACAGGGACTAACGCTTCCACCGTCACTTTCGCAGATACCTATCCTTCGGATTTTGGCGGTGACGGTACGGTTGGCACCTCAAAAGCCTTTAAGATTGAAGTGAAAAAATGTGATCCGCTGGTCGCTAAACTGAACCTCAAGTTTAGCGGCACGACAACAGACGCCGCTAACAAGCGTTTGAAGAACGATCTGACTGGCGCAGGCAATGCGACCAACGTTGGCATCATCGTCAGCAATGAGAACGGCGCTAAAGGCGATGTTGTTTTCGACGGTTCAGTACCGGATGCGGGTACCGATGTGAACAACGACGCGACCGGGGCAACGGCTTCTGTCTTTAACTACACCGCGAAAGTGATTCAGGTGGGGGATACCGCGCCAACCGCGGGCCATTACTCCTCCTCTGCAACATTCGAGGTTGTCTATCGCTAAGCAATGACGGGCAGCCTGAACGGCTGCCTTTTTGGAACATTGTATGAAGACTTTATTTAAATTGTTATGTGGTTGTTTAATTATTTCCTGCTGTTCAGTACAGGCAAGTGTTGTTCTCGGTGGTACGCGAATTATTTATCCATCGAATAAATCAGAAGTTCAGATAGCACTTAAAAATAAAGATCCGCATACACGTTATCTGGTGCAAAGCTGGGTCACTTACCCCAATGATGCGAAAGCGCCGTTTATTATTACTCCCCCTGTTTACAAATTGCAGGAAAATCGTCAAACCCTTTTGCACGTTATTTTTACCGGCGATAAAAAAAGCCTGCCCGTAGACCGGGAATCTCTGTTTCTGGCAAACGTTAAATCCGTATCGGCACTCTCGCCGGAGCTGAAAGAGAAAAACACGCTGCAATTTGCAATGAAAACGCGGCTGAAGCTTTTCTGGCGTCCGGCTCAGCTGAAGGAAAGCGATGCCCTGGAAGCCTACGCAAAAATCACATTCAAGCGTCAGGGCGACACGCTAATTGCAAACAACCCGACCCCGTTTTACGTCTCGTTTGGCGAGCTGGCCGTTGGTGGGAAAAGTGTTCCGGTGAAAGAGACCAAAACCACGCCAGGCGCCATTTCAATGATGGTGGCTCCGTTCAGCGAGCAGCGTTTCGCGTTACCGAATTCAGCAAAGGGCGCGGTGACCTGGACAGCAATCAATGATTTCGGTGGGCAAACCCCGCAGCGTAAGCAGGCTCTTTAAATCATCATGTTGGTATTTTATGTCGTCATCTCTGCTTCACAAACAGGTACTGCACGGGATCGCGCTGACGCTGCTCGCCGCGATCCAGCCTGCAAGTGCCGATGACGAATTTAACCTGCGGATCCTTGAACTGGATACGCCGCTCGAAAATACCTCTACGCTAGAAAACTTCATCAATGATAACGGGTTACTTGCTGGAAGCTACCTCACGACTGTTATGTGGGATCGGGACGTTGTGGATAAACGTCCCATCGCTTTCGTGCTGTCTGACGATAAACAGCGCCTGCTGCCGGAGCTGACGAAAGCGGATCTGCGCGATTACGGCGTGAAAGTCGACACGATCCCGGACTTAAAAGATCTTGATGACGGCGCTTACGTCCGCGATATCTCCCATTTCATTGAAAATGCCCGTTACGAATACAATCAGGATGACCAGACCCTGAAGCTGGTCATCCCGCAGGCGTATCGCGACCATGCTGCCGCTGGCGCGATACATCCAAAATTCTGGGATGACGGCGCGCCTGCCGCCTGGACAAGCTATCAATTCAGCGGTTCTCAGCAGCACTACAGTTCGGGCAAAACCTCGTCGACCTGGCTTGGCCTGGAGTCGGGGATTAATCTTGGGGCGTGGCGGCTGCGGAATAACAGCACCTGGAGCGACGCTTCCGGCTGGGAGGCCATTGCCAGCACGTTACAACGCGACATCAAAACGCTGAAAAGCCAGCTTGAGATTGGACAGACATATACCAATGGTGAGCTTTTTGACAGCGTCCAGATGACCGGCGTGAAGCTGGAAACGGATACTTCTATGCTGCCTGTTAGCCAACAGGGCTTTGCGCCCGTCGTGCGCGGTATTGCCAATAGCGATGCGAAAGTCACTATCAAGCAAAACGGCTACACCATCTATCAGACAAACGTCTCGCCGGGGCCGTTCGAGATCCGCGATTTAAGCCAGGTCACATCCGGAGCCGATCTGGAAGTGACCGTCGAAGAGGCGGACGGCAGCGAGCATAGCTTCATCCAGGCCAGCGCGTCGGTGCCGGTGTTACAGCGGGAAGGCGGCTTTAAGTATTCGCTGGCCGCAGGGCGCTATCGCGGTAATGAAGGTGAAGACGAACCCACCTTTGCGCAAGGCACAGCCATCTATGGTCTGCCTTACGGCGTCACGGCGTTTACCGGCGCGCTGGGTTCATCACTGTATCACGCGCTGCTGCTGGGGCTCGGAGCCGATCTGGGGCATTTCGGCTCTGCCTCTGTCGATCTCACCGCCGCGCGTACCGCGTTTGATGACGGGCGTGACGATGCCAGCGGTTTATCCTGGCGGGCGCAGTATTCAAAAGACATTCCTGACACGGATACCACCGTCACGCTTGCCAGCTATCGCTACTCCACATCGGGGTTCTATACCTTTCAGGAAGCTATCGATCAGCGTGACAGCGAAATCGATGACGGCATTTATACCTACCGCAGAACTAATAACCGCCGTAGCCGCATGCAGCTCAACCTTTCCCAGCGGGTTTCTGACTGGGGCTCGGCCTATCTTAACGGCTATCAGCAGGACTACTGGGATATGGACGGCCATGAGCGCAGCGTCAGCGCGGGGTTCAGCTCCAGCTGGCGCGACATCACCTGGTCGATAAGCTACAACCTGACCCGCACGCCAGATGCCGATACCGACCGGCAAATGGCGTTGACGGTCAACATTCCGTTATCAAAGTGGCTGCCGAATTCCTGGGCAACCTACAGTGCTAATACCTCCAGTGGCGGATTTGTCTCGCATCAGGTCGGGCTCGGCGGTACCGCGCTGGAGGACAATAAGCTGAGCTACAACCTTCAGCAGAGCTATGCCAATCAGAATACGGGCTACGGCGGCAGCCTCTCCGGTCGTTACCGGGGGGCTTCCGGCGAGGTCGGCATGGGGTACAGCTACGGTGGCGATAACCGGCAATGGAACTACAGCGCTCAGGGATCGATTGTGGCCCACGAACATGGCGTGACGCTGGGGCAGCCCGTACGCGACGCCTTCGCCATTGTGCACATTAAAGATGGTGATAACGTCAAAGTGCAGAACGGACGTGGCATCACGACGGACCGTTTTGGTAACGCGATCGTTCCTTCTCTGACGGCCTACCGGCACAACGTCATCACCGTGAATACGCAGGATCGGGAAGATATTGATATCGACGCGGCAACGCTGGATCTCGTGCCGACGAAAGGGGCGGCAGTGCCGGCCACGTTCGACGCGCGCGTGGGACGACGCGCGCTGGTGACCCTGCTCTATGCGGGTAAGCCCGTGCCGTTTGGTGCCGTGGTGGCGCTGGATAACACCACGGCCATCGTGGGTGATGACGGTGAGGTTTACCTGACCGGGCTGTCCGGCAAAACAACGTTTAGCGTGCAGTGGGGAGAAGAGCGCGATCGGCAGTGTCACGGGACGCTGGATCTTCCCTCGCAGAGCCCGGCAGGGATCGTGAAAGCCACGGTCAACTGCCTTAACTGAGGTATCTCATGAACCTACGACGTATCGTTAACACATTTCTGCCACCGGTACTGCTTGTGCTGGCGGGGGCATTTTGCCATTCAGCCCGGGCAGATTGTACCTTCAACGGCAGCGCTGATGCGGATGCCGTGGTGACGTTTCAGCTTCCCCCGGTCATTATTGTCGCCCCCGACACGCCCGTCGGCACCGTGCTTTATGACGCCAGCGTCGAGAGTAAAGCGGTGACGGTGGATTGTAGCGGTGACGCGCAAATTCGACGCGGGTATTTGTACCTCACGGATGCGGATGCGCGTGAAGATGTGATGAGCGGGGTCTATCAGACTAACGTGCCGGGTATTGGCATCCGCGCGGCATCGTCAACCGAACGGTTTCCCGGTTACACTGAGCAGGATATTGTCCGGCCCATGCACTTTGTGGGATCGATCCATGGCTATTCGACAAGTACATCTGTATTCCGCGCCGCTGCCCAGCTGGTCGTCACGGGCGCTATCCAGGAGGGCGATCTTGATACCTCACGGTTAACCTCAATGGATATCCTGGGCAACGCGCCGATCGGTGAAATGCGCTTCTCTCCCACCAGCGTTCACATCACCACCAATACCTGTAACCTTGTCGATCGCAATATCTATGTGCCGCTGAAAACGGTCAATACGCAGGACTTTAGCGGCCAATATTCTGACATCCTCACGGACGACAGCTTTAAGATTGAGATCACCGACTGCGCGGCAGGCACAAAGGTGGATTATCAGTTTACCAGCGCGGGCTCAACGGGCGTCACGAACGGCAATATTTTGGGGATCGCCTCCGGAGATTCCGCCGCTGAAGGCGTCGGCATTCAGATCCTTGACCAGAATGATACGGTGCTGCAGTTCGATCGGAACTATACGGCGATAACTGGCGCGCAGGACAACGTTCCTGTCGAGATCCCACTCAAGGCTCGCTACGTCAGGACGGGGGAGATAAAAGCCGGCAAAGTCGATTCTGTCGCGACGTTCGAGCTCTTTTACCGTTGATTCATCCTGCCCGCTCTGGCGGGCTAAGGATCATTTCACTAACTTCGTTAACCCTCTCTTTTCATCTGGTTAATTCTTAAACCCTTAAATCTTGTAGGGCCGCTTACTGCTTGCTATGCAACCAGCGTTTCGCATATTATTCTGCGGTCATAATAATAATTCTCGTTTACGTTATCATTCACTTTTCCATCAGAGATAAACATGGCGCTTTCCAATACTGCTCAGCCAATTAACACGTCGCTGCGTAAAGTCGCGGTTGTCGTAGCCACAGCGGTTGCCGGCATGTCTGCATTTGCTCACGCTGCCGAAACCCCGAAAAAAGAAGATACTATTACCGTTACCGCTGCACCTGCTGCACAGGAAAGTGCCTGGGGACCTGCTGCGACTATCGCCGCTCGCCAATCTGCGACCGGTACCAAAACAGACACCCCAATTCAAAAGGTTCCACAGTCTATTTCTGTGGTAACTGCCGAAGAGATGGCGCTGCACCAGCCGCGTTCGGTGAAAGAAGCCCTGAGCTACACGCCGGGCGTTGCGGTGGGCACGCGTGGTGCGTCCAACACCTATGATTATCTGGTTATTCGCGGTTTTGCGGCCGATGGTCAGAGCCAGAACAACTACCTCGACGGCATGAAAATGCAGGGGAACTTCTACAACGACGCGGTGATTGACCCGTACATGCTGGAGCGCGCCGAAATCATGCGTGGCCCGGTTTCCGTTCTGTACGGAAAAAGCAGCCCAGGCGGCCTGCTGAACATGGTAAGTAAGCGCCCAACGACCGAGCCGCTGAAAGAGATCCAGTTTAAAGTGGGTACCGACAGCCTGTTCCAGACCGGCTTTGACTTCAGCGATGCGATCGACGATGACGGTGTCTATTCATACCGCCTGACGGGCGTTGCGCGCTCGAACAATTCGCAGCAGGAAGATAAGGGCGAGCAGCGTTACGCTATCGCGCCATCCTTCTCCTGGCGTCCGGATGATAAAACCACCTTCACGTTCCTCTCCTACTTCCAGAACGAGCCTGAAACGGGCTACTACGGCTGGCTGCCAAAAGAGGGGACGGTTGACCCGCTGCCAAACGGCGATCGTCTGCCGACTAACTTCAATGAAGGCGCGAAGAACAACACCTATTCCCGTAACCAGAAAATGGTGGGATACAGCTTCGACCACGAATTCAACGATACTTTCACCGTGCGTCAGAATCTGCGCTTTGCCGAGAACAAAACCTCGCAAAACAGCGTTTACGGCTACGGCATGTGTTCCGATCCGCTCTATTCGAGTAATCCGGCATCCAGCCCTTGCGCGAGCATTCCTCAGTCACAATGGGGGCATACGCTGACTCGCCAGTATGTGATCGATGACGAGAAGCTGCAAAACTTCACCGTTGATACGCAGCTTCAGAGCAAGTTCGCGACGGGGGCTCTCGACCATACTCTGTTGACAGGCGTTGATTTCATGCGCATGCGTAATGACATTAACTCCTGGTTCGGCTACGCCGGCTCCGTTGCGCCATCCGATATTTACGATCTCGATCGTGGCGATTTCGATTTCGGTTCACACCCTGGACCGTCTGGTGCTTACCAGGTGCTGAACAAGCAGAAGCAGACCGGCGTTTACGCTCAGGATCAGATCGAATGGGATAAAGTGCTGGTGACACTGGGCGGCCGTTACGATTGGGCCGATCAGGAGTCCTACAACCGCGTATTAAATACCACCGCCAAGCGTGATGATACTCAGTTCACCTGGCGTGGCGGCGTTAACTACCTGTTCGACAACGGGGTAACTCCTTATTTCAGCTACAGCGAATCCTTTGAACCGGCTTCCCTGACCGACGCTCAAGGTAAACCATTCTCACCGTCTAAAGGCAAACAGTACGAAGCGGGCGTGAAATACGTGCCTAACGATCGTCCTATCGTGATCACCGGTGCAGTGTATCAGCTGACCAAAACCAACAACCTGATGGCTGACCCAACTGGCTCACCCTTCTCCGTTGAAGGCGGCGAGATCCGCGCCCGTGGCGTAGAGCTGGAAGCCAAAGCGGCGTTATCTGCCAGCGTGAACGTTGTCGGTTCTTATACCTATACCGATGCGGAATACACCACCGACACCAACTACAAAGGCAACACGCCGGCGCAGGTGCCAAAACATATGGCATCTCTGTGGGGTGATTACACGATGTTTGACGGCCCACTGTCTGGCCTGACGCTGGGTACCGGCGTGCGTTATACCGGCTCCAGCAAAGGTGACCCGGCGAATAGCTTCACTGTTGGAAGCTATACACTGGTTGATGCACTGGTCAGATACGATCTGGCGCGTGTAGGCATGGCCGGATCAAACGTCGCGCTTCACGTGAACAACCTGTTCGATCGTGAGTACGTTGCCAGCTGCTTCAACACCTACGGTTGCTTCTGGGGTGCTGAACGCCAGGTTGTCGCCACCGCGACCTTCCGCTTCTAACCTCTTTATGGGCACGGTTCGCCGTGCCCTTTTTATTTAAGTTGGCTGACATGCAGGATAATAAAACGCAATCCGACACCACCTTTACGCTCAATAATCTCTCCTTTCGCGTACCCGGGCGCACCCTGCTGCATCCGCTCTCTCTGACGTTTCCTGCCGGTAAAGTGACGGGCCTGATTGGCCACAACGGTTCCGGTAAATCCACGCTGCTCAAGATGCTGGGACGCCACCAGCCACCTTCTGAAGGGGATATTCTGCTGGACGATCGGCCGCTGGAGGGCTGGAGCAGTAAAGCCTTTGCCCGCAAGGTGGCCTACTTGCCGCAGCAGCTGCCGCAGGCGGAAGGGATGACGGTGCGTGAGCTGGTAGCGATTGGCCGCTATCCGTGGCACGGGGCACTTGGCCGCTTCGGCGTCGCCGACCGGGAGAAAGTAGAGGAGGCGATTGCGCTGGTAGGGCTAAAACCGCTGGCGCATCGCCTGGTGGATAGTCTGTCCGGCGGTGAACGTCAGCGGGCGTGGATTGCGATGCTGGTGGCGCAGGACAGCCGCTGCCTGCTGCTGGATGAACCGACCTCTGCGCTGGATATCGCCCATCAGGTCGACGTGCTGGCGCTGGTGCATCGCTTAAGCCAGCAGCGCGGCCTGACGGTGATCGCTGTCCTGCACGATATCAACATGGCGGCGCGCTACTGTGACTACCTCGTCGCGCTGCGCGGCGGTGAAATGATCGCTCAGGGCACGCCGTCTGAGCTGATGCGCAGCGAAACGCTGGAACATATTTACGGTATTCCGATGGGTATTTTGCCTCACCCTGCCGGGGCAGCTCCCGTGAGCTTTGTCTACTGATGCTGGATTCAACATACATTAGCCGCCGTCGCCTGCTGACGGCCATGGCGCTCTCGCCGCTGCTGTTGAAGATGGCCCCGGCCCGCGCCGCCGCTATCGATCCGCACCGCATCGTGGCGCTGGAGTGGTTACCCGTCGAGCTGATGATGGCCCTGGGTATCACGCCCTACGGCGTGGCCGACATTCCCAACTACACCCTGTGGGTGAATGAGCCAAAACTGCCGGACTCGGTCATCGACATCGGTCTGCGCACGGAGCCAAACCTTGAGCTTCTCACGCAGATGAAACCGTCTTATTTATTCTGGTCTGCGGGGTATGGCCCGTCGGAAGAGATCATGGCGAAGATTGCACCGGGACGAGGCTTTTCCTTTAGCGACGGTAAAAAGCCGCTGACCATGGCAAAAAATTCTATCCACGAGATGGCCCAGTTCCTCAACCGGGAAGCGGAAGCAAAACAGCATCTCGATGAGTTTGATGCGCTGATTGAGTCCCTTAAGCCGCGCTTTGCCCGCCGTGGCGATCGGCCTTTGCTGATGGTGACGCTGCTGGATGCCCGCCATATGCTGGTCTTTGGAAAGAACTGCCTGTTCCAGGAAGTGCTCGACAGCTTCGGCATTCGCAATGCCTGGGAAGGCGAGATGACGTTCTGGGGAAGCACCGCCGTGGGCATCGACCGCCTGGCGGCGTTTCGCAACGTCGACGTGCTGTGCTTTGACCACGGCAACGAGCGTGAAATGCAAACCCTGATGGCGACCCCGCTCTGGCAGGCGATGCCGTTCGTGCGCGAGCAGCGCTTCCTGCGCGCCCCTGCGGTATGGTTTTACGGCGCGACGCTGTCGGCAATGCACTTTGCCCGCGTGCTGGACAACGTGATGGGGGGCAAAGCATGAGTACGCGTATTGCCCGTTTCCCGGCGCTGCTGCTGGGGCTGATTTTTCTGGCGGCGCTGGCGCTAACCGGGTTCAACCTCTCCACGGCACTGCCGCGCGAGCAGTGGGCGGCCGCGTTTGCCGCTCCGGATATCGACAATATTCAGCAGATGTTGTTCCACTACAGCCTGCTGCCGCGTCTTAGCATTTCCCTGCTGGTCGGGGCGGGGCTGGGACTGGTGGGCGTGCTGTTCCAGCAGGTGCTACGTAACCCGCTGGCGGAGCCAACCACGTTGGGCGTGGCGACGGGTGCACAGCTGGGGATCACCATCACCACCCTCTGGACGCTGCCGGGGGCATTAACCTCGCAGTTTGCCGCGCTGGCAGGTGCCTGCGTCGTGGGCGCGCTGGTCTTTGGCGTGGCCTGGGGAAAACGTCTCTCGCCGGTCACGCTGATCCTCGCCGGGCTGGTCGTCAGCCTCTACTGCGGCGCGATCAACCAGCTGCTGGTGCTGTTTCACCACGACCAGTTGCAAAGCATGTTTATGTGGAGCACCGGCACGCTCACCCAGACCGACTGGAGTATCGTCCAGCGCCTGTGGCCACAATTGTTTGGCGGCGTGGTGCTCACGCTGCTGCTGCTGCGCCCGCTCACTCTGATGGGGCTGGATGATGGCGTGGCGCGCAACCTGGGGCTGGCGCTGTCGCTGGCTCGTCTGGCGGCGCTCACGCTGGCGATTGTGCTGAGCGCTCTGCTGGTGAACGCGGTTGGCATCATCGGGTTTATCGGCCTCTTTGCGCCGCTGCTGGCAAAAATGCTCGGGGCGCGTCGCCTTCTGGTACGTCTGCTGCTGGCGCCGCTGATCGGGGCGCTGATCCTCTGGCTTTCCGATCAGATCATTCTCTGGCTGGCGCGCGTCTGGATGGAAGTGTCTACCGGGTCGGCAACGGCACTTATCGGTGCGCCGCTGCTGCTGTGGCTGCTCCCGCGCCTGCGCAGCATCAGCGCCCCAGCGATGGACGCGGGCGATAAGGTCTACGCTGAACGTCAGTCGGTGCTGTGGTTCAGCCTTGCCGGTCTGGCGGTGTTGTTTATCGCCTCGTTTGCCGCCCTCGCGTTTGGGCGCGATGCCGCAGGCTGGCACTGGGCAACGGGAGACTTACTCAACGAACTGCTGCAGTGGCGCTGGCCGCGTATTCTCTCCGCGCTGATTGCCGGGGTGATGCTGGCGGTGGCGGGCTGTATTATTCAGCGTCTGACCGGTAACCCGATGGCAAGCCCTGAAGTGCTGGGGATCAGCTCCGGCGCGGCCTTTGGCGTGGTGCTGATGCTCTTCCTGGTGCCGGGCAATGCGTTTGGCTGGCTGATGCCTGCCGGGAGTATCGGTGCGGCGGCCACGCTGATGATTATTCTGGTTGCCTCTGGCCGCGGCGGATTTTCTCCACACCGCATGCTGCTGGCTGGTATGGCGCTCAGCACCGCCTTTACTATGCTGCTGATGATGCTGCAGGCGAGCGGCGATCCGCGCATGGCGAAGATCCTGACCTGGATTTCCGGCTCAACGTACAACGCCACCGCCAGCCAGGTTGCCTGGTCAGGAAGCGTTATGATCGTGCTGCTGGCGATGGTACCGCTGTGCCGTCGCTGGATGACCATTCTGCCGCTGGGGGGCGAAACCGCGCGTGCGGTTGGCTTAGCGCTGACGCCAACGCGCGTCGCGCTTCTTCTGCTGGCGGCGTGTCTGACGGCAACCGCCACCATGACCATCGGTCCACTAAGCTTTGTAGGGTTGATGGCGCCGCATATCGCCAGAATGATGGGTTTCCGACGGACGATGCCACATATTGTGATGTCGGCCCTGACGGGCGGGGTCATTCTGGTGTTTGCCGACTGGTGTGGAAGGATGGTGCTGTTCCCGTATCAGATCCCGGCAGGACTGCTGTCGACCTTTATCGGCGCGCCGTATTTTATTTATCTGTTGAGAAAGCAGAGCCGGTAATAAAAATAAACGGCAATCCTTAGATTGCCGTTTTAGCAATGCCCTTAGAGCTTCGCAAACACCTTACGCGCCGCGTCGATGGTGTTATTGATATCTTCTTCGCTGTGCGCCACGGACATAAAGCCCGCTTCGAACGCGGACGGTGCCAGGTACACGCCTTCTTCCAGCATCAGGTGGAAGAACCGCTTGAAGCGCTCAACGTCGCACTTCACCACGTCCTGATAGCGGGTCACGGTTTTCGCATCGGTGAAGAAAATCCCGAACATGCCGCCCACGTGGTTAACAACCAGCGGAATTCCCGCTTCTTCTGCGGCTTCCAGCAGACCGTTTGCCAGCTGCGTGGTGCGGTCCGTCAGGGTTTCATGAATACCCGGCTGCGCCACTTCGGTCAGACAGGCGAAGCCCGCAGCCATGGCAATTGGGTTACCGGAGAGCGTGCCCGCCTGGTAAACCGGGCCGGTTGGCGCCAGGGTTTCCATCACGTCCTTACGACCGCCGAAAGCACCGACCGGCATGCCGCCGCCGATGATTTTGCCGAGGCAGGTCAGGTCCGGCTCAACCTCATAATAAGATTGGGCGCCCGCCAGTGCCACGCGGAAGCCGGTCATCACTTCGTCGATGATCAGCAGCGCGCCGAACTCATCGCACAGCGCGCGAAGGCCCGGCAGGAAGTCAGGCTGCGGCGGGATGCAGTTCATATTGCCCGCAACCGGTTCAACGATAATGCAGGCGATCTCCTGCGGATACTGCTCGAACGCCGCGCGAACGGTGTTCAGATCGTTGTAGGTGCAGGTCAGGGTGTGCTTCGCGAAATCAGCAGGTACGCCAGGCGAGTTTGGCTGGCCGAGGGTCAGCGCGCCGGAGCCCGCTTTCACCAGCAGGCAGTCCGCATGGCCGTGGTAGCAGCCTTCGAATTTGATGATTTTGTCGCGACCTGTAAAGCCGCGCGCCAGACGGATGGCGCTCATGGTGGCTTCGGTACCGGAGTTAACCATACGCACCATGTCCATGGTCGGGACCAGCTCGGTGACCAGCTCCGCCATCTTCACTTCCATCTCGGTCGGCGCACCGAAGCTCAGGCCGCGCTGCGCGGCTTCGATGACCGCGTTACGAATGGCGGGATGGTTATGTCCGAGAACCATCGGCCCCCAGGAACCGACGTAATCGATATAGGCTTTGCCATCGACATCATACAGATACGCGCCGTCAGCACGTTCAATAAACAGCGGCGTGCCGCCCACGCCGGTAAAGGCGCGTACTGGCGAGTTCACGCCACCGGGGATTAGCTCGCGGGCTGCACTGTAGAGGTTTTCAGACTTGCTCATGGCGTCGTTCCTGGTTCGTATAAAATGATTAAGCACACTATT
This sequence comes from Enterobacter cloacae complex sp. P14RS, assembly GCF_014895895.1. Taxonomy (NCBI): domain Bacteria; kingdom Pseudomonadati; phylum Pseudomonadota; class Gammaproteobacteria; order Enterobacterales; family Enterobacteriaceae; genus Enterobacter; species Enterobacter cloacae complex sp. P14RS. Next base: position 295,724 of record NZ_JADBQM010000011.1, read on the forward strand.
CTAAGTGATCCGCAGAAGGTTATGAAATTTTTAGCCTGTTAATGCTTTAAGATTTGTTAAGTATTTTTCAGGCGTCGCAGGGAAGGTCTCTGGTAAAATCTTCGCGGCTTTTTGTATGATGAATAAGAACAGGACATGAAATCAGATTCCCCGTCTTTTGAAGAACAACAGTTTACGCGCGCCCGGCACCGAATCAGCATTCGGCGGCTGCTCAATCGCGATAAAACGCCGCTGGCGATCCTGCTGGCCGCTGCGGTGGTGGGTACCCTTGCAGGGCTGGTTGGCGTGGCGTTTGAAAAAGCGGTTAACGCCGTACTCAACTGGCGAGTGGGTACCGTAGCCGGTTTTGCCGATCGCGAATGGCTGGTCTGGGTAGCGGCATTCGGCCTGTCTGCGCTGTTTGCCATGGTGGGGTATTTTCTGGTGCGTAAATTCGCCCCGGAGGCGGGCGGGTCTGGCATCCCGGAAATTGAAGGCGCGCTGGAGGAGCTGCGCCCGGTGCGCTGGTGGCGGGTGATCCCGGTTAAGTTTATTGGCGGGATGGGGACGCTGGGCGCAGGGATGGTGCTCGGCCGGGAAGGGCCAACGGTGCAGCTGGGGGGGAACGTTGGCCGCATGGTGGGCGACCTGTTCCGCATGCGCAGCGCCGAGGCGCGCCATACGCTGCTGGCCACCGGTGCAGCGGCGGGGCTTTCTGCGGCGTTTAACGCGCCGCTGGCCGGTATTTTGTTCATCATCGAAGAGATGCGCGCGCAGTTCCGCTACAACCTGATCTCCATTAAAGCGGTGTTCACCGGCGTCATTATGTCGAGCATCGTCTTTCGCATCTTTAATGGCGAAGGGGCGGTGATTGAAGTCGGTAAACTGACCAACGCACCGGTTAACACCCTGTGGCTATACCTGATCCTCGGCATGATTTTTGGTGTGGTGGGCCCGCTGTTTAACACCTTTATCTTACGCGCTCAGGATATGTTCCAGCGCGTTCACGGCGGCAATACCACGAAATGGGTGCTGATGGGCGGCCTGCTGGGCGGCATTTGTGGCGTGCTCGGCTTTATCGAACCGAATGCCGCGGGCGGCGGTTTCGGGCTGATTCCTATTGCCGCAGCCGGGAATTTCAGCGTGGGTTTGCTGCTGTTTATGTTTTTCTCCAGGGTCATTACGACGGTACTGTGCTTCTCCTCCGGCGCGCCCGGCGGGATTTTTGCCCCGATGCTGGCGCTGGGAACGCTGCTCGGCACCGCGTTTGGTATGGCGGCTGAGGCAGGTTTCCCCGCTTACCACCTGGACGCCGGCACCTTTGCAGTGGCCGGGATGGGGGCGCTGCTGGCCGCGTCCCTGCGCGCGCCGTTAACCGGCATCGTGCTGGTGCTGGAGATGACGGATAATTACCAGCTCATTTTGCCAATGATCATTACCTGTCTCGGCGCGACACTATTAGCCCAATTCCTGGGTGGAAAACCGCTATACTCCACCATCCTCGCGCGTACCCTGGCAAAACAAGAGGCGGAGCGGGCCGCCACGCAGAATACTTGAATGAATTACCAGGGTATTAGATAATGACGAAAAGAATTGGGTGAATTTTACCCAATAGCAGTATTCATGGGAGCATAAGATGAGTGATGACGTAGCTGTGCCGCTGGAGTTTACCGAAGCAGCAGCCAACAAAGTGAAAACCCTGATTGCCGACGAAGACAATCCGGATCTGAAACTGCGTGTCTATATTACCGGTGGTGGCTGCAGCGGCTTCCAGTACGGTTTTACCTTTGACGATCAGGTGAACGACGGCGATATGACCATCGAGAAGCAAGGCGTCGCGCTGGTAGTTGACCCGATGAGCCTGCAGTATCTGGTGGGCGGTTCGGTGGATTACACCGAAGGTCTGGAAGGTTCGCGTTTTGTGGTGACCAACCCGAACGCAACAAGCACCTGCGGGTGTGGTTCTTCGTTCAGCATTTAAGCCTGAATGCGGATTGTAGGCCCGGTAAGCGAAGCGCCTCCGGGCTTATAAACGACGCCTATCTTGAAGTTTCATCCAGCGCAAACGTCGGCAGCTTCAGGTGCCAGCGTATCGCCGCTAAACGTATCACCAGCGTCACGACCATCCCCAGCATCGCGGCGTTTTCCAGCGGAAGTGCAAACGTGTAGTACGCGGTCGCGTGGACAATGCCGCCCGCAATACAGGCCGTTGCGTAAATTTCAGTACGCAGGATCATCGGCACCTCACGCGCCAGAATGTCGCGAATGATGCCGCCGCCCACGCCGGTTAACACGCCCATGCAGATCGCCACCATCGGGCCGGTGCCCGCATTAAACGCCTTATTGACGCCAATACCGACAAACACGGCCAGACCTACGGCATCCAGTACCGGCAATATCCATTTGGGTAATCGGCGGGGCTGGCGAACCAGCACAATGGTTAACAGACAGGTGACCATCGCGACCACAAGATCGGTAGGATCTTTCACCCAAAACACCGGGCCATTTGCCAGCGCCATATCGCGGATTGTCCCGCCGCCAACGGCGGTCACCACGCCAAGCACCAGCACGCCAAACGGATCCATGCGTAGTTTTCCGGCGAGCAGGACGCCGGAGATAGCAAAAACGGCTGTACCAAGAATATCCAGCCAATAAACGAGCATCGTTAAATCCTCGAACAAATGTTAATGACCCTCTGCCAGGGCGGCACAGAGCTGTTTTGCGGCGAGGATAATACGCGGGCTGGCGCGTTCAAACCAGTCACCGTTGAGTGGGATCACCGGAATTTTTAGCTGGCTCTGCCAGAATTGTTTAATTTTAGGAATCTCGCTCGCATTTCCGACCACGACGATAGCCTGTGGCTGGCGCGCCAGGACCTGCTCACGGCTCACCTGAGGCCACGGTACCCGGCTGGCAGCAAAGATATTTTCACCGCCGCAGACTTCCAGCACCTGGTTCTGAATCGAGCCTTTTCCGGTGGTAAACAGCGGCTGGCTGCCGAACTGCAGGAAGATGCGCTTTTTAACAGGCGTATCGTATTGGGCTTTCAGCGCGGCATAGTCGCTGAGCATCTGGTTCGCCGCACTCTCGGCTTTTTGAGGCGCAGGGCTATAAGGGGCCAGGGCGCGCAGAGCCTGAGCGACCTGCTCAATACTTACCGCGTCAACCCACATGACCTTGATGCCAAGCGAGGTGAGCTGGTTAACCTGCCGCTCGGCGTTACCGCCGCGCCAGGCCAGCACGAGATCCGGCTTAAGCGCCACAATGCGCTCAAGATTCATCCCTTGCCAGGTTGCCACTTGTTCAATGCCGGCCGCCTGTGGGGGGTAATCTGAAAAGCTGCTGACGCCAACGGGGGTGATCCCGGCGGCAAACGCCAGTTCGGTATTAGCGGGAGAGAGGGTAATCACACGCGGCGCGGCGAACAGCCACGCCGGTGCAAGCAGCAGCAGGGCGGCCAGCGCCCTGATAGACCGTTTAGCCACGCGCCAGGTTCTGCACCAGGCGTTCCACCATCACGGTGGACTGTTTTGCCGCAACGGCCAGGAACTCGTCGAAGCTGATGTGAGACTGCTGGTCTGCCACATCAGAGATGGCGCGAACCACCACGAACGGTACGCTGAAATTGTGGCAAACGTGCGCAATCGCGGTCGCTTCCATCTCTACGGCAACCGCCTGCGGGAAGTTATGACGGATTTTCGCCAGACCGACCGAGCCATTGATGAACGCATCACCGCTGACAATCAGGCCGCGTACCGCGTTGAGATTGAGCTCAGCAATGCAGGCTTCAGCCGCCGCAATCAGTTTATCGTCAGCTTTAAACCCTGCCGGGCAGCCCGGAAGCTGGCCATACTCGTAGCCGAACGCGGTGACGTCAGCATCGTGGTAACGCGCTTCGTCGGAGACAACGATATCGCCCACTTTCAGCGTCGGTGCCAGACCGCCTGCTGAGCCCGTGTTAATGATGACGTCCGGCTTGCAGCGCTCAAGCAGCAGGGTCGCACCCAGCGCAGCAGCCACTTTACCGATGCCTGATTTCAGCAGAGCCACCTCAACACCGTTCAGCTGTCCGGTGTAGATCTCACAACCCCCGAGAGAGAGGGTCTGACGGTTCTCAATTTTGTCACGCAGGAGCGTAACTTCTTCTTCCATTGCACCAATAATGCCGATTTTCATAGATTTACTCGCGATGTGCCTTGTTAAGAGGCATAGTCTATCATGCGGTTAAGGGGAAACGCATTCTCACGCGGGGGAGCACATGTCACCAATCGATTTTCGTACCAAAATTAACTGGCACCGACGTTTCCGTTCGCCGCAGGGCGAAAAGAGCGAACATGAGATCCTGCGTATCTTCGAAAGCGATCGCGGCAGGATTATTAACTCGCCCGCCATCCGGCGTCTGCAGCAAAAGACCCAGGTATTCCCGCTGGAGCGTAACGCCGCGGTGCGCACGCGCTTAACCCACTCCATGGAAGTGCAGCAGGTCGGGCGTTATATTGCCAAAGAGATTTTAAGCCGCCTCAAAGAGCAGCGTTTACTGGAAACCTATGGCCTGGATGAGCTGACGGGGCCTTTCGAGAGCATCGTTGAGATGGCCTGCCTGATGCATGACATCGGCAACCCGCCTTTTGGCCATTTTGGCGAGGCGGCTATTAATGACTGGTTTAAACAACGGCTTTATCCGTCGGATGCGGCAAGCCAGCCACTCAGCGATGACCGCTGCATCGTGCGCGATTTACGCCTGCGTGAAGGCGAAGAAGGGCTGAACGATCTGCGCCGCAAAGTGCGCCAGGATCTCTGTCACTTTGAGGGCAATGCGCAGGGGATCCGGCTGGTGCACTCCCTGATGCGCATGAACCTGACCTGGGCGCAGGTTGGCTGCATTTTGAAATATACGCGTCCCGCGTGGTGGATGGGGGAAACGCCCGCATCCCACAGCTATTTAATGAAAAAACCGGGCTATTACCTTTCCGAAGAGGCCTATATAGAACGGCTGCGTAAAGAACTTTCCCTGACGCCAAACGGCCGATTCCCATTGACGTGGATTATGGAAGCCGCCGACGATATTTCCTATTGCGTGGCTGACCTGGAAGATGCAGTTGAGAAAAGAATATTCAGCGTCGAGGAGCTTTATCAGCATCTTTATGCGGCATGGGGAACCCATGAAAAAGGATCGCTGTTTGCGCAGGTTGTCGAAAATGCCTGGGAAAAATCGCGCTCAAATACGTTGAGCCGCAGTACGGAAGATCAGTTCTTTATGTATTTGCGGGTCAATACATTAAATAAACTGGTGCCGTATGCCGCCTCGCGCTTTATTGATAATTTGCCGCAAATCTTTAGCGGGGAATTCAATCATGCGCTGCTGGAAGATGACAGCAGTTTCAGTCAACTCCTTGAGCTTTATAAACATGTGGCGATGCGGCAAGTGTTCAGCCATCCTGATGTCGAGCAGCTGGAACTGCAGGGATACCGTGTAATCAGTGGATTACTGGAAATTTATTCACCGTTGCTTCAGCTCTCCGTCGAGGAGTTTAGCGAGCTGGTGGAAAAAGAACGCGTGCGGCGAATTCCTATCGAATCCCGGCTTTATCAGAAACTTTCTACCCGCCATCGGCTGGCGTATGTCGAAGCGATGGGTAAGCTGGATCGCCACGCTCTGGAATGGCCGGTGATGGAATATTATTATCGCTGCCGTCTAATCCAGGACTATATCAGCGGCATGACCGATTTGTATGCCTGGGATGAATACCGCAAGCTCATGGCCGTGGAATAATTCCGGAGTTTTGTAAAGAAGGCCAATAAATTTTTACCTTTTCCATAAACTTATGGCCGGAACTAAGCGGTATAAAATGAATCTGAGTTACACAGCAATTTTGCGTTACCTGTAAATCGAGATTGAGAAACATGAAAAAAACCACATTAGCAATGAGTGCACTGGCTCTGAGTTTAGGTTTAGCGCTGTCTCCTCTGACTGCTACTGCAGCCGAGACCGCGTCGTCGGCAGCAACCGCGCAGCAGATGCCAAGCCTGGCACCGATGCTCGAAAAAGTGATGCCATCGGTGGTGAGTATTAACGTTGAGGGCAGCACGACCGTCAATACGCCGCGCATGCCGCGTAACTTCCAGCAGTTCTTCGGTGACAATTCACCGTTCTGCCAGGACGGTTCGCCGTTCCAGAGTTCTCCGTTCTGTCAGGGCGGTGGCGCAGGGGATGACGGCCAGGGCGGCGGCCAGCAACAGAAATTCATGGCGCTTGGTTCCGGTGTGATTATTGATGCCGCAAAAGGCTACGTGGTCACCAACAACCACGTTGTGGATAACGCCAGCACCATTAAAGTTCAGCTGAGCGATGGTCGTAAATTCGATGCTAAAGTGGTGGGTAAAGATCCGCGCTCCGACATCGCGCTGATCCAGATTCAGGATCCGAAGAACCTGACGGCGATTAAAATTGCCGACTCCGATGCGCTGCGCGTGGGCGATTACACCGTCGCTATCGGTAACCCGTTCGGTCTGGGTGAAACCGTGACCTCCGGTATTGTTTCTGCGCTGGGCCGTAGCGGCCTGAATGCGGAAAACTATGAAAACTTCATCCAGACGGACGCGGCAATCAACCGCGGTAACTCCGGCGGTGCGCTGGTGAACCTGAACGGCGAGCTGATCGGTATCAACACCGCTATTTTGGCGCCGGACGGCGGCAACATCGGTATCGGCTTTGCTATCCCGAGCAACATGGTGAAAAACCTGACTGCTCAGATGGTGCAGTATGGCCAGGTGAAACGCGGTGAGCTGGGTATTATGGGCACCGAGCTGAACTCCGAGCTGGCGAAAGCGATGAAGGTGGATGCGCAGCGCGGTGCGTTCGTCAGCCAGGTTATGCCGAACTCCTCTGCAGCGAAGGCGGGCATTAAAGCGGGTGATGTAATCACCTCTCTGAACGGTAAACCGATCAGCAGCTTTGCCGCCCTGCGTGCGGAAGTGGGCTCGATGCCAATTGGCAGCAAAGTGACCCTTGGCCTGCTGCGTGACGGCAAACCGGTTAACGTAAGCCTGGAGCTGCAGCAGAGCAGCCAGAATCAGGTGGACTCCAGCACCATCTTCAGCGGAATTGAAGGCGCAGAGATGAGTAACAAGGGCCAGGACAAAGGCGTGGTGGTGAACAACGTGAAAGCAAATTCACCTGCTGCCCGTATCGGCCTGAAAAAAGGCGATGTGATCATGGGGGCTAACCAGCAACCGGTGAAAAACATCGCTGAACTGCGCAAAATTCTCGACAGCAAACCGTCCGTGCTGGCGCTGAATATCCAGCGCGGTGACACCTCAATTTACCTGCTGATGCAGTAATTCTCTTAAGCCCCTCTACGCAGGGGCTTTCTTGTTTCTGTGACGCCTACCGCAACTCCATACTTCCCCCTCTCACTTTGTGCATTCGCACAATGCAGTCGTTGCTGAACTTCCCTATGCTTGAGCTCTGCTCACAGGAGGGTTACATGGCTGGCTGGCATCTAGATACCAAAATGGCGCAGGATATCGTGGCGCGCACCATGCGCATCATTGATACCAATATCAACGTAATGGATGCCCGCGGGCGCATTATTGGCAGCGGCGATCGCGAGCGTATTGGGGAATTGCACGAAGGAGCCCTGCTGGTGCTCTCTCAGGGTCGCGTGGTTGATATCGATGATGCGGTAGCGAAACACCTGCACGGCGTGCGTCAGGGGATCAACCTGCCGCTGCGTCTGGAAGGGGAAATTGTTGGCGTCATCGGCCTGACGGGCGAACCGGAATCCCTGCGTAAATACGGCGAGCTGGTCTGCATGACGGCGGAAATGATGCTGGAGCAGTCGCGTCTGATGCATCTTCTTGCTCAGGACAGCCGCTTACGTGAAGAGCTGGTGATGAACCTGATTCAGGCGGAAGAACATACGCCTGCACTCAGCGAATGGGCGCAGCGTCTGGGGATCGACCTGAACCAGCCGCGCGTGGTGGCGGTGATTGAGGTCGATAGCGGACAGCTTGGCGTAGACAGCGCGATGGCCGAGCTGCAGCAGCTGCAAAATGCGCTGGCGACGCCGGAGCGCGACAACCTGGTGGCGATCGTCTCGCTGACGGAAATGGTGGTACTCAAACCCGCGCTCAATGCGTTCGGCCGCTGGGATGCGGAAGATCATCGTCGTCGCGTGGAACTGCTGATTTCCCGTATGCAGGAGAACGGCCAGTTGCGTTTTCGCGTTGCCCTGGGCAATTACTTTACCGGGCCGGGCAGCATCGCCCGGTCCTGGCGTACCGCGCGCACCACCATGATGGTGGGCAAGCAGCGGATGCCGGAGAGCCGCAGTTATTTCTATCAGGATCTGATGCTGCCGGTGCTGCTCGACAGCCTGCGCGGCGGCTGGCAGGCCAATGAGCTGGCGCGGCCATTAGCGCGCCTGAAGGCGATGGACAACAATGGGTTGCTGCGCCGGACGCTGCAGGCGTGGTTCCGCCATAATGTGCAACCGCTGGCGACCTCAAAAGCGCTGTTTATTCACCGCAATACGCTTGAGTACCGGCTAAACCGGATCTCGGAGCTGACGGGGCTGGATTTGGGAAACTTTGACGACAGGCTGCTGCTCTATGTCGCCTTGCAACTGGACGAACAGAGATGACTGAGTGCGGTCTGGTCCCCTCACCCCATCCCTCTCCCACGGGGAGAGGGCGCAAACACTAAAAAAGGCAATCAGGGATTGCCGTTTTGCTTTTATTTCCGCGTTAATTTCTCAAGATCCGCTTCAATCTCGCTGATCTTGTTGGTGACAACGCTTTCAAGGTGACGCAGATCGTCGAGGATCTTACGCTTGAGATCGACTTCGGTGCGATCGCGCTGGCAAATCTGATCGAGTTCATCGATCACATAGCGCAGGTTAGGGCTGATTTCCTGCACCTCTTTGTACCCTTGTCCTACGCCGTCAGCGACGACGGTCTTACGCTGGCGTGGATATTTAAACTTCACGCTCTTGGCGAAAAACTCTCCTTTATCCTTGTGAAAATAGATTTTTAAAATGTCGTTGTTGGCTTCCTGGCGAAGGCTGTAACGATCGATTTCATCAGGATTGGTAATGCCCAGACTTTTCAGATTATCGTACATAGCGGTACCCTTATCTCAACATAACCTTTGAATAATTAATGAAAAAATTCCTTTTTGCCACCCTCATATACAAAAAAAGCGGGGTCGATCCTGATTACATTTCACTGAAATTACCGGGCAGGGAAGGTGCATTGCCCCCACTCGTTTATTGTTGTTTTTAACGACTACGTCAAGTGGAAATCAATTTAATACCAAAACCTGACGATCTGAGCGCTAGCGCAGTAAGGCGATGGAGGCCAGCATTTCGCTTTCCGTGGTGGTAATTTCCTGTTCCAACAGTTCGTCGATCCGCTGTTTTTTGATTGCCTGATTGACGCCGAACAGATCGAGCTTATCCAGCAGGAACATCACCAGCGCCGTAATCACGGCGGTCAGGACCGATGAGAGTAAAATGGGGAGCGGTCCTGGTAGACCAAGGCCGCTGAGCCATGACTCAAGGCCAATAGCCGCAAAGACGGAAAGAGAACCTGCTACAAGCTTAAGAATGGCATCGCCTTTTTGGGCCATACTGCTGTGTTTATCCCTGAGGATCGGTACCGTCTGCATCAGCACCTTAAAGCCTTCTTTTACCATCCGCATGATGTTTTTAAACACGCCAACGAAGCAGTTAACAATCCCTTCCAGCAGCATCGACACGAAATTTTTAATAAAGCCGACGGCAACATCTTTTAATAAAACAACAGCGTTTTTGAGAATGTGATCTTTCATGCGACCAAGACGAATCGACAGAGCCTGCGAAAAATCGCTCGCACCTACGCCAGCTTCAATACCGTGCGTTAAACAGCTGCGCAGCTCATAGTAAAGAGGCTTGATAATGAAGAGAATGAGATCGCCCAGCGACTGATGACCTGATGCCTGGGCCGCATCTTTCGCCAGAACTTTTTGGACGTCGCGATCCTTGCGGATATTATCAAATACGGTTTCATTGGTTTTGGTATCCATCGTTTGCTGCGCGATGTCCATTTTCTCGACCATCACCTGCCGCGTTTTGATTTCCTCTTCTGTCAGCGGATGCGCGACATCTTTTTTCCCTTTTTTGACAACTACAAAGCCCTGATCGATCTCCTGCTGGAGTTCTTCGCGGGTTTTAGCGAACTTACCGGTTTTCTCGCCACGGTTGTTTTGCATGCTGGTAACAGCATAATTTTCGTCAATATTGAGAATATTTTTGATGTCATCAAGCTTCAGAGCCTTGTTGCTTTTGAGGTTGTTGCATACTTCGGCGCACGAGACGACATGATCGACTTCGGCAGCCTGCTCCTGCTCTCCCTCGCTTTTCGCATGTTTTTTGTACTGGTAGATCGTGCCGTTACCATATTCATCCTCAGCGCGCAGATTACCGGAGAAATGGTTCTCTTTACGGGCCTTCATTTTTGCACCATCGCGCATGTTCAGAGAGTCGTTGTTGCGCGTCATTTCGCCGCCGTTAAACGACGATTGTTCAGAAAAACGCTCAATATTTTGACGCTCGTTCAAGTGCTCGCTGTAGCTATCCAGCATAAAGGCATTTCTTTCGGGCGCTTCGTAACTGAACGCCCGGCACTCCTGGTACAGGCGGGACGGGGTAACACCTTGTCGGGTGCCGATATTGCAGGCGCGCATTGTGCCGTCGAGCAGGCTGAGAAACACGGGTTCGAGGATATTGTCGATGGCGCTGCCCGTTGAGATTACGTCCAGGCGGGCCATAACGTCGTCGTTGCTGACCGTCAGGTTGACCCCCATGATCGCTTCGCGGTAAATGCTGCCGGTATCGCACCCCTTTATAAATGCAGCATCGACTTCTCCGGTCAGATGAGCTTCGATGGCGGACGCCGTCGCCACGGATTTTAGCGCAGGGGCATTCCGCACCTGTTGCAGCTTTTTCATTCTGGCGAGATGTGCATTAAGATTTGTCATCCGTCGTCCTCAGGCCGCAACCAGTAAGTTCCAGGAGGCCATAAAATCACTTTCGCTTTGTGTTCTTAGCTCATCCTGACTTGCCATCATGCCAACAATGAGGCTAAACCTCTCCAGGCTTTTCGCATCGTTAAGCTGATATTCATTTATAAGTGACCAAACCGTTGGCAGATTGGGCGGTGTTTCGACCATCTCGACGATCTTCTGCTGAACGGCTTGAGGTAACTTTTCCCGCGGAACAAGACCAGACACTGCATCATCCAGCAGGGCAATATTTTCCGCCGGGGTCTTGCCATTAGCCTTGATGCAGCATGTCCCCAGCGCATACGCCGCGAGGATAAAGTCATCCCGTTTACTGATATCGCGCATCTTGTCCGCCAGTTCAGTCTGGAGTTTTTTGATCTTTTCGGCGTATTCAGCTTTTGCGATCTGCTGCCCTTCAGCAATCCCTTCGTCTTTGCCGCTATTTTTTCCCCATAAATACGTCCCGGCCAGAGTGACCAGACCTGCGATCCCCGCACCAATTATTTTGCCGTAATGACTCATTGCACGATTCCCGTTTATTGCCCGCAAGGCCAGATTATTATTTGCTGTTCACGAATAATATCGTTAATCCTGTTTTTCAACAAACCTATGTTTTAAAAGAAAAAATTTGCATTAAGTAACGAGGTGAACTTGCTTGTAAAGAGATTCATCATTGTTACTTCAGCTGAGAAAAGGCGAGCGAGACGGGTATTCAAAAGCGGGGAAATGAGGCAAAGTTATCGCACAAAAGCGTAGCCCGCGGGGATAATGACATGTCAGGACGCATTGATTATCAGATCGAAAAATACAGCTTTGGCGCCGCAGATGAGAGCCCAAGGCTCACGCACCAGTGGGCAGAAGTTGCCGCAGAGTGCCGCCAGCTAAAGGCGGGTGCGGAAGAGCGTTTACGTATTGCCTTACTGAACGTGGATTATGTCACCAGCTTCGAACTGCCGTTCCGACTGGTGCTGACCCGCGCCCCTCAGCTTATCGCCGGGCTGCGCGATGAGTTTCAGTTAAGCCAGAAGAACGTCATCTTTAACGGCAAGCGCTTTGGCTGCGTCTACAGCCTGAAAGCCGATCTCAATGCGATTCCTGAGGCTTTTCAGTACCGCATGAGCACCCGCATTCGGCGGATCGATCCCACCGGGCTTACTGCAGAGCCCTTCCGGCAGATCGCCAAAGAGGTAAAAGCGCCGCGTGAGCGACTGAAGCTGGCGCTTGAGTCGGGACTGGCCGTGACGGCTCTCGACGGGCTTTTCTGGCTGGGGAGCCAGCGTATGGCGGCGGATATCGCAGGGTTGAGAAAAAAGGGAATGGCAATCGCGACTGCGGAAACGGACGTTTTTGATGATTATACCGGGACGCACAGGCGCGTCCCGGTTTATCAACGCGTCGGGGATTAGTCGATGGTGCGCAGCAGTTCGTTGATGCCCACTTTACCGCGGGTTTTCGCATCCACTTTCTTCACGATAACGGCACAGTACAGGCTGTATTTACCGTCTTTTGACGGCAGGTTACCGGAAACCACCACGGAGCCCGCCGGAACGCGACCGTAGTGCACTTCGCCGGTTTCGCGATCGTAAATGCGGGTGCTCTGGCCGATGTAAACGCCCATGGAGATCACGGAGCCTTCTTCCACGATCACGCCTTCAACCACTTCTGAACGCGCGCCGATGAAGCAGTTGTCTTCGATGATGGTCGGGTTAGCCTGCAGTGGCTCCAGAACGCCACCGATGCCGACGCCGCCGGACAGGTGAACGTTTTTACCGATCTGCGCGCAGGAACCGACGGTTGCCCAGGTATCGACCATGGTGCCTTCGTCAACGTACGCACCGATGTTCACATAGGATGGCATCAGCACGGTGTTGCGTGCGATGAATGCACCCTGACGTACTGCCGCTGGTGGTACCACGCGGAAGCCTTCTTTCTGGAAACGCGCTTCGTCGTAATCCGCGAATTTCATTGGCACTTTATCGAAGTAGCGGCTTTCTGCTCCGTCGATAACTTGGTTATCGTTGATGCGGAAAGAGAGCAGCACGGCCTTCTTCAGCCATTGATGAGTGACCCACTGACCGTCGATTTTTTCTGCCACGCGCAGGGCGCCGGAATCCAGCAGGGAAATAACCTGGTTTACCGCTTCACGGGTCACGGTATCCACATTTGCCGGGGTGATCTCGGCGCGACGCTCAAAAGCGGACTCAATAACGTTCTGTAACTGCTGCATTGTTTACTCTTTCCATTTCACTAAAAAACACGTCACCCTTTATCGTTTGGATTGAGGGCTGCTGTCAACCGTTGTTGCACTTCAAGCTGCAGGTCATTATTAAGGGCACGCCGGTCGGCGGTGGCGATTATAAATAAATCTTCTACTCGCTCGCCAATGGTTGTAATTCGGGCCCCATGAAGCGAAATTCCCAGATCGGCAAAAACCTGGCCGACGCGAGCAAGCAGCCCTGGCTGGTCGAGCGCGATCAGCTCCAGGAACGATTTACGGTCGGTGTGGGTCGGCAGGAAGTTGACCTCTGTATCGACAGTAAAATGACGCAGTTTCGCCGGCTGACGGCGCGGCTGCGGGGGCTGCCAGCTGCGCTGCGTGATCGCTTGCTCCAGACCGAAGCGAATCCCTTCATGCCTGTCCGACGACAGCGGGCTGCCGTCCGGCTCCAGCACGATAAAAGTATCCATCGCCATGCCGTCGCGGGTGGTAAAAATCTGCGCGTCGTGAACGCTCAGGTTACGCCTGTCCAGCTCGGCGCAGACGGCAGCAAACAGATAAGGCCGGTCCGGGCTCCAGATGAATATCTCCGTTCCGCCGCGCGTGGCCTGCGGGCTCAGCAGGATCATCGGTTGAGACAGATCGTGCTTCAGCAGGTGCCGCGCGTGCCAGGCAAGCTGGTTTGGGCTGTGGCGCACAAAATAGTTGGCACGGCAGCGGGCCCAAATCTGATGCAGCGCCTCTTCATCAATGTTATCCATCCGCAGCAGCGCCAGCGCCTGCAGCTGGTGATGACGCACGCGCTCGCGCATGTCCGGGGTGTTTTGCATCCCGCGTCGCAGCTGTTTTTCGGTGGCGAAGTACAGCTCGCGCAGCAGGCTCTGCTTCCAGCTGTTCCACAGGGTCTCGTTGGTGGCGCAAATATCGGCCACCGTCAGGCAGACCAGATAGCGCAGACGGTTTTCCGTTTGAACTTCTTCGGCGAACTGCTTAATAACCTCAGGGTCCTGAATATCGCGACGCTGGGCGGTGACCGACATCAGCAGGTGATGGCGTACCAGCCAGGCGACCAGCTGCGTTTCGCGCGAGTTGAGACCGTGCAGTTCGGCAAATTTCAGCACGTCCTGTGCGCCCAGCACCGAGTGATCGCCGCCGCGGCCCTTGGCGATGTCGTGGAACAGGGCGGCAATCAGGATCAGTTCCGGATGGGTCAGGCGCGGCCACAGCTCCACGCACAGCGGGTGGCGGGAGCGCGTCTCTTCTTTGGCAAAGCTTTCCAGCTTGAGCATCACGCGGATGGTGTGTTCATCCACCGTGTAGGCGTGGAACAGATCGAACTGCATCTGCCCAACGATGTGCGACCACTGCGGCATATAGGCCCACAGCACGCTGTGACGGTGCATCGGCAGCAGCCCGCGGCTGACGGCACCCGGATGGCGGAGCATGCTCAGGAACAGTGAGCGCGCTTCCGGGATGTAACACAAAGGCTGCGTCAGATGGCGGCGCGCGTGGCGCAGATGGCGCAGGGTGGTGGAGTAGATCCCGGTGATGGTGCTGTTGCGCACCATGGTGTAGAACATCCGCAGGATCGCTTCCGGCTCGCGGATAAACAGCGTTTCGTCGCGCAGATCGATAAGCGTGCCGCGCAGCTGGAATTCGTCGTCAATCGGGCGCGGCTTTTCGTCGGCAGTCAGGGCCAGAATGGCCTCGTCGAACAGCTGCAACAGCATCTGGTTCAGCTCGGTAACCCGGCGGGTGACGCGGAAGAAATCCTTCATCATCTGCTCAACCGGCTCGTTGCCTTCGCCCTGATAGTTCAGCCGCTGCGCTACGCTGAGCTGACGGTCAAACAGCAGGCGGTTATCATAGCGGGTAACTTCCAGATGCAGGGCAAAACGGATGCGCCACAGCAGGTGCAGACACTCGTTTAGCTCGTTACGCTCGGCCTCGGTCAGGAAGCCAAAGCCGACCATCTCGTCCATCGAGGTGGCGCCAAAGTGGCGACGGGCGACCCACTGTAACGTGTGAATGTCGCGCAGGCCGCCGGGGCTGCTTTTAATATCGGGTTCAAGGTTATAGCTGGTGCCGTGGTAGCGCTGATGGCGCTGGTTTTGTTCCTCGACCTTGGCGGCGAAGAATTTCTCAGATGGCCAGAAGCCGTCGCTGAAAATATGCTTTTGCAGCTCCAGAAACAGCGCGACGTCACCAATCAGCAGGCGGGTTTCAATCAGGTTGGTGGCGACGGTCAGGTCCGATAGCCCCTCCAGCAGGCACTCTTCCAGGGTGCGCACGCTGTGGCCGACTTCAAGCTTGACGTCCCACAGCAGAGTCAGCAGCTCGCCTATTTTCTGCGCCTGTTCGTCCGGAAGCTTTTTGCGGCTCAGGATCAGCAGGTCGATATCGGAAAGCGGATGCAGCTCCCCGCGGCCATAGCCCCCGACGGCAACCAGCGCGACGTCGCTCACCTGCCCGAAACCGTAGTCGATCCACAGACGCTGCAGGAGCTGATCGATAAATTCGGTGCGCGCTTCGATGAGCTGCTCGGCAGAGACGCCCGCGTCGAACGCGCTGCCCAGCCAGCGGTGGAAAACATCCATATGGGCTTTTATGTGCGCGCAGGTCAGCTCGTGCGGCGGCCAGACGCCCGGGTTATCGGGCTGGTCGGGGAGGGTGGGAAGTGCTGTGTTAGCATACTGTTCGGGTAATAGATTGCTCATCGTGCGCCACCCATAAGAAAAAGCTATCGCCATTAAAAAAGCCGGCATTTGCCGGCTCCTTATCACTCAATGTTCGTCAGTATCGCCGGGATGGTGTCATCCTTGCGCAACGTCATAATTTCGCAGCCGTTGTCCGTTACCACAATAGTATGCTCGTACTGGGCAGACAAGCTTCTGTCTTTGGTTTTCACCGTCCAGCCGTCTTTCATAGTGCGGATGCGGTAGTCACCGGCGTTGACCATCGGTTCGATGGTGAAGGTCATCCCTTTTTGCAGCACCACGCCGCCGTCATCGGCATCATAGTGCAGAACCTGCGGCTCTTCATGGAAGACGCGACCGATGCCGTGACCGCAGTATTCGCGCACCACGGAGAAACCTTCCGCTTCCACGAATTTCTGAATTGCGGCACCGAGAGTGCGCAGGCGGATGCCCGGCTTAACCATTTTCAGCGCCAGGTACAGGCTCTCTTGCGTCACTTTGCACAGACGCTCGCCCAGAATCGTTGGTTTACCAACGATGAACATCTTCGAGGTGTCACCGTGGTACTCGTCTTTAATGACGGTCACGTCGATGTTGACGATGTCGCCATCTTTAAGCAGTTTTTCGTCGTCCGGAATACCGTGGCAAACCACTTCATTAATAGAGATGCAGACGGATTTCGGGAAACCGTGGTAGCCAAGACAGGCGGAAACCGCGTGCTGCTCGTTAACGATATAGTCATTACAGATGCGATCCAGTTCGCCGGTGCTGACGCCCGGCTTCACGAACGGCTCGATCATTTCCAGCACTTCCGCGGCCAGACGACCGGCGACGCGCATCTTTTCAATTTCTTCAGGTGTCTTAATAGAGATAGCCATGTAATCTGTCCATCGGTGTCGATTTTTTCGACAATACTAGTCTAAGTATCGTCAATGGTATCAGTCAGGCACGCCCCGTGCCAAATTGAGAATCATTAACAGCACACTCCGCCAACAACTGTTGGTTTCTGGTCGTGTTTTGTGGTATAAAGCGCGCCGGACTTCCGATCCATCTCAGATACACAGGCTGGACGGAAGCGACAAATCTCACTTTGTGTAACAACACACACGTATCGGCACATATTCCGGGGTGCCCTTCGGGGTCGGTAATATGGGATACGTGGAGGCATAACCCCAACTTTCAATATAGAGGTTTTAAAACATGGCAACTGTTTCCATGCGCGACATGCTCAAGGCTGGTGTTCACTTTGGTCACCAGACCCGTTACTGGAACCCGAAAATGAAGCCTTTCATCTTCGGCGCGCGTAACAAAGTTCACATCATCAACCTTGAGAAAACTGTACCAATGTTCAACGAAGCCCTGGCTGAGCTGAACAAGATCTCTTCCCGTAAAGGTAAGATTCTGTTCGTTGGTACTAAGCGCGCTGCAAGCGAAGCTGTGAAAGATGCTGCTAACAGCTGCGATCAGTTCTTCGTGAACCATCGCTGGTTGGGCGGCATGCTGACCAACTGGAAAACTGTTCGTCAGTCCATCAAGCGCCTGAAAGATCTGGAAACCCAGTCTCAGGACGGTACTTTCGACAAGCTGACTAAGAAAGAAGCGCTGATGCGCACTCGTGAACTGGACAAGCTGGAAAACAGCCTGGGCGGTATCAAAGATATGGGCGGCCTGCCAGACGCGCTGTTCGTAATCGATGCAGACCACGAGCACATCGCTATCAAAGAAGCTAACAACCTGGGTATCCCGGTATTCGCTATCGTTGATACCAACTCCGATCCGGACGGTGTTGACTTCGTTATCCCGGGTAACGACGACGCAATCCGTGCTGTTAGCCTGTACCTGAGCGCTGTAGCTGCTACCGTTCGTGAAGGCCGTTCACAGGATCTGGCTTCTCAGGCGGAAGAAAGCTTCGTAGAAGCTGAATAATAAGGTTTTACCCCTTATTAGTACCGTGTATGAATAGGGGCCCATTATCGGCCCCTTTTTTCAATTTACACTGTTTGGCCTCCGGCCGGGCAGTTCACATCTCCCGAGGATTTAAGAATGGCTGAAATTACCGCATCCCTGGTAAAAGAGCTGCGCGAGCGTACTGGCGCAGGCATGATGGATTGCAAAAAAGCGCTGACTGAAGCGAACGGCGACATCGAGCTGGCAATCGAAAACATGCGTAAATCCGGTGCGATCAAAGCAGCTAAGAAAGCAGGCAACGTTGCTGCTGACGGCGTGATCATCACTAAAATCGACGGCACCTACGGCATCATTCTGGAAGTTAACTGCCAGACTGACTTCGTTGCTAAAGATGGCGGTTTCCAGGCATTTGCGAACAAAGTTCTGGACGCAGCTGTTGCTGGCAAAATCACTGACGTTGAAGTTCTGAAAGCACAGTTCGAAGAAGAACGTGTTGCGCTGGTTGCTAAAATCGGTGAGAACATCAACATCCGTCGCGTATCTTCCCTGGAAGGCGAAGTACTGGGTTCTTACCAGCACGGCGCACGTATCGGTGTTCTGGTTGCGGCTAAAGGCGCTGACGAAGAGCTGGTTAAACAGCTGGCAATGCACATCGCTGCAAGCAAACCAGAATTCGTTAAGCCAGAAGACGTGTCTGCTGAAGTGGTAGAGAAAGAGTACCAGGTTCAGCTGGACATCGCGATGCAGTCTGGTAAGCCAAAAGAAATCGCAGAGAAAATGGTTGAAGGCCGCATGAAGAAATTCACCGGCGAAGTTTCTCTGACTGGCCAGCCTTTCGTTATGGATCCAAGCAAGTCTGTTGCTCAGCTGCTGAAAGAGCACAACGCTGACGTAACTGGCTTCATCCGCTTCGAAGTGGGCGAAGGCATCGAGAAAGTTGAGACTGACTTCGCAGCAGAAGTTGCTGCAATGTCCAAGCAGTCTTAATGATTGAAAAGGAGCCGCCTGAGGGCGGCTTCTTTTTGTCACCCGTCACAGGAAATCAGACAGGCTCCAGTATCGCCGTGCTGATTTGCGGCATATTATGTCGCCAGAATTAACTCCCATCTTAATCGTTGACAGTCTCAGGAAAGAAACATGGCTACCAATGCAAAACCCGTGTACAAACGCATTCTGCTTAAGCTGAGTGGCGAAGCGCTGCAGGGATCGGAAGGCTTCGGTATTGACGCAAGCATCCTTGATCGCATGGCACAGGAAATCAAAGAACTGGTCGAACTGGGTATCCAGGTTGGCGTGGTCATTGGCGGTGGCAACCTTTTCCGTGGTGCTGGTCTGGCGAAAGCGGGGATGAACCGCGTTGTGGGCGACCACATGGGTATGCTGGCAACCGTGATGAATGGCCTGGCAATGCGTGATGCGCTCCATCGCGCCTACGTGAATGCCCGCCTGATGTCCGCGATTCCCCTGAATGGCGTTTGCGATAATTACAGCTGGGCAGAGGCCATCAGCCTGCTGCGCAACAACCGCGTGGTGATCCTCTCCGCCGGTACGGGTAACCCGTTCTTTACCACCGATTCCGCTGCCTGCCTGCGCGGTATCGAAATTGAAGCCGACGTGGTGCTGAAAGCGACCAAAGTAGACGGCGTGTTTACTGCCGACCCGGCAAAAGATCCTTCTGCTACCATGTACGATCAGCTGAGCTACAGCGAAGTGCTGGATAAAGAGCTGAAAGTGATGGATCTTGCCGCCTTCACGCTGGCTCGCGACCACAAACTGCCGATCCGTGTCTTCAACATGAACAAGCCTGGCGCACTGCGTCGCGTGGTCATGGGCGAAAAAGAAGGCACTTTGATCACGGAATAATTTCCGTCGACGATAAATACAGGTAAGATTCCGCTTTACTTTGTAGTGGTATCTTACCTGGACGCGCCTTTGGCGTTGTCATGAATTAAACGCGACTATACTTAGCACACCTGTAGCGCTGTGCTGGCGGATAGTCTGCCTGAGACAAGTTTTCAAGGATTCGTAACGTGATTAACGACATCAGAAAAGATGCTGAAGTACGCATGGACAAATGCGTAGAAGCGTTCAAAAACCAAATCAGCAAAATCCGTACTGGCCGTGCTTCCCCAAGCCTGCTGGATGGCATCATCGTAGAATACTACGGTACGCCAACCCCTCTGCGTCAGCTCGCGAGCGTGACGGTTGAAGATACCCGTACGCTGAAAATCAACGTCTTCGATCGCTCTATGAGCCCGGCCGTTGAGAAAGCGATCATGGCTTCTGACCTGGGTCTGAACCCAAGCTCAGCGGGTGCTGACATCCGCGTTCCGCTGCCTCCGCTGACGGAAGAGCGTCGTAAAGATCTCATCAAAGTGGTTCGCGGTGAAGCTGAGCAGGGTCGTGTTTCCGTGCGTAACGTGCGTCGCGATGCGAACGATAAAGTGAAAGCACTGCTGAAAGAAAAAGAGATCAGCGAAGATGACGATCGTCGTTCTCAGGACGACATTCAGAAAATGACCGACGCTGCCATCAAGAAAATTGATGCGGCGCTGGCAGAAAAAGAAGCGGAACTGATGCAGTTCTGATTTCTGTCGTACACTGATAAACGCCGTTCAGAGGGACTTCGGGTCTTGCTGGCGGCGTTTTGCTTTTATCTGGTCTAACTTTTTTCGGGCATCTCATGAAGCATTTAACACTCCTCGGCTCAACCGGTTCCATTGGTTGCAGTACTCTCGACGTCGTCCGCCATAATCCTGAACTTTACACCGTGACAGCGCTGGTGGCCGGTAAGAATGTGCAGCGTATGGTCGAGCAGTGCCTGGAGTTTATGCCCCGCTATGCGGTGATGGATGACGAAGAGGGCGCGCGCCTGCTAAAAGCCCAACTGCGTGAGAAGGGCAGCCGAACCGAGGTGCTGAGTGGCCAGCAGGCGGCCTGCGAGATGGCGGCGCTGGATGAGGTTGACCAGGTTATGGCGGCCATTGTCGGCGCAGCCGGGCTGCTGCCGACACTTGCTGCGATCGATGCCGGTAAAGATGTTTTGCTCGCCAATAAAGAGTCGCTGGTGACCTGTGGACGTCTGTTTATGGACGCGGTAAAACAGCGCGGGGCGCGTCTTTTACCGGTCGACAGCGAGCACAACGCCATTTTTCAGAGTTTACCGCAACCTTTTCAACAGAACCTGGGGTACGCTGACCTGGAGCAGAATGGCGTTGTGTCGATTCTGCTTACCGGGTCTGGTGGCCCGTTCCGTGAAACGCCACTCTCTGAACTGCGCGCAATGACGCCGGATCAGGCGTGCCGTCATCCGAACTGGTCAATGGGGCGTAAAATCTCCGTGGATTCTGCCACCATGATGAACAAAGGTCTGGAATACATTGAAGCGCGCTGGCTGTTTAATGCGTCGGCGAAACAGATGGAAGTACTGATCCACCCGCAGTCGGTGATTCACTCGATGGTGCGCTATCAGGATGGCAGCGTGCTGGCACAGCTCGGCGAGCCGGATATGCGTACGCCTATTGCCCATTCAATGGCATGGCCGAACCGGGTGAAATCCGGCGTGAAGCCGCTTGATTTCTGTAAGCTCAGTTCTCTGACGTTCAGTGAACCAGACTACGATCGTTATCCTTGTCTGAAGCTTGCAATGAACGCCTTTGACCAGGGGCAGGCGGCGACGACGGCACTGAATGCAGCCAATGAAATTACCGTTGACGCATTTCTGAATCAGCAGATCCGTTTTACCGATATCGCGACCTTAAATTTATCGGTACTGGAAATGATTGATTTGCGTGAGCCACAAAGCGTGGAAGAGGTGCTGGCGGTGGATACAGCTGCTCGTGATATTGCGCGTAAACAGGTGACACGTCTCGCAAGCTGGTGATAAAGCAAGCACTAGTGGTCGTGCTATTTGTTAGCGTTGGGCTTCAGTGATATAGTCTGCGCCACCTGATCGCAGGAATTTGACTTTATGTGGTCAGGTAAGCCGTGGTTTGACACGGCTTTTTTATGTACAGGCTTAAGTATTCCTGAGTACCGTTAAATCCTTTCAGGGACAAAAAACGCGTTATGTTGTCTGCGAATCAACCAATAAGCGAAAACTTGCCAGCTCATGGCTGCCGTCATGTAGCAATCATTATGGATGGCAACGGGCGCTGGGCGAAAAGACAAGGGAAAATACGAGCCTTTGGGCATAAAGCGGGAGCGAAATCTGTTCGCCGCGCCGTCTCTTTTGCCGCCAATAACGGCATTGATGCGTTAACGCTCTATGCTTTTAGCAGTGAAAACTGGAATCGACCTCCGCAGGAAGTGACTGCGTTGATGGAATTGTTCGTGTGGGCGCTAGACAGCGAAGTAAAAAGCCTGCACCGCCACAACGTTCGCCTGCGCATCATTGGCGATACCAGTCGTTTTAACTCACGTTTGCAGGAGCGGATTCGTAAAGCAGAAGCGCTGACGGAAAATAATACCGGTCTGACGCTCAACGTTGCGGCGAATTACGGTGGACGCTGGGATATTATCCAGGGCGTTCGGCATCTGGCCGAACAGGTTCAGGAAGGGCTGTTGAGACCCGACCAGATTGATGAAGAGGCGCTGAGCAAGCAAATCTGCATGAATGAACTGGCACCTGTGGATTTGGTAATTAGGACAGGGGGGGAACATCGCATAAGTAACTTTCTGATATGGCAAATTGCCTATGCTGAACTTTACTTTACAGATGTTCTCTGGCCCGATTTTGATGAACAAGACTTTGAAGGTGCGCTGCATGCCTTTGCCAATCGAGAGCGTCGTTTCGGCGGCACCGAGCCAGGTGGCGACAAAGCCTGATGGGGGTAGCTTTTGCTGAAGTATCGCCTGATTTCCGCTTTTGTTTTAATACCCATTGTCATTGCGGCGCTGTTTTTACTGCCCCCGGTGGGATTCGCCATTGTCACGCTGGTAGTGTGCATGCTTGCCGCGTGGGAATGGGGACAGTTTAGCGGCTTTACCTCGCGCAGCCAGCGAGTATGGCTTGCGGTACTTTGTGGCTTTATCCTGGCCATAATGCTGTTTACGTTGCCTGAGTATCACCATGATATTCATCAACCGCTGGTTGCCGGCTCCTTGTGGATGTCGTTAGCCTGGTGGGTTGTTGCGCTGTTACTGGTGCTTTTTTATCCAGGTTCGGCCGCAATCTGGCGTCATTCAAAAGTGCTGCGACTGATTTTTGGTTTGCTCACCATTGTTCCGTTTTTCTGGGGCATGGTCGCGCTGCGCGCCTGGCACTATGACGAAAATCACTACAGCGGTGCGATCTGGCTGCTTTATGTGATGATTCTCGTCTGGGGGGCTGACTCCGGGGCCTATATGTTTGGTAAACTGTTTGGCAAACATAAGCTGGCACCAAAAGTTTCGCCGGGGAAAACCTGGCAAGGCTTCATCGGCGGCTTGTTTACGGCAGCGATCATCTCCTGGGGCTATGGCGTCTGGGCAGATCTGGCCGTGGCACCGTCAATACTGCTGGTGTGCTCGATTTTTGCTGCACTTGCCTCAGTGCTCGGTGATTTAACCGAAAGTATGTTTAAGCGTGAAGCAGGGATTAAGGACAGCGGACATCTTATTCCAGGGCATGGCGGTATACTGGATCGCATTGACAGCCTGACAGCGGCTGTTCCAGTATTTGCTTGCCTGCTTTTACTGGTATTCGGGACGATTTAACGGAAGGTTTTATGCTGAGCATTCTCTGGAATCTGGCGGCGTTCATTGTTGCACTGGGTGTACTGATTACCGTGCATGAATTTGGCCATTTCTGGGTTGCTCGCCGTTGTGGTGTGCGGGTAGAGCGATTCTCCATTGGTTTTGGCAAATCACTCTGGACGCGCACCGACCGTCACGGCACGGAATTTGTCATCGCCCTTATCCCGCTTGGCGGCTACGTCAAAATGCTCGACGAACGTGTTGAGCCTGTCGCTCCCGAACTGCGACACAGTGCGTTTAACAACAAAACCGTTGGACAACGCGCCGCTATCATCGCTGCCGGACCGGTAGCCAACTTCATCTTTGCGATTTTCGCTTACTGGCTGGTGTTTATCATCGGCGTCCCTGGCGTGCGTCCGGTAGTGGGGGATATTGCCCCTGACTCCATCGCGGCGAGTGCGCAAATTACCTCCGGGATGGAACTTAAAGCGATTGATGGCATCGAAACCCCTGATTGGGATGCCGTGCGACTGCAGCTGGTAGCCAAAATTGGCGATCCGCAGACAACTATCAGCGTATCGCCGTTTGGGTCAGACGCGCGTCAGGACAAAGTACTGGATTTACGCCACTGGCGTTTCGAGCCAGACAAAGAGGATCCCGTCGCTGCGCTGGGCATTCGTCCCCGCGGCGCGCAGATTGAGCCGGTATTAGCCGAAGTACAGGCAAATTCGGCGGCGAGCAAAGCGGGTTTGCAAGCTGGCGACAGGATCGTTAAAGTCGATGGTCAACCATTAACAGAGTGGATGACCTTTGTTACTCTGGTGCGCGATAATCCGGGGACGTCCCTCGCGCTGGAAGTTGAAAGGCAAGGCAGTCCGCTTTCGCTGACGCTTATCCCGGATACGAAGTCGGTCGGCAAAAAGGCAGAAGGGTTTGCAGGCGTTGTGCCAAAAGTGATCCCGCTGCCAGATGAGTACAAGACAATACGCCAGTATGGGCCGTTCAGCGCCATTCTTGAAGCCACGGATAAAACATGGCAACTGATGAAGCTGACGGTCAACATGTTGGGGAAATTGATAACCGGTGATGTGAAACTGAACAACCTCAGTGGGCCAATCTCGATTGCTCAGGGGGCTGGGATGTCAGCGGAGTTCGGGGTGATTTACTATCTCATGTTCCTCGCGCTTATTAGCGTGAACCTTGGGATTATCAACCTGTTCCCGCTTCCCGTTTTAGACGGGGGTCATCTGCTGTTTTTAGCGATTGAAAAGCTAAAAGGCGGGCCGGTATCCGAGCGAGTTCAAGACTTTAGTTATCGCATTGGCTCGATTTTGCTGGTGCTGTTAATGGGGCTTGCACTTTTCAATGATTTCTCTCGGTTGTAAGAGAGTTAGTTAGGAAGAACGCATAATAACGATGGCGATGAAAAAGTTGCTCATAGCGTCGCTGCTGTTTAGCAGCGCCACCGTATACGGTGCTGACGGGTTCGTAGTGAAAGATATTCATTTCGAAGGCCTTCAGCGTGTCGCCGTTGGTGCGGCCCTCCTCAGTATGCCTGTGCGCCCCGGCGATACGGTTAATGATGAAGATATCAGTAACACCATCCGTGCTCTGTTTGCCACCGGCAACTTCGAGGACGTCCGTGTCCTGCGCGATGGTGATACGCTGCTGGTACAGGTAAAAGAACGTCCAACGATCGCCAGTATCACTTTCTCCGGCAACAAGTCGGTGAAAGATGACATGCTCAAGCAAAACCTTGAAGCATCGGGTGTTCGTGTGGGTGAATCTCTGGACCGCACAACCCTTTCAGACATTGAAAAAGGTCTGGAAGACTTCTACTACAGCGTCGGTAAATACAGCGCCAGCGTGAAAGCGGTTGTCACTCCGCTCCCGCGTAACCGTGTTGACCTGAAGCTGGTCTTCCAGGAAGGTGTTTCTGCGAAGATCCAGCAGATCAACATCGTGGGTAACCACGCGTTCAGCACCGACGAACTGATCTCGACCTTCCAGCTGCGCGATGAAGTGCCGTGGTGGAACGTGGTTGGCGATCGTAAATACCAGAAACAGAAGCTGGCGGGCGACCTTGAAACCCTGCGCAGCTACTATCTGGATCGCGGTTATGCCCGCTTCAACATCGACTCGACTCAGGTCAGTCTGACTCCGGACAAGAAAGGTATCTACATTACGGTTAACATTACTGAAGGCGATCAGTACAAGCTTTCTGGTGTTGAAGTGAGTGGTAACCTGGCGGGGCATTCTGCTGAGATCGAATCGCTGACCAAAATTCAGCCGGGCGATCTGTACAGCGGATCCAAAGTCACCAAAATGGAAGACAGCATTAAGAAGCTGCTCGGCCGCTATGGTTATGCCTATCCGCGCGTACAAACTCAGCCGGAAATCAACGATGCGGATAAAACCGTTAAGCTGCACGTTAACGTTGATGCGGGTAACCGTTTCTACGTGCGTAAGATCCGCTTCGTCGGTAATGACACCTCTAAAGACTCCGTTCTGCGTCGTGAAATGCGTCAGATGGAAGGGGCGTGGCTGGGCAGCGACCTGGTCGACCAGGGTAAAGAGCGTCTGAACCGTCTGGGCTATTTTGAAACCGTAGATACTGAAACTCAGCGTGTACCGGGCAGCCCGGATCAGGTTGATGTCGTTTATAAAGTGAAAGAGCGTAACACCGGTAGCTTTAACTTCGGCGTGGGCTACGGCACGGAAAGCGGCGTGAGTTTCCAGGTAGGCGTCCAGCAGGATAACTGGCTGGGTACGGGTTACTCTGTTGGTATTAACGGTACCAAAAACGACTACCAGACCTACTCTGAGTTCTCCGTTACCAACCCATACTTCACCGTTGACGGTGTGAGCCTGGGCGGTCGTATCTTCTATAACGACTTTAAAGCGGATGATGCAGATCTGTCTTCCTACACCAACAAAAGTTACGGTGTGGACGGAACGCTTGGCTTCCCGGTTAACGAATACAACACCCTGCGAGCGGGCTTAGGTTACGTGCATAACGACCTGTCCAACATGCAGCCGCAGGTGGCGATGTGGCGTTATCTGGATTCCATCGGCCAGTCGGCGAGTACCTCCAGCGATGACAACGGTTTTGCTGCAGATGACTTCACCTTCAACTATGGCTGGACCTACAACCGTCTTGACCGCGGTTTCTTCCCAACGGAAGGCTCTCGCGTCAACCTGAACGGTAAGGTGACCATTCCTGGTTCCGATAACGAGTTCTACAAGGTCACGCTGGATACCGCGTCCTACTTCCCGATTGATGACGATCACAAATGGGTGGTGCTGGGTCGTACCCGTTGGGGCTATGGTGACGGTATCGGCAGTAAAGAGTTGCCGTTCTATGAGAACTTCTACGCGGGTGGTTCAAGCACCGTGCGTGGCTTCCAGTCTAACAACATTGGTCCGAAAGCGGTTTATTACGGCGGTAATGATGAAGATAACTGCGCAAGCCGTGATCCAAAACAAGTATGTAGCTCTGATGATGCTGTAGGCGGTAACGCCATGGCCGTGGCCAGCCTGGAGTTCATCACCCCAACGCCATTTATCAGTGATAAATACGCGAACTCCGTACGTACGTCCTTCTTCTGGGATGCGGGTACGGTGTGGGATACCAACTGGGAGAATACTGCCCAGATGCGCGCGGCTGGCGTTCCAGACTATAGCGATCCGGGCAATATTCGCATGTCTGCCGGTATCGCATTACAATGGATGTCACCGCTGGGGCCGTTGGTCTTCTCCTACGCCCAGCCGTTTAAGAAATACGATGGAGACAAAGCGGAGCAATTCCAGTTTAACATTGGTAAAACCTGGTAATAATCCGCTGCAATGGAATGCGTTGGCAGTGTAGCGCTGACAACCGGCGATCGGTGAAACGGTCGCCTTGCCACGCAAAGAACGGTACCTTCTGGTGCCAATGGGATGGTAAGGAGTTAATTGTGAAAAAGTGGTTATTAGCTGCAGGTCTCGGTTTAGCGATGGCAACTTCTGCTCAGGCAGCAGACAAAATCGCAATCGTCAACATGGGTAATTTGTTCCAGCAGGTCGCTCAGAAAACAGGTGTTTCTGCGACTCTGGAAAACGAATTCAAAGGCCGTGCGAGCGAACTGCAGCGTATGGAAGGCGATCTTCAGTCCAAAATGCAGCGTCTGCAGCGTGATGGTTCTACCATGAAAGCAAGCGATCGCAGCAAACTGGAAAAAGACGTTATGGCTCAGCGCCAGACCTTCTCCCAGAAAGCGCAGGCTTTCGAGCAGGATCGTCAGCGTCGTTCTAACGAAGAGCGTGGCAAGCTGGTGACTCGCATTCAGACTGCTGTTAAAGCAGTTGCTGCCGATCAGAGCATCGATCTGGTTGTTGATGCGAACGCCGTTGCTTTCAACAGCAGCGATGTTAAAGACATTACCGCTGATGTTCTGAAACAGGTTAAATAAGTAATGCCTTCAATTCGACTGGCTGATTTAGCTCAGCAGTTGGATGCAGAATTACACGGTGATGGCGATATCGTCATCACCGCTGTTGCGTCCATGCAATCTGCTAAAGCTGGCACGATTACCTTCATGGTAAGCCCTAAGTACCGTGAACAACTGGCTCAATGCCAGGCGTCAGCTGTTGTTCTGACGCAGGACGATCTTCCTTTTGCCACTGGAAGCGCGCTGGTAGTGAAAAATCCCTACCTGACGTATGCACGCATGGCTCAAATTCTTGATACCACGCCGCAGCCGGCGCAGAACATTGCTGCCAGTGCAGCGATTGATCCGACGGCTAAGCTGGGTAACAACGTGGCCGTTGGCGCGAATGCGGTTATTGAATCTGGCGTTGAGCTGGGCGATAACGTCGTCATTGGCCCCGGATGCTTCGTTGGGAAAAATACGAAAATCGGCGCTGGCACCCGTTTATGGGCCAATGTGTCCGTTTATCATGAAGTTGAAATCGGCGAAAATTGCCTCGTCCAGTCCAGTACCGTGATTGGTTCTGATGGCTTTGGTTACGCGAACGATCGCGGTAACTGGGTTAAGATCCCGCAGCTTGGTCGCGTTATTATTGGCGATCGCGTGGAGATCGGGGCCTGTACCACGATCGATCGTGGTGCACTCGACGACACGATCATTGGCAATGGTGTTATCATCGATAACCAGTGCCAGATTGCGCATAACGTTGTGATTGGCGACAATACCGCGGTTGCGGGGGGCGTCATCATGGCGGGCAGCCTGAAAATTGGTCGTTACTGCATGATTGGCGGCGCGAGCGTGATTAATGGCCATATGGAAATATGCGACAAGGTGACGGTGACGGGCATGGGCATGGTAATGCGTCCTATCACTGAACCTGGCGTCTATTCCTCCGGTATTCCGCTGCAACCCAACAAGGTATGGCGTAAAACAGCAGCTCTGGTGATGAACATTGATGATATGAGCAAGCGACTCAAGTCTCTTGAGCGTAAGATCGATCAACAAGACTAAACGTCACCCGTTTAACGCTATCTTTCCCGGCCTGTCGGCTTTCTAATAAACCGGCAGGCCGTGTTATTATTGTTATCAGTACATTTTGACAGGAAGAGTATTTTGACTACTGACACTCATACTCTGCATATTGAAGAGATTTTAGAACTTCTGCCGCACCGCTACCCGTTTTTGCTGGTAGACCGTGTGCTGGATTTTGAAGAAGGTCGTTTTCTGCGCGCAGTGAAAAATGTTTCCGTGAACGAGCCGTTCTTCCAGGGACACTTCCCGGGTAAGCCTATCTTCCCGGGTGTGTTGATTCTGGAAGCGATGGCTCAGGCTACCGGTATTCTGGCGTTTAAAAGCGTCGGTAAGCTGGAGCCGGGTGAACTGTATTACTTCGCAGGTATTGATGAAGCACGCTTCAAGCGTCCTGTCGTGCCTGGTGATCAGATGATCATGGAAGTCACTTTTGAAAAAACGCGTCGTGGCCTGACTCGCTTCAAAGGCGTAGCGCTGGTTGACGGCAAAGTTGTTTGCGAAGCGACGATGATGTGTGCTCGTAGCCGGGAGTCCTGATACGTGATTGATAAATCCGCCTTTATTCATCCTACCGCTATTGTGGAAACCGGTGCCATTATTGGCGCAAACGTCCACATTGGCCCGTTCTGTATTGTTGGACCCCATGTCGAAATTGGTGAGGGTACAGTACTGAAATCTCACGTTGTCGTGAATGGTCACACGACCATTGGCTGCAATAACGAGATCTATCAGTTCGCTTCCATCGGCGAAGTTAACCAGGATCTGAAATATGCTGGTGAGTCGACCCGTCTGGAAATTGGCGATCGTAACCGTATTCGCGAAAGCGTCACCATTCATCGTGGAACAGTGCAGGGTGGTGGGTTGACGAAGGTGGGCAGCGACAACCTGTTCATGGTGAATGCGCACATTGCGCACGACTGTGCCGTGGGCGATCGCTGTATTCTTGCCAACAACGCAACGCTGGCAGGACACGTATCGGTTGATGACTTCGCCATTATTGGCGGCATGACCGCAGTCCATCAGTTCTGCATCATTGGTGCACACGTGATGGTCGGCGGATGCTCCGGTGTGGCGCAGGACGTCCCGCCGTATGTGATTGCGCAGGGCAACCA
Organism: Enterobacter cloacae complex sp. P14RS; assembly: GCF_014895895.1. Lineage (NCBI taxonomy): Bacteria > Pseudomonadati > Pseudomonadota > Gammaproteobacteria > Enterobacterales > Enterobacteriaceae > Enterobacter > Enterobacter cloacae complex sp. P14RS. The sequence continues at coordinate 325,858 of NZ_JADBQM010000011.1, forward strand.
TGCCACGCCGTTTGGCGTGAACATCGAAGGCCTCAAGCGTCGTGGCTTTAGCCGCGAAGCGATTACTGCTATCCGCAACGCGTACAAGCTGCTGTACCGTAGCGGTAAAACGCTGGAAGAGGCGAAGCCGGAAATTGCCGAGCTGGCGAATAAGCATCCTGAAGTGAACGCGTTCATGGAGTTCTTTGACCGTTCCACGAGGGGTCTGATTCGTTAATGGTCGACAGTCGTCCGCTTACGATAGCCCTGGTCGCCGGAGAAACCTCCGGCGATATTCTTGGTGCAGGTCTCATCCGGGCGCTTAAGGCGCGCGTACCCAATGCTCGCTTTGTTGGCGTGGCAGGCCCGCTGATGCAGGCCGAAGGCTGTGAAGCATGGTATGAAATGGAAGAGCTGGCCGTGATGGGCATCGTCGAGGTGCTGGGGCGCCTGCGACGCCTGCTGCATATTCGTGCCGATCTCACCCGCCGCTTTACCGAACTCAAACCCGATGTGTTTGTCGGTATCGATGCACCTGATTTCAACATTACCCTCGAAGGTAATCTGAAAAAGCAGGGCATCAAAACCATTCACTATGTCAGTCCGTCCGTCTGGGCGTGGCGACAGAAACGCGTTTTCAAAATCGGACGGTCCACCCATCTGGTGCTGGCTTTCCTGCCTTTCGAAAAAGCGTTTTATGACAGATTTAATGTTCCGTGCCGTTTTATCGGTCATACCATGGCGGATGCGATGCCGCTGGATCCGGATAAAAACGCGGCGCGAGACGTGCTGGGTATCCCGCATGATGTGCACTGTCTGGCGCTGCTGCCGGGCAGCCGTGGCGCAGAAGTGGAGATGCTGAGCGCCGATTTTCTCAGGACAGCGCAAATTCTTCGCCAGACGTACCCCGATCTTGAAGTGGTCGTGCCGCTGGTGAATGCCAAACGCCGCGAGCAGTTTGAGCGCATCAAAGCAGACGTTGCCCCGGATCTTCACGTCCGTCTTCTGGACGGTAAAGGGCGGGAAGCCATGTATGCGAGCGATGCCGCACTGCTGGCTTCCGGCACGGCAGCGCTGGAGTGTATGCTGGCGAAATGCCCGATGGTGGTCGGTTATCGCATGAAGCCGTTTACCTTCTGGCTGGCAAAACGTCTGGTGAAAACGGATTATGTCTCCCTGCCAAACCTGCTTGCCGGGCGCGAGCTGGTGAAAGAGCTGTTGCAGGATGAGTGCCAGCCGCAGGCGCTTGCGGATGCCCTGCTGCCGCTGCTGGCCAACGGCAAGACCAGCCACCAGATGCACGATACTTTCCGTGAACTGCATCAGCAGATCCGCTGTAATGCTGATGAGCAGGCGGCTGATGCAGTGCTGGAGTTAGCAAAATGATGGAATTTACTTATCCCCACACGCACCTTGTTGCCGGAGTGGATGAAGTCGGGCGCGGCCCGTTGGTCGGTGCCGTGGTGACCGCGGCGGTGATCCTCGATCCAACGCGCCCGATTATGGGTCTGAACGACTCAAAAAAACTCAGTGAGAAGCGCCGTCTGGCGCTGTTTGATGAAATTAAAGAGAAGGCGCTGGCCTGGAGCGTAGGGCGCGCAGAGCCGAATGAAATCGACGATCTGAATATTCTGCACGCCACGATGCTGGCAATGCAGCGAGCCGTTGCTGGCCTGAAGGTTGTGCCTGAATATGTGCTGATCGACGGTAACCGTTGCCCGGCGCTGCCGATGCCTTCGATGGCCGTCGTTAAAGGCGACAGCCGCGTCGCAGAGATCAGTGCAGCTTCTATTATTGCCAAAGTGACGCGCGACGCCGAAATGGCCGCGCTGGACCTCACTTATCCCGCGTATGGTTTCGCCCAGCATAAGGGATATCCAACGGCTTTCCATCTGGAAAAGCTGGCTGAACATGGCGCAACTGAACATCATCGGCGCAGCTTTGGCCCGGTGAAGCGCGCGCTGGGACTGGTGTCCTGAATCAAGACGCAAGCAATTAAGTAACGCGGGACCTGAAGATGGCTGAACCACGTTTCGTACACCTGCGGGTGCATAGCGACTACTCCATGATCGATGGGCTGGCAAAGACCGGGCCGCTGGTAAAAAAGGCGGCCTCGCTTGGCATGCCTGCGCTGGCGATCACCGATTTTACCAACCTGTGCGGCCTGGTGAAGTTCTACGGGACGGCGCATGGCGCGGGGATGAAGCCTATCGTCGGTGCGGATTTCCATGTGCAGAGCGATCTCATCGGCGATGAACTGACGCAAATCTCCGTGTTGGCCATGAACAATACGGGTTACCAAAACCTCACTCTGCTTATCTCAAAAGCCTATCAGCGCGGTTATGGGGCGCTGGGTCCGTGGATTGACAGGGAATGGCTGGCTGAGCTGAATGAAGGGCTGCTGCTGATCTCCGGCGGCCGCATGGGCGATGTCGGTAAATCCCTGCTGCGCGGTAACAGCGCGCTGGTGGATCAGTGCGTCTCGTTCTATGAAGAGTACTTCCCGAATCGTTACTATCTGGAGCTGATTCGCACCGGCCGCCAGGATGAAGAGAACTATCTGCACGCTGCTGTCGCACTGGCAGAAGAGCGCGGCTTGCCCGTGGTGGCAACGAATGACGTGCGTTTCCTGGAGTCCGGCGATTTTGACGCGCATGAAATTCGCGTCGCTATCCACGATGGCTTCACTCTCGACGATCCAAAGCGTCCGCGGAACTACTCATCGCAGCAGTATATGCGCAGCGAAGAGGAGATGTGCGAGCTCTTCTCTGACATTCCGGAAGCGCTGGAAAACAGCGTAGAGATTGCCAAGCGCTGTAACGTGACCGTGCGCCTCGGCGAATACTTCCTGCCGCAGTTCCCGACCGGGGACATGACCACGGAAGATTTCCTGGTCATGAAATCGAAAGAAGGTCTGGAAGAGCGTCTCGAATTCCTGTTCCCGGATGAAGAAGAGCGTAAAAAACGTCGTCCGGAGTATGACGAACGCCTGGATATTGAACTCCAGGTGATTAACCAGATGGGCTTCCCGGGCTACTTCCTGATTGTAATGGAGTTTATCCAGTGGTCGAAGGATAACGGCGTGCCGGTAGGTCCGGGCCGTGGCTCGGGTGCGGGCTCACTGGTGGCGTATGCGCTGAAAATTACCGACCTCGATCCGCTGGAATTTGACCTGCTGTTCGAACGTTTCCTTAACCCGGAACGTGTCTCCATGCCCGACTTCGACGTCGACTTCTGCATGGAAAAACGCGACCAGGTGATTGAGCACGTGGCCGATATGTACGGTCGTGACGCGGTTTCGCAGATCATTACCTTCGGTACCATGGCGGCGAAAGCGGTTATCCGCGATGTGGGCCGCGTGCTGGGTCATCCGTACGGTTTTGTCGATCGTATTTCAAAGCTGGTGCCGCCCGATCCGGGCATGACGCTGGCAAAAGCCTTTGAAGCTGAACCTCAGCTGCCGGAAATCTACGAAGCTGATGAAGAGGTAAAAGCGCTGATCGACATGGCGCGTAAGCTTGAAGGCGTGACGCGTAACGCCGGTAAGCATGCGGGGGGCGTGGTTATCGCCCCGACCAAAATCACCGACTTTGCGCCGCTCTACTGCGACGAAGCGGGCCAGCACCCGGTCACCCAGTTCGATAAAAACGACGTGGAATACGCCGGGCTGGTGAAGTTCGACTTCCTCGGCCTGCGTACGTTGACCATCATCAACTGGGCGCTGGAGATGATCAACGCCCGCCGCGAGAAGAACGGCGAGCCGCCGCTGGATATCGCGGCCATCCCGCTGGATGACAAGAAAAGTTTCGACATGCTGCAGCGCTCGGAGACGACAGCCGTCTTCCAGCTTGAATCCCGCGGCATGAAAGATCTGATTAAACGCCTGCAGCCCGACTGCTTCGAAGATATGATCGCGCTGGTGGCCCTGTTCCGTCCGGGCCCGCTGCAGTCAGGGATGGTGGATAACTTTATCGACCGTAAACACGGGCGCGAAGAGATTTCCTACCCGGACGTGCAGTGGCAGCATGAAAGCCTGAAACCGGTGCTGGAGCCGACCTACGGCATCATCCTGTATCAGGAACAGGTCATGCAGATCGCTCAGGTGCTTTCCGGCTATACCCTTGGCGGCGCGGACATGCTGCGTCGTGCGATGGGTAAGAAAAAGCCGGAAGAGATGGCCAAGCAGCGCTCCATCTTTGAAGATGGGGCGAAGAAAAACGGCGTCGATGGCGAACTGGCGATGAAAATCTTCGACCTGGTGGAGAAATTCGCCGGGTACGGATTTAACAAATCTCACTCCGCCGCCTATGCTTTGGTTTCGTATCAAACGCTGTGGCTCAAGGCCCACTATCCCGCTGAGTTTATGGCGGCGGTAATGACCGCCGATATGGACAACACTGAGAAGGTGGTTGGCCTGGTGGACGAGTGCTGGCGCATGGGGCTGAAGATCCTGCCGCCGGATATTAACTCGGGTCTGTACCATTTCCACGTTAACGATGACGGGGAGATCGTCTATGGGATCGGCGCGATCAAAGGCGTGGGTGAGGGGCCGATCGAGGCGATCATCGAAGCGCGTAATAACGGCGGCTACTTCCGTGAGCTGTTCGATCTGTGCGCCCGTACCGATACCAAAAAACTGAACCGCCGCGTGCTGGAAAAACTGATCATGTCTGGCGCGTTTGACAGGCTGGGGCCACACCGTGCCGCGCTGATGAACTCGCTCGGCGATGCGCTTAAAGCTGCAGATCAGCATGCAAAAGCGGAAGCCATTGGACAGGCGGATATGTTCGGCGTGCTGGCGGAAGAGCCAGAGCAGATCGAGCAGTCCTATTCCAACTGCCAGCCGTGGCCAGAACAGGTGGTGCTGGATGGAGAGCGGGAAACGTTAGGTCTGTACCTGACGGGGCACCCGATCAACCAGTATCTTAAAGAAATTGAGCGCTATGTCGGCGGCCACAGGCTCAAAGACATGCATCCGACAGAACGTGGTAAAATCACCACGGCTGCGGGGCTCGTGATTGCTGCAAGGGTAATGGTCACCAAGCGCGGCAATCGTATCGGCATCTGTACGTTAGATGACCGTTCCGGGCGTCTGGAGGTGATGCTGTTCACCGACGCGCTGGATAAATACCAGCAATTGCTGGAAAAAGACCGCATACTTATCGTCAGCGGACAGGTCAGCTTTGATGACTTCAGCGGGGGGCTTAAAATGACCGCCCGCGAAGTGATGGACATTGACGAAGCCCGGGAAAAATATGCTCGCGGGCTTGCTATCTCGCTGACGGACAGGCAAATTGATGACCAGCTTTTAAACCGACTCCGTCAGTCTCTGGAACCCCACCGCTCGGGGACCATTCCAGTACATCTCTACTATCAGAGGGCGGATGCACGTGCGCGGTTGCGCTTTGGTGCAACGTGGCGTGTCTCTCCGAGCGATCGTTTACTGAATGATCTCCGTGGCCTCATTGGTTCGGAGCAGGTGGAACTGGAGTTTGACTAATACAGGAATACTATGAGTCTGAATTTCCTTGATTTCGAACAGCCGATTGCTGAGCTGGAAGCGAAAATCGATTCTCTGACAGCGGTAAGCCGTCAGGATGAAAAACTGGATATTAACATCGACGAAGAAGTGCATCGTCTGCGCGAAAAAAGCGTAGAGCTGACGCGCAAAATCTTTGCCGATCTCGGCGCATGGCAGATCGCGCAGCTGGCGCGTCATCCACAGCGTCCGTACACCCTGGATTATGTCCGCCTGGCGTTTGACGAATTTGACGAACTGGCAGGCGACCGCGCATACGCTGACGATAAAGCTATCGTTGGCGGTATCGCGCGTCTGGATGGACGTCCGGTGATGATCATTGGTCACCAGAAAGGCCGTGAAACCAAAGAGAAGATCCGTCGTAACTTCGGTATGCCAGCACCAGAAGGCTACCGTAAGGCCCTGCGTCTGATGGAGATGGCTGAGCGTTTCAATATGCCAATCATCACCTTCATCGACACGCCGGGTGCATACCCAGGCGTAGGCGCGGAAGAGCGCGGCCAGTCTGAAGCTATCGCACGCAACCTGCGCGAGATGTCTCGCCTGAAGGTTCCGGTCATCTGCACCGTTATCGGTGAGGGTGGTTCCGGCGGTGCGCTGGCGATTGGCGTGGGCGATAAAGTGAATATGCTGCAGTACAGCACCTATTCCGTTATCTCCCCGGAAGGCTGTGCGTCCATTCTGTGGAAAAGCGCCGACAAAGCGCCGCTGGCCGCTGAAGCGATGGGCATCATTGCGCCGCGTCTGAAAGAGCTGAAGCTGATCGACACCGTTATCCCGGAGCCTCTGGGCGGCGCGCATCGTAAGCCGGAAGTGATGGCTGCTTCCCTGAAAGCACAGCTGCTGGCCGACCTGGCCGATCTGGACGTCCTGAGCAAAGAAGACCTGCTCAACCGTCGTTACCAGCGTCTGATGACCTACGGTTACGCGTAAGCTTCACAATTATCTGAAAAGCCGCACATTGTTGCGGCTTTTTTTATACCTGCCGTTTACCTTAACTATGCTTATCTGATGTTTTTCAAGGAGGTAAACCATGAACATCATTGCCATCATGGGGCCACACGGCGTCTTTTATAAAGACGAGCCCATCAAAGAGCTGGAGCAAGCTCTTAAAGCGCGCGGATATCAGCTAATCTGGCCGCAAAACAGCGCCGATCTGCTGAAATTCATCGAACATAATCCGCGCATCTGTGGCGTGATATTCGACTGGGACGAATACGACATGGAGCTGTGCAGCGAGATCAACAGGCTGAATGAATACCTTCCGCTCTACGCCTTTATCAACACTCACTCGACCATGGACGTCAGCGCGCACGATATGCGCATGGCGCTGTGGTTCTTCGAATACTCGCTCGGCGTGGCCGAGGACATTGCGACCCGCATTCAGCAGTACACCGGTGAATACCTGGATAACATCACGCCGCCGTTTACGCGCGCGCTGTTCACCTATGTGAAAGAGGGGAAATACACCTTCTGTACGCCGGGACACATGGCCGGAACGGCCTATCAAAAAAGCCCGGTGGGGTGCCTGTTCTATGATTTCTTCGGCGGCAACACCCTGAAAGCAGACGTGTCGATTTCAGTGACAGAACTGGGTTCTCTGCTGGATCACACCGGCCCGCATCTGGAAGCCGAAGAGTATATCGCCCGCACCTTTGGCGCCGAGCAGAGCTATATGGTGACCAACGGCACCTCGACCTCGAACAAAATCGTCGGGATGTACGCCGCGCCAACCGGAAGCACGTTGCTGATTGACCGTAACTGCCATAAATCGCTGGCGCACCTGCTGATGATGAGCGACGTCGTCCCGATCTGGCTGTCACCCACGCGTAACGCGCTCGGTATCCTCGGCGGCATTCCGCGCCGGGAGTTCACGCACCAGGCCATCGAAAGTAAGGTTGCGGCAATCCCCGACGCAAGCTGGCCTGTCCACGCGGTAATCACCAACTCCACTTATGACGGTCTGCTGTATAACACGAACTGGATCAAGCAGACGCTGGACGTACCGTCGATCCACTTCGATTCCGCGTGGGTGCCCTATACCAACTTCCACCCGATTTACTCGGGCAAAAGCGGGATGAGCGGCGAGCGCGTGCCGGGCAAGGTCTTTTTCGAAACGCAGTCGACGCACAAAATGCTGGCCGCGTTTTCGCAGGCTTCGTTAATCCATATTAAAGGCGAGTACGACGAGGATACGTTTAATGAAGCCTTTATGATGCACACCACCACCTCACCGAGCTATCCGCTAGTGGCCTCTATCGAGACGGCGGCGGCGATGCTGCGCGGCAATCCGGGTAAACGCCTGATTAACCGCTCGGTGGAACGGGCGCTGCATTTCCGTAAAGAGGTCCAGCGGCTGAAGGATGAGGCCGACGGCTGGTTCTTCGATATCTGGCAGCCGGAAGAGATCGACGAGGCGGAGTGCTGGCCCGTCGCGCCGGGAGAGAGCTGGCACGGCTTCCGGGATGCCGATGCGGACCACATGTTTCTCGATCCTGTGAAGGTGACGATCCTGACGCCGGGGATGGACGAACAGGGCGTGATGGGCGAGGAGGGGATCCCTGCTGCACTGGTAGCGAAGTTCCTTGACGAGCGCGGCGTGGTGGTGGAGAAGACCGGTCCTTACAATCTGCTGTTCCTGTTCAGCATCGGGATCGATAAAACACGGGCGATGGGTTTGCTCCGCGGGCTGATGGAGTTCAAGCGCGCCTATGATCTCAACCTGCGGGTGAAGAACATGCTGCCGGATCTCTACGCGGAAGATCCTGACTTTTACCGCAACATGCGCATTCAGGATCTGGCCCAGGGGATCCACCGGCTGATCCGCCAGCACGATCTGCCGCGCCTGATGCTCCAGGCGTTTGATGTCCTGCCTGATATGAAGCTGACGCCGCACAAGGCCTGGCAGCGGCAGGTGAAAGGCGAAGTCGAAACCGTTGAGCTGGAAAATCTGGTCGGGCGGGTATCGGCCAACATGATCCTGCCGTATCCGCCGGGCGTGCCGCTGCTGATGCCGGGTGAGATGATCACCGAGGAGAGCCGGGCGGTGCTCGATTTTCTGCTGATGCTCTGTTCGGTAGGACGTCACTATCCAGGCTTTGAAACGGATATCCACGGCACGAAACGCGATGAAAACGGCGTGTACTGGGTGCGAGTCCTAAAATAAAGGTGACCGCTTGCCAGGTGTGGGTTTTCGGTTGTAACGTTCAGGCATCATAAAAAGGAGAAGCTATGCTGGGTTTAAAAGCGGTTCACCATATTGCGATCATCGCCACCGATTATGCGAAAAGTAAGGCCTTCTACTGCGACATTCTTGGCTTTACGCTCATGAGCGAGGCCTACCGCGAGGAGCGTGACTCCTGGAAGGGCGATCTCGCGCTAAACGGGCAGTATGTGATTGAGCTGTTCTCTTTTCCTTTCCCGCCTTCACGTCCGTCCCGCCCGGAAGCCTGCGGCCTGCGTCATCTGGCTTTCAGCGTTGATGACCTTGATAGCGCAGTAAAACACCTGGAAGCGCACGGCGTGACGTGCGAGGCGATTCGCGTCGATCCGTTTACCAACAAGCGGTTTACCTTTTTTAACGATCCGGACGGCCTGCCGCTGGAGCTTTACCAGCAGTAATGTTTGTCCTGTGTGATAATGCCCGCTCAGTTCGGGCATTTTTTATGTGTAATTTCCTATGACCTTACCTGCTATCGCACAAGCCGTTTCACCGTACCGCCAGCTGCTGGTGGGGTTTAGCGGTGGCCTGGATTCCACCGTGTTGCTACATCGCCTTAAGCTCTGGCGCGACCGGGACCCTGGCGTCCAGCTTCGGGCTATACATATCCACCACGGCCTAAGCCGTCATGCAGAGGATTGGGTAGCGCACTGTGAAGCCTTGTGTGAGGCGTGGGCTATCCCGCTCATCGTTGAGCGCGTCACGCTTGCTGATGAAGGATTGGGTATTGAGGCGCAGGCGCGTAAAGCCCGCTATACCGCTTTTGCCGGCGTATTGCTGCCCGGCGAAGCGCTGGTCACGGCGCAGCATCTGGACGATCAGTGCGAAACCTTTTTGCTGGCGCTTAAGCGGGGCAGCGGACCAGCGGGGCTTTCCGCCATGCCGGCGCGTTCTGATTTTGCCGGAACGCAATTATTACGGCCGTTGATTGGCGAGACCCGCGCGTCGCTGGAAGCCTGGGCGCGGGAACATCAGCTGAGCTGGATCGAAGATGAGAGCAACCGGGACGACAGCTACGATCGTAACTTCCTGCGTCTGCGCGTCCTCCCGCTTTTAAGCGAGCGCTGGCCGCATTTCGCCGACGCGACGGCAAGAAGCGCCATGCTGTGTGCCGAACAGGAAAGCCTGCTGGATGAGTTACTCAGCGAGGAGCTGTCTGACCTCATTTCAGAAGACGGAGCGCTGGCAATTGCGCCTCTGGAGGCGATAAGCCCGGCGCGTCGGGCCGCGCTGTTACGTCGCTGGCTCGCCACTCATCATGCTGCGATGCCGTCGCGGGCAATGCTGAGCCGTATCTGGGACGAAGTCGCGCAGGCGCGGGAAGATGCTTCCCCCTGCGTACACCTGAGTGGATATGAGGTCAGACGCTATAAAGGCAAACTCTGGTGGGTAAAATACTCCCCCTCGCTGACCGATGTGGTGCTTCACTGGACCTCACCAGAGGCACCGCTGATATTGCCTCAGGACACGGGGAGTGTCTCTCTGATGCCGACTGGGCATGTGCGTCTGCCAAAGCCCGGTGAACCCGTCAGCGTGCGCTTTAAGGCTGGCGGCTTGCTGCATATCGTCGGACGCAACGGGGGACGGAAGCTGAAAAAGATATGGCAGGAGTACAACGTGCCGCCGTGGCTGCGCGACACCACGCCGCTGCTGTTCTACGGTGAAACGTTGATTGCTGCTGCAGGGGTGTTCATCACGGAAGAGGGGTGGACAGAAGAGGGTGCCAGCTTCGAGTGGCGGAAAGCGTAACGGGCAGCCCGGCTGCCCGTTAGTGTCATCAGGATTCGCTCACCACGACGGTGCCGATTTGCGGGTGGCTGAAGCTGGCTATTTTGTCCAGACGCAGCTCGCGCGTCGCACCGGCATCTTCCACGACCAGGTATTCCACATTCTTGCGTGAAAGCAGATCGCTGGCCTTCGCCTTCAACACTTCGCCATCTTTTAGCTCCAGCGTCAGTATTAAATGATGCTGGCAGGCGAGTTCGAGGTTGTCATAGTCATCACAATTGATGGGTTGATAAGTATCATTCATCGACATAATCGCTCACCAGTAAATTCGCCGCAGCATACGCTGCTTTTTCCCTGACCGACTCTGAAAGGCTCTCATCAGAGGCCACTTCATTAAGCACTTTCAAAACACAGCCCAACGCGTCCGGGACATACCCCAGATCTCCGCTGGCGATTTCCGCATACCGTTTGCGAATTAACTCACAATAATTATTCACATCCCCTCCCGCCAGCGCACTGACTTACTGTGAGATATCATTAAGCCTACGAAGATAAACTCGGTTTAGCAAGGTGACTATACCATACTCATTTAAGCAATATCAGCGCCTTGATAGCAGTGTATTTATTACTCGGTAACAGCCTTTTGCCTCCGTTTTCGCTACAATGTGCGGCTGATTCGAATGGAGTTCTCTCATGGCGCTGAAAGCGACAATTTATAAAGCAGTGGTCAACGTGGCCGATCTTGATCGTAACCAGTTTCTGGACGCGTCGCTTACGCTGGCACGCCACCCCTCCGAAACACAGGAGCGTATGATGCTGCGCCTGCTGGCGTGGATTAAGTATGCTGATGAACGTCTGCAGTTTACCCGTGGGTTGAGCGCGGAAGACGAGCCTGAAGCCTGGCTGCGCAACGACCATCTGGGGATCGATTTATGGATTGAACTCGGTCTGCCGGACGAGCGCAGGATTAAAAAGGCGTGTACTCAGTCTGCGGAAGTGGCGTTATTCGCCTATAACCAGCGCGCGGCGGAGATTTGGTGGCAGCAAAATAAGAATAAATGCGCGCAGTTTAAAAATCTCGCCGTCTGGTATCTGGATGATGAACAGCTGGCGCAGCTGAGCGAGTTCGCCAGCCGGACGATGGCCCTGCAGGCAACGATCCAGGACGGAGCCATCTGGCTTTCTGATTCTCAGAATAATCTGGAAATTCATCTGACAGCCTGGCAGCCTGCGTCATGATCGTCTTGTCCCGAAGCGTCAGCATCCCTGATAGCGAGCTGGAGATCGCCGCCATCCGTGCTCAGGGCGCGGGCGGGCAGCACGTCAACAAGGCGTCGACGGCTATCCATTTGCGTTTTGACATTCGGGCATCAAGCCTGCCAGAGTATTATAAAGAAAGTCTGCTTGCCGCCAGCCATCACCTGATCACCAGCGATGGCGTGATTGTGATCAAAGCCCAGGAGTATCGCAGCCAGGAATTAAACCGGGAAGCGGCGCTAGCCAGGCTGGTGGCGGTCATCAAAGAGTTAACGGCAGTACAAAAAAGCCGCCGGGCAACGCGGCCAACCCGCGCATCGAAAGAGCGTCGGCTGTCCTCGAAAGCCCAAAAATCCACAGTGAAAGCATTACGCGGTAAAGTTCGTCGCCCGATGGAGTGACGAAAGGGAACACAATTTTCATAAGGAATTCATTGTGAAAAAAGCATTATTTTCAGCGCTGGCAGTGAGTACACTGTTTGCGCTTTTCGGGTGTAACAACCGTTCTGAAACGCAGGTTTTGCAGCCAGCGCAGAATGAAGAGTTAAAGCCAATGCAGCAGAGCTGGCGCGGCGTATTGCCTTGCGCGGACTGCGAAGGCATTGAAACGTCACTGTTCCTGCAAAAAGACGGTACCTGGGTGATGAACCAGCGCTACCAGGGGGCGAAAGAACCCTCTTCATTTGCCACCTACGGGACATGGGCGCGTACGGCGGAGAAGCTGGTCCTGACGGATACCTCCGGTGACAAAACCTGGTTCCGCCCTAAAGGTGAGAACATGGAAATGCTCGACCGGGAAGGCAATCCGATTGAATCCCAGCTCAACTACACGCTGACGCCGGTGAAAGCGGCGTTGCCAGCCACGCCAATGGCGATGCGGGGGATGTATTTCTATATGGCGGATGCGGCGATCTTTACTGACTGCGCTACCGGTAAGAAAGTCAGCGTGGCAAACAATGCGCAGCTTGAACGTGATTACGCCGTGGCGCGCGGCAATGACAGCAAGCCGGTATTGCTGACGGTTGATGGTCACTTTACGCTGGAGCCAAACCCGGATAGCGGGGAGATGGTGAAAACGCTGGTGGCAGATAAAGACGCGAAGTTTGTCGCGGGTAAAGACTGTAACAGTAAATAAATTGACGTTGAGCCATTAAAAAACCCCGCCAGAGCGGGGTTTTTTGTTTAGCCTTTGATGGCTTTCACCAGGTAATCAAGAATATCGCCGGTCTTGATCATCTGTTTTTCGCCGTTGCGACGGTATTTGTATTCAATCTCATCGCTGTCGAGGTTACGGTCGCCGATGACGACGGTGTGCGGGATACCGATCAGTTCCATATCGGCAAACATCACGCCCGGACGCTCTTTACGGTCATCCATCAGCACTTCGATACCCTGAGCGCGCAGCTCGGCGTACAGCTTCTCGGCCAGCTCCTGCACGCGGTAAGACTTGTGCATGTTCATTGGCAGAATGGCCACCTGGAACGGCGCGATATTGTCCGGCCAGACGATGCCGCGCTCGTCGTAGTTCTGCTCGATGGCCGCAGCCACCACGCGCGTTACCCCGATACCGTAGCAGCCCATGGTCAGGATCTGGTTACGGCCATCTTCACCCTGAACGGCGGCGTTCAGCGCACGAGAGTATTTATCACCCAGTTGGAAGATGTGGCCCACTTCGATACCGCGCTTGATCATCAGCGTACCCTGGCCGTCCGGGCTTGGGTCGCCTGCAACCACGTTACGGATGTCTGCCACTTCTGGGGTCGCTACGTCGCGATCCCAGTTGATGCCGAAGTAATGTTTACCGTCGATGTTAGCACCCGCGGAGAAGTCGCTCATTGCAGCAACCGTGCGGTCAATAACGACAGGAACCGGCATATTCACCGGACCGAGAGAGCCTGGGCCGGCATTCACGACGGCGCGGATTTCCGCTTCCGTGGCGAACGTCAACGGGCTGGCGACCTGCGGCAGCTTTTCCGCTTTCACTTCGTTCAGTTCATGATCGCCACGCACCAGCAGGGCAACCAGCGGGTAAGCGCTGCCTTCGGTGGATTTCACCAGCAGCGTTTTCACGGTTTTTTCGACTGGCAGACTGAACTGCTCAACCAGCTCGGCGATGGTTTTCGCATTTGGCGTATCAACCAGCGTCATCTCTTGCGTTGCCGCGCCGCGAGGTTCTTTTGGTGCCAGCGCTTCTGCAAATTCGATGTTCGCCGCGTAGTCTGAAGAGTCAGAGAAGATCACATCGTCTTCACCGCTCTGCGCCAGAACCTGGAACTCATGGGACGCGCTACCGCCGATGGAGCCGGTATCAGCCTGCACAGCGCGGAAATCCAGACCCATGCGGGAGAAGATTTTGCTGTAAGCCTCGTACATTTTGTCGTAGGTCTCTTGCAGCGATTCTTGTGACGTATGGAAAGAGTAGGCATCTTTCATCAGGAATTCGCGAGAGCGCATCACGCCGAAACGTGGGCGCACTTCGTCACGGAACTTGGTCTGGATCTGGAAGAAGTTCAGCGGCAGCTGTTTGTAAGAGCTCAGCTCGTTACGAATCAGATCGGTAATGACTTCTTCATGCGTTGGACCGAGAACGAATGGACGCTCGCCGCGATCGACGAAGCGCAGCAGTTCTGGGCCATATTGCTCCCAACGACCGCTCTCCTGCCACAGGTCAGCGGGCTGAACCACGGGCATGGACACCTCGATAGCACCGGCGTTGTTCATCTCTTCACGCACGATGTTTTCGACTTTTTTCAGAACGCGCACGCCGGTCGGCAGCCAGGTGTATAACCCGGAGGCCAGCTTGCGGATCATCCCGGCGCGCAGCATCAGCTGATGGCTGATTACTTCGGCGTCGGCAGGTGTCTCCTTCAGAGTGGAGAGCAGATATTGGCTAGTACGCATGTTGTTACGGTTCCATTTCGACGATTGGAACAGGCTGAAACGCCAGCCTGACACAAAAAAAGTGGTTTAGTTTACCAGTGTGGCAAAGATGCCAAAAGAGAGGAGAACAAAATTACCTGGGTTCAAGGGCAAACACTTCGAAACCTGCCCCAGTGACGCGCCAGCGCACGTTAAAATCCAGCAGCCAGACGGCGTACGTCTTTCCTGCTTCCTCTTCTTTGCGGTAGGCCGGACGGGGGTCCTGTGCCAGAACTTCAGTGATGAAATGCCGTAAGCGAGGATAGCGTTTCTCCAGCTGACTCAGCTGTAAGGCTATCTCAGGCGTAAACGAGACTGGCATATCCGCCTGCGGTGCGTCCTGAGCGTAGCTTGCACGCGCATTCGGGAGGGATTCGGCGAAAGGCAAATAGGGTTTAATGTCGATAACCGGCGTGCCGTCAACCAGGTCCAGGCTGCCCAGCTCAAGGATGACCTGATCCTTCTGGCAACGTATGCCTTTCAGTTCAACCAGCGACATCCCGATCGGATTGGGGCGGAAGGTCGAACGAGTCGCAAACACGCCCATTCTCGCATTTCCGCCCAGGCGCGGGGGACGCACGGTGGGACGCCAGCCGCCTTCCATTGTCTGGTGAAAAACAAATACCACCCATAAGTGACTGAAAGACCCGAGCCCGCGTACCGCATCGGCCTGGTTATAAGGTGCCTGAAGATGAAGCTCGCCGCTGCCGCTGGTGACCAGACCGGGCTGGCGGGGCACGGCGAACTTCTCTTTATACGGAGAGTGGATAACGCCTATTTGCTCAAACTGAAATGCACTCATTTCGCCGTAATGTTCAGCGCAGAACCGATGCAAACCGCCTGACGGTAGCAGCCCGGCGTGCCGCTGGTGACTTCGCAGCTGTGCAGCAGCACCGCGTTAGCTTTCATTTTTGCGGCGTTAATCTGCATGCGTTTACGCGCAGTCGGGATATTCGGTGGAGAGTCCTGATTGGTTGCCTGACAGGATTCACCGCTCACTTCACCCAGTTCACGGAACGGTTTGCCGACCAGTTCGTCAGCCTTGGTGATAATGCGAACCGGCGCAGGGCGAACCACTTTCGGTTTTGCAGGCTCTGTTTTTGGCGGGGTTGCCGTGCTTTGAACGGGTTCAACAGGAGATCTGCTTAGCATAGAACAGCCGCTCAGCATGAGTGCTAAAAGACAGATCGGTAAAGCACGCATAATAATTCCTCAATGGATAATCAAAACGTCAGATATTGAATCAGGTGACTGCACAAATGACAAGACGGGCATAAGCCCGTCCTGATGATATTACACTGAGGTGAGATTACCAGCCTTTAACAGCGCCGCCGTTAAACACTTTGTTGGCTTCCTGGTAAACTTCGTCTGACTGATAGGCCTGGACGAACTTCTTCACGTTTTCCGCGTCTTTGTTATCTTCGCGAGTCACGATCAGGTTAACGTACGGAGAGTCTTTATCTTCAACGAAGATACCGTCTTTCGCTGGCGTCAGGCCAATCTGGCTGGCGTAAGTGGTGTTGATGACGGCCAGGGCAATCTGCGCATCGTCCAGAGAACGCGGCAGCTGCGGTGCTTCCAGTTCAACAATTTTCAGATTTTTCGGGTTCTCGGTGACATCCAGAACGGTTGGCAGCAGGCCAACGCCGTCTTTCAGTTTGATCAGGCCCACTTTCTGCAGCAGCAGCAGGGAGCGTCCAAGGTTGGTTGGATCGTTAGGCACGGCTACCTGAGAACCCGGCTGCAGTTCGTCCAGCGATTTAATTTTCTTGGAGTAGCCTGCAATCGGGTAGACGAAGGTGTTACCCACGCCAACCAGCTTATAGCCGCGATCTTTGATCTGCTGATCCAGGTATGGCTTATGCTGGAAGGCGTTGGCGTCGATATCGCCTTTGCTCAGCGCTTCGTTCGGCAGAACGTAATCGTTGAAGGTTACGAGCTCAACGTCCAGACCGTATTTTTCTTTCGCCACTTTCTGAGCAACTTCAGCAACCTGCTGTTCTGCACCTACGATAACGCCCACTTTAATATGGTTTGGATCTTTTTCGTCCTGACCGCAACCCACCAGTGCCAGAGATCCAATCAGCGCGCCTACTGCTGCAAAGGTCTTTAATTTAAACGCCATGTTTTATCCTTAACTCATCGAGTTTGTGTTGTGTGTAACGTTATTTGTGAGTAACAGTCCGGACGATGCGATCGCCAGAGAACTGGATTAAGTAAACCAGAACAACCAGCAATACCAGAACGGTATTCATCACGGTAGCGTTATATCCAATATAGCCGTACTGATAACCAATCTGTCCTAAACCGCCAGCGCCAACTGCACCGCCCATCGCGGAATACCCTACCAGAGTAATAAGCGTAATCGTTGCCGCGTTCACCAGGCCCGGCAGTGCTTCAGGCAGCAGAACCTTGCGGACGATCTGCATAGGTGTTGCCCCCATTGCACGAGAAGCTTCAATCAAACCGGTTGGGATCTCCAGCAGGGCGTTCTCCACCATACGGGCGATAAACGGCGCAGCGCCTACGGTCAGCGGAACGATAGCCGCCTGCAGACCAATCGATGTGCCGACGATCACGCGGGTAAACGGAATCATCCACACCAGCAGAATAATAAACGGGATGGAACGGAAGATATTCACCAGCGCGGAGAGCGTGCGGTAGAGCTTCGCGTTCTCAATGATTTGACCCGGACGCGTCACGTACAGCAGTACGCCTACCGGCAGGCCAATCACAAAACCAAAGAAACCCGATACAAAGGTCATTGCCAGCGTTTCCCAAACGCCGCGAACCAGTAGCCACATCATCGGCTCAGACATAACCCAGTACCTCTACTTTTACATGATGTTCTTGCAGCCAGGCGATTGCGGCCTGGGTTTCTTCTTGAGTGCCGTGCATTTCCGTCAGCATGATGCCGAACTTCACGCCACCGGCGTAATCCATCTGCGCGCTAATAATGTTGTTGTTCACGTTAAAGCGACGCGCGGTTTCGGAAAGCAGAGGGGCATCAACGGACTGACCGGTGAATTCCATACGCAACATCGGGACGCTGTCCGCCGTTGCCTCGGTTTTCAAACGCTCCAGATAATCTTCTGGAATATCCAGATGCAGCGTGGACTGAATAAACTGCTGCGCCAGCGGGGTTTTCGGATGGGAAAACACTTCGCTTACCGTGTCCTGCTCGATCAGTTCACCGTTGCTAATGACCGCCACGCAGTCGCAGATGCGTTTCACCACGTCCATCTCGTGCGTAATAAGGAGGATCGTCAGGCCCAGGCGACGGTTAATGTCCTTCAGCAGTTCCAGAATAGAACGCGTGGTGGCCGGATCCAGTGCGCTGGTAGCTTCGTCGCACAGCAGTACTTTTGGGTTGCTGGCCAGCGCGCGGGCAATAGCAACACGCTGCTTCTGCCCACCGGACAGATTTGCCGGGTAGCTATCATGCTTATCACCCAGACCCACGAGGTCGAGCAGTTCGGTAACGCGACGCTTCACTTCTTCTTTCGGCGTGTTATCCAGCTCCAGCGGTAAGGCGACGTTGCCGAACACCGTGCGGGAAGCCAGCAGGTTAAAGTGCTGGAAGATCATGCCAATTTGACGGCGCGCTTTGGTGAGTTCTTTTTCTGAAAGGGCGGTAAGTTCCTGACCGCCAACTTCTACGCTGCCCTGGGTTGGGCGCTCAAGCAGGTTAACACAACGGATCAGCGTGCTTTTACCCGCACCCGATGCGCCAATGACGCCATAAATTTGACCAGCAGGAACATGCAGGCTGACGTTGTTCAGCGCCTGAATGGTTCGGTTCCCCTGCTGGAACACTTTGGTGATATTGGAAAGTTTAATCATTAGATTATTTTTATCGTATGTAAGTTAGCCGTGGCATTTTCTTCTGCCAGATACGGGTGATGACCGTAAACAAAACGGATGTTAAGGCATCCAGACGTCTAAATCAATCCAACTCTGTACGATGAGCACTTTATTGCGCTGCGATTCATGAGATACTAGCTCAACAGGCCTTTTTCAGGAGCAAACCGGTGGCAAAATCAGTACCCGCAATTTTTCTCGACCGTGATGGCACTATTAATGTGGATCACGGTTATGTGCATGAGATCGATGAATTCGAATTTATCGACGGCGTTATAGAGGCAATGCGCCAGCTAAAAGAGATGGGCTATGCGCTGGTGGTCGTAACGAACCAGTCCGGCATCGCGCGTGGTAAGTTCACCGAAGCGCAGTTTGAGACGCTGACGGAATGGATGGACTGGTCGCTGGCCGATCGCGGGGTCGATCTTGATGGCATTTACTACTGCCCGCACCATCCGCAGGGAACGGTAGAAGAGTATCGTCAGACCTGCGACTGTCGTAAACCGCATCCGGGCATGTTTAACTCAGCGCAGGAGTTCTTGCACATTGATATGGCTGCTTCTTATATGGTGGGCGATAAGCTGGAAGATATGCAGGCGGCCTCAGCGGCGGGAGTGGGTACCAAAATATTAGTGCGTACCGGTAAGCCCGTAACACCAGAAGCAGAAAGTGCAGCGGATTGGGTGATTAATAGTCTGGCAGAGCTGCCAAAAGAGATAAAAAAGCATCAGAAATAGCCTTTTTGGCGAAAAGGTGAGCGGTCGAAATAAAAATGCATATTTCCGCTTGTCATTCCTCGGCAGCTCCCTATAATGCGCCTCCATCGACACGGCGGATGTGAATCACTTCACAGTTAACCCGGTCGGTTGAAGAGAAAAAATCCTGAAATAACGGGTTGACTCTGAAAGAGGAAAGCGTAATATACGCCACCTCGCAACGGTGAGCGAAAGCCGCGTTGCACTGCTCTTTAACAATTTATCAGACAATCTGTGTGGGCACTCAAAGTGACATGGATTCTTAATGTCTTCGGACAATAAATGAA